>DASSUS010000053.1:0-12130 GCA_035706765.1 Gemmatimonadales bacterium
CGCTCCTCGATCGTCGGGGCCGCCACGAGAAGGTCGAGCAGCACCTCGACCCCGTCCTCCCCTGCCCTGCGCAGCACGAGCAGCGCCGCCTCCCGATCGCTCGGATGGTTCGCGACCTCGGCCACCGCTTCGAGCAGTGACTTCGTGTACATGCGCTTCAGCGCAATCGAATACTGGCGCTTGCGGCTGGCATCGGACACCTGCTGCTCCGCCCGCACCACTCCGGCCACAATCGCGAGTGCCTGAGCTACGCGATTGGCCTTCATCGCCGTTTCGAGTTGCCGGCCCAGCACGGCCAGCAACTCGCCGGCCTGGGGGCCCGAAGGCTTTTCGATCAGCTCGGCAATGAGATCCGCCGGGGACCGCGAAGCGGCGGTCGATGGCGAAAATGCGGCGCTCTCCCCGCTGCCTTCGCGCACGATGTCCGGAATGTCTGAAGCAGCACGAGGAGGAGCCGGTGGCGATCGTGCAGGAGGTGGTGCTGGGGGCGGCACCTCGACCACCAGCGACTGAATCGCGACCCCGATGGTCCGGGCGCCGCTCGCTCGGAACCGGGCTGCGACGTCTTCATCGGCGGGCTGATCGGCAAGCAGGCGCAGCAGCTCGAACGCCTCCGCCAGCGGCGGATCGGCAGGGATCTTTATATCGGTCACCGAATGAAATTCGAGCCGCTGCAACAGGGAGTTGTATGGTCCACGGTCGAGCACCGCGCCGTTCACGACGAGTCCGCCCCCGTCTCTTGCGGAGATGGTCAGCCCCTGGGTCTTCAGCATGGCAATCAGGATGCGAAATTGAGCCTTTTGCTCTTCTTTCGCGCCCGGATCACGGAACAGATCCAGCGTCCGGGTGAAGTGCGCGGCGAATTCCTGCGGGGTGGCCATGCGGAGGCTCAATCTATAGAGTACGGCCTATGATCGCACTGATTCTGTTGACCACCAGCCTCACACTCCAGCAAAGCGACACACTGTCGCCGGCGGCCCGGCGCGTGCTCGCGGACGTCCGGTTTCTCGCCGACGACGCGCAGGAAGGCAGAGGTCTGGGAACCGCCGGACTGGACCGCGCCGGCGCATACATCCGGGACGGTTTTACCCGGGCCGGATTGCAGGCCTCCTTCCAGGACTTCACCGTGCCCCGCGATGCTCCGGCGGTGCTGCACACGGGCCTGGGAGGTACCGCGACCCGCAACGTCGTCGCCGTTATCCCGGGCACTGTGCCCGCGCTCAAGGGCGAGATCGTCGTGATCGGCGCGCATTACGACCACCTCGGGCAGGGGGGCTTCGGGGCGCTCGACACCACTACCGCGGTTCACAACGGCGCCGACGACAACGCCTCCGGCACCGCGGCGCTGCTCGAGATCGGACGCCTGCTCGCCAATCGGCGGCCCGGCCGCACCATCGTCCTGGTCGCGTTCAGCGGCGAGGAGCTCGGGACGATCGGCTCGAGCTATTTCGTCCGGAACTCGCTGCCCCAGCCGATCGATTCGCTGTATGCGATGCTGAACCTCGACATGGTGGGCCGGCTCCGGAACGCGCGACTGATGGCGCTCGGCTCGGCGAGCGCCAAGGAGTTCCCCGCGCTGCTCGATTCGCTGAACACGCCGGCGAAGTTCGATCTCCGCGCCTCGGGCGACGGCTGGGGGCCGAGCGACCACGCGGTGTTCTACGCGACCAAGCGCCCCGTCTTGCATTTCTTCACCGATCTCCACGACGACTACCACCGCGCCACCGACGATTGGGACAAGCTCAACATCGGCGGCATCGTCCAGGTGGCGCAGTTCGTTGCCGACGTGGCGCTCGCGCTCGCGAATCGGTCCGGCTCGCTCACCTTCGTCGACGCGCCTCGTCCCCAGGCAACGGCGGGTGGATCGGGCTACGGCGCCTACCTCGGTACCATCCCCGACATGACCGGTGGCGGCGTGTCCGATGGTGTGAAGATCTCAGGCGTGCGCGCCGGAAGCCCGGCGGAAGCCGCCGGCTTGCAGGCGGGCGACGTGATCACCACCATCGGCGCCAAGCGAGTCGTGAATCTCTACGACATGACCGATGCGCTGCGCAGCCATCAGCCTGGGGACACCGTGGTCATCATCACCCGGCGGGATGGCGCAGAGCGCCGGCTCACCGCGGTGCTCGGGAAGCGCTCGTCGTGACGGAAACGACGTCCTCAGAAGCGACGAAGGTCGTGCGCGCTCTGCGCGCGGCGCACCTGCACGACGAGGGCCGCAAGGCGTTGCTGCAAATGGCCTGTGACCGGATCCGCTCGTGGGGCGCGCCGTATACCTCGGTCTATGCGTACATGCTGCACGGAAACGAGCTCCAGCTCGAAGCCTATTCGGGCAGGGACACCGACCACACCCGAATCCCGGTGGGCAAGGGAGTGTGCGGGACGGCGGTCGCCGTCAAACAGGATCAGAACGTGCCCGACGTCAACGCGATCGGGAATTATCTCGCCTGCAACACCTTCACCAAGTCAGAGCTCGTCGTGCTGATTCGGCGCGGCGACCACATTCTCGGCCAGATCGACATCGACTCCGACGTGCCCAATGCGTTTGGCGAGCGCGCCCACGCCGACGTCAAGGAAATCGCTGACGCCCTCGCGGTCCTGCTGTAGGTAGCGTGGCGCTCCAGGTAAACGGCGTCAGCCTGTTCACGCGCCAGGTCGGTTCTGGTCCCCTCGTGATCGTGCTGCATGGAGGCCCGGGCGCGCATCACGACTACCTGCTTCCGCAGTACGACCGGCTCGCCACGGACCGCTCGCTGTTCTACTACGATCAACGCGGCGGCGGCCAATCTCCCGTCCCCCGAGAGACCCCCGTCGGCTGGCGCGAGCATGTCGCCGATCTCGACGCCATCCGCGAGAGTCTCGGCCTCCAGCAGCTGACACTGTGCGGCTACTCCTGGGGCGGGCTGCTTGCTCTCCTCTATTACCTGGAGCATCCCGAGCGGGTCGAGCGGCTGGCGTTGGTGTCGCCCGCCGGAATCGCCGCCGCCTACCGTCGACAGTTCGAGGAGGAATTCTCCCGGCGCATGGCGGCGCCCGAAATCCAGCGCGAGCGCGAGGAGCTGCGCTCGAGCGGGCTGCGGGAGCGTGATCCCGCCGCATACCAGCGCCGCGCGTTCGAGCTATCGGTCGCGGGATACTTCCGCGACCCGCGAGACGCCCGGAATCTCACGGCGTTTCGGGTGACCGCACGAACTCAGCAGGCGGTGTGGGACAGCCTGGGGGACTACGATCTGCGTCCACAGATCCGCGCGCGCATCGCCGGCCACAGCGCACCGAAATGCCGTATTGTTCATGGAACCTACGATCCCATTCCGATCGCCGGCTCGCGCGAGCTTGCGGAGTTGATGCACGCCGAGCTCATCGAGCTGCCGGTAGGGCACTGTCCTCACGTCGAAGCCACGGAGGATTTCGTGCACGCACTCGACACCTTTTTGCCGCGACAATGAGGCCGACTCCGTTCGGCATCGCGTTCGGCGAGATCGCGCTGCGCTTCCCCGCGATTACTGAAGCGCTCCAGCAGGAAGGCGCGGCCCCGATCGACCGGGACCGCTTCGTGCTGGTCGAGCCGGTCGGCCGCCTGCTGAGCGAAATCGTCCCGGAGGGTTCCGGCGCCGAGGCGATGGAGACGCACGTGCTGCTGCTCCACACCGCGTTCCTTCATTGGTCGAGTGGCGGGACGGTCTATCGCATCAGCGAGCAGGCGCTTCAGCGAGCCATCGGTACCCGCCAGATCACCGGCGAGCTGCCGCAACCGGCGCTTTATCTCCAGTTGCCCGAGCTGCGCGTGTGGGGCTCGCCGACCCCCGGGGCGCCGCCCGAGCCGCTCGACGGCATGTTCGTCAGCCGCGGCGACGGACCGGGCAGTCTGTCGGTCCTGGCGATCTTCGGGATGCGCCCCGACCGCCCCGGGTTCAGCGCGGTTGGGATCGAGGGCCGCGCCGACAACGATGAACCGGCCGGAAACGAGATCGAAGTCGCCGCGGCGCGCGAGGACGGGAGCCCTCCCTTCGGCCCCATGCTCGCCGGCGGCTCGTCGGCGGGGCTGCACTCGGTCGCCAACGCGGGCGAGTTGTTGCTCCTCACCTGCCGGCTCCTCAGCCTGCTTCCAGCCGACGAATCGACCGTTGCCCCCGGTTCCAGCGATGCATTGGAGCGCGTCGTAACAGTCGAGTAGATTCCGGCGCACACCCATGAAGACGAAAGAGGCCCCGTCCGAGCGCAAGACGCGCGCGCGCAAGATCATTGCGCGGCTCAAAAAGGCGTATCCGGACGCCACCTGCGCCTTGAATCACGGCAACGCGCTCGAGCTGGTCGTCGCCACGATTCTCTCGGCCCAGTGCACCGACGCGCGCGTGAACATGGTCACGCCGCACCTGTTCGCGAAGTACCGCAGCGCCGCGGACTACGCCGCTGCCGACCCCCGCGTGCTCGAGAAAGAGATCCAGTCCACCGGTTTCTTCCGGAACAAGACCAAGTCGATCATCGGCATGGCCCAGGCGCTGGTCGAGCGGCATGGGGGTGAGGTGCCGCAGACCATGGAAGAGCTGACCGCGCTGCCCGGCGTCGGCCGCAAGACGGCGAACGTGGTCCTCGGTACCTGGTTCAGGAAGAACGAAGGGGTCGTGGTCGATACGCATGTGCAGCGCCTCTCGGCGCTGTTGGGGCTCTCGCGGCTCGGTGATCCGGTGAAAATCGAGCAGGAGCTGATGGAGATCGTGCCGCGGGACGATTGGACCTGGTTCTCGCACACTCTCATCCATCATGGTCGGGGCGTGTGCATCGCGCGCCGGCCCCAGTGCGGCGATTGCGTGCTCAACCGCCTGTGCCCGAGCTCGCTGGTATGACCATCCCGCCCGTCGATCGCGCCGGTCTGGTCGAGACCCGGCGCGACATTCATCAGCACCCCGAGCTCGGCTTCGAGGAAACGCGGACCGCGTCGCTGATCATGGACCGGCTGCGCTCCTTCAACTATCAGGTGACTCCGGGGATCGGCCGGACGGGCGTCGTGGGATTAAAGAAGAAGGAAGGAAAAGACGGCCGCTGTGTGCTCCTGCGCGCGGACATGGACGCGCTTCCGGTGGAGGAGGCAAACGCGGTGCCCTACCGCTCCCGGAACGCCGGGAAGATGCACGCCTGCGGCCACGACGGGCACGTTGCGATCGGGCTCGAGGTCGCGCGCCGGCTCGCACCGCTGGAGCTCGGCGGCAGCGTGAAGTTCGCGTTCCAGCCCGCCGAGGAGGCGTCGAACGGCGCCCAGGCGATGATCGGGGACGGGGTGCTCGAAAGCCCGCCGGTGCATGCGGCGTTCGGCATTCACCTCTGGAACGATCTGCCGGTGGGCACCATCGGGATCATGGCCGGCCCGGTCATGGCCTCGGTCGATCAGTTCGAGATCGAAATTCTGGGCCGTGGCGGTCACGCCGCGGCCCCGCACCAGACCATCGATCCGGTGCTCATTGCCGCGCACGTGATCACGGGGTTGCAGAGCCTGGTATCCCGCCGGCGCGATCCGATGGAAGAGGTCGTCCTCTCCGTCACCGAGGTGCACGCCGGCCGGGCGTTCAACGTGATTCCGGCGCGCGCCGATCTGCGCGGCACGGTTCGCACCTTTGGCGGCGGGTTTTGGGAAGATGCACCGCGTCTCGTCGAAGACACGGCCCGGGGCATCGCCGGGGCGTTCGGCGCGGAAGCCCGCGTGCACTACCACCGGCTCAGCAGCCCCCTGATCAACGACGAGCGGCAGAGCGCGTTGATGCGCGAGGTTGCCGCGGGCGTGGTGGGCGCGGGCAACGTGCGGACCGGCGTGCGCACGATGGGCGGCGAGGACATGGCCTTCTTCCTGGAGCGCGTGCCGGGCTGCTTCGCGTTCGTGGGCTCGGCGCCGCGCGGCGGCGGCGCGTCGCCGCATCACAGTCCGACCTTCGACATCGATGAAGACGCGCTCGTCATCGGCGCCGAGCTCCTCACGCAGACCGCCGTCCGGTATCTCGATGTCTAACCTGCTGGCGGCCGAGCGGTCGGCATACCTCAAGTCCGCCGCGCATCAACCCGTGCACTGGATGCCGTGGAGCGACGCGGCGTTTGCTCGGGCGCGCGAGGAGCACAAGCCGATCCTGCTCGACATCGGCGCCGTCTGGTGCCACTGGTGTCACGTGATGGACGGCGAGTCGTACGAGGATCCGGCGATCGCCGAGGTGCTGAATCGTGATTTCGTCGCGATAAAAGTCGATCGCGACGAGCGGCCCGACGTCGACTCCCGCTACCAGCGCGCCGTGCAGGCGCTGAGCGGTCAGGGCGGCTGGCCGCTGACCGCGTTTCTCACGCCGGACGGCGAGGTCTTTTTCGGCGGCACCTACTTCCCCCCCGACAACAATCCGTATGGCCGCCCCGGATTTCGCCGCGTCCTGATGGAAATTGCGCGCGCCTTCCGCGAGGAGCGCGACCGCATCACCACGAACGCCCGGGCGATCCGCGAGCACGTCGTCCAAACGCTGAACGAAGCCAAACCGGGCGCGATCGGCTCCGATCTCGTGAGCGGCGCGGCGGACCAGATGGCGCGGCTGTTCGACGTGCGCTACGGCGGATTCGGAAGCGCACCGAAATTCCCGCACGCCGGGGCGGTCGAGTTCATGCTGGCTCGGCTGTACGATAGCCGCGGCGGGCTCGAGTGGCCGCGCGACATCGTCGAGAAAACACTCGACGGCATGGCACGCGGCGGGATCCGCGATCACCTGGGCGGCGGCTTCCATCGCTATTCCGTGGACGAGCGCTGGATCGTGCCGCACTTCGAGAAGATGTCCTACGACAACTCCGAGCTGTTGCGGGCCTACCTGTCGGCGTACCAGCAGCTCGGCACCCCGCTCTACCGCGAAGTGGCCGAGGGGATCGTCGCCTGGGTGCTCGAAGTGATGGTCAACGACGACGGCTCGTTCGCGACGTCGCAGGACGCCGACGTCACGTTCGGCGACGACGGTGATTACTGGACCTGGACGCTCGAAGAAGTGAACGCCGCGCTGACGGCGCAGGAAAGCGCGGTCGTCGCGCGGGTCTTTGACGTTCTCGAGACCGGCGAGATGCACCACAACCCGGGAAAAAATGTGTTGTGGTGGAAGCAGGATCCGGCGTCCGACGACGAATGGCAGCTGCTACGTGGTGCGATCAAGAAACTCAAATCGGCCCGGGATCGGCGCACCGCGCCCTTCGTGGATCGCACTCCGTATGTGAACTGGAACGCGATGATGGCGGGAGCATTCCTCCAGGCCGGCGCGGTACTCGATCGTCCGGAGTGTAATGCGCTCGCGCTGAAAGTGCTCGAACGGATCTGGACCGAGGCGTGGGACGCAGGAGCGGGGATGTCGCACGTCCTGGGACGTGCCGAGCCGCGTGGGATGCTCGACGACAACGTGCAGGCCGCGGCCGCGTTCCTCGACGCCTTCGAAGCTACCGGCGAGGAGCGCTGGACCGAGCGCGCCATCGAAGTCATGACCTACTGCGAGCGGGCGCACGGCGACCCCGCGGGCGGGTATTTCGACATCGCGCAGAGCGGCGGCATGGCCTATCTCGCGACCCGGGCGAAGCCGGTCCAGGACGCGCCGACGCCGTCTCCCAACGGCGTCGCGGCACTTGTGCTCGCGCGGCTCTGGGCGCTCGGCGACGATTCCGAGTGGCGGAAAAAGCTCGATCGCCAGCTCGGGGCATTCGCCGGAAGCGCGCGGGAGCTGTCGCTCCATGGCGTGACGCTGGTGCGCGCGATCGACTGGGCGGTGCATCCCGTCACGCGCATCGAAGTCGCCGGCCCGCGTGGCGACGGCCCCGCCTGCGCCATGCACCTGCTCGCGTTGCAGCAATACCGGCCGCGCAAGATCGTGATCCGGAAGATCGCGGCCGCGCCGGCGGCGACGGTGTGCGTCGGCACGGCGTGCTCGCTGCCCGTGGCGACGCCCGGGAAGCTCGAGGCTCTGTTACTTTCCTAGACCATCAACGTGGGGATGTAATGGCGAACAAGAAGGCAGTCATTGAAACGGCGAGGGGTACCATCGAGCTGGAGCTGTTCGCGGACGAAGTGCCCGCGACCGTTTCCAATTTCGAAAAGCTCGCGAACTCCAACTTTTACGACGGCACCACGTTCCATCGCGTCATCCCCAACTTCATGATCCAGGGCGGCGACCCCTACTCGAAATCGAAAAAGGGGCCGGTCGGTACGGGTGGGCCGGGTTACACCATCAAGTGCGAGACTCACAAGAACACGCATAAGCACGTCGCCGGAACCCTCTCCATGGCGCACGCCGGCAAGGACACGGGCGGCAGCCAATTCTTCATTTGTCACTCGCCGCAGCGCCACCTCGACGGCGTGCACACCGTGTTCGGTCAGGTCACCAAAGGCATGGACGTCGTGAACGCCATCAGGGGCAACGACGAGATCAAGTCGATTCGCGTCTCGTAAACCGGAGGAGCTGTGATCGCATTGCTGTTGGCACTGGCCGTCACCGTACAGGACTCTGGAGCGTTCGTCGTCAAGATCGGGAACGACACGCTGTCGCTCGAGCAGTACACGCGCACGGCGGAGCAGATGCGCGGAGAGTACGTGATCCGCTCCCCCCGCAGCCTCCACCGCATCTACACGGCGGACCTCAATCCCGACGGAACCATCCGCAAGCTCGAAGTGATCACGCACAACATCGGCGGCGGGCCTGGCCCGATGGAGACGAAGCTCGGCATCGCGTTCGCCGGCGACACTTCGGTCTGGACGATACCGCGCGGCGACAGCACGGTGACGCAGAAGATCGCGGCGCCGAGCGGGACGTGGCCCTATCAGATCCACGTCTACGGCTTGATCGAGCAGTACGGCCGCTGGGCCCGGGCGAGCGGGAAAGACAGCGCCGCCTTCACCGCGCTCGCGTCCGCGAGTCAGACGAGCGGGGGTTACGTGAAGAAGCTGGGCGGCGACACGCTCCGGCTGATGTTCAGCGACGGGCAGCTCGCCGGCCTGGGGCCGTTCACGTTCGTGCTGGACCGGCAGGGCCGGCTGCTCTGGCTCACCGGCAAAGGCAGCACGGTGCAGGTCGACGTGCAGCGCGTCGCATCGGTGCCGATGGCACAGGCGGGTCCGGCGTTCGCGAATCGCCCGCTGGGCCAGCTCTCGCCGCGGGACACCGCGCGCGGAACGATCGGCGGCGCCGCCGTGTGGGTCGACTACAGCCGCCCGTCGCTGCGCGGTCGTCAAATCTTCGGCGTGCTCGAGCCGTGGGGCAAAGTGTGGCGGACCGGCGCGAACGCGGCCACTCAGTTCAGTACCCCGGTCGATCTCACGATCGGCGGCGCGACGGTGCCGGCCGGCAAGTACACGCTGTGGACGCTGCCGACGCAGAGCGGATGGAAGCTGATCATCAACAAGCAGACCGGTCAGTGGGGCACGATGTACGACCCCGCGCAGGATCTCGTGCGCGTGGACGCGAAGGTCGAGACTCTGGCCGCGCCGGTCGAGCAGTTCGTGATCGCGTTCGAGCCGGCTGGCGAGGCCACGGCGCTCACGTTCGCATGGGACAAGACCAAATACTCGGTGCCGGTCTCGAAGAAATAGATGCATCTCGATTTCGCCGTCGTCGCCGATTACGCGCTGGTCGACCAGTCCGGCAAGATGTCGGTGCTCGGCATCTTCCAGCACATCTGGGTGCCGCAGTTTCCGGCGATGCACCCGCGCCTGCACCTCGTGCTGCGACTCAAGGGCAAGCGAACCGAAATCGGCGAGCATCAGGTGCAGATCAAGCTGCTGGACGACGATGACGCGGAAATGCTGGGAGGCTCGGGCACCGTGAATTTCGCCGAGCCTCCCGCGGGCGTCACCGAGATCGAGGCGGCCGCGGTCCTGGTGTTCGACGTGCCGTTCCCGCGCGCGGGGCAGTACCGCTTCGAAATCACCGTGGATGGCGAGCGCAAGGCGACGGTGCCGATCACGGTCTCGCAGATGCCGGTCGCTCCGGTGCAGCCGCCACCCCCTTCCACACCTCAAACTCCCAGTTCCTAGCTCTCCAGCCTCCCCTCCCCTCCCGCCTCTCGGCGCCTACCTGCGGTGGCCGGTTCTGCTGCTCGCGGCGGCGCTCGCACTCGGCTTCGACCTGGGGGGCTACGCGTTGTTCGATCCCGACGAGGGCCGGAACGCGGAAGTCGCGCGCGAGATGGCGCAGACGAACGACTACATCCTGCCGCATCTCGACGGGCTGCCCTACCTCGATAAGCCCGTCGTCTACTTCGCGGCTGCCGCCGCGGTCATGGAAGTGCTCGGCCCAACGGAGACCGCCGCGCGTTTGCCGGCGTACCTGTTCACGCTGGCGACCCTGGTCGTCGTCATCGTGTTCGCGCGGCGGCGCTGGGGTCGCGACGCCGCCTGGCTGGCGGCCGTCGCGCTCGCGACGATGCCGCTGGTGCTCGCCTACGCGCGCACGACGATCTTCGATAGCGCGTTAGCGTGCTGCACGACACTCGCCATTCTCGCGTTCTGGGACGAGCGTCCGGTGCTCGCGTGGGCCGCGATCGGCCTGGGAGCGATCACCAAAGGCCCGCTCGCGATCCTGATTCCGCTCGCCACGATGATTCCCTATGCGCTTCTCACCGGCCGGCGCGCGCGGCGCCTGTTTCCGCTCGCGGGACTGGGCGTGTTCGCGCTCGTGGCGTTGCCGTGGTTTCTCGCGGTCTCGGCGCGGATTCCGGAATTCCCGCACTACGTGTTCGTGCGTGAGACCTTCGAGCGCGTCACGACGGCGCGCTTCCATCGGACCGCGCCGTTCTGGTACTATCTGCCGATCGTGCCGATTGCCGCTTTTCCCTGGATCGTGCCCGCGCTCTCGCGCTGGAAGAACTGGCGCTGGGTCTGGTCGGCGCGGCGCGTCAACCCGCAAGCGCAGGACGCGATGCTGCTCGCGTGCTGGGTCCTCGTTCCGCTGCTGTTCTTCACGTTGAACCGCTCCAAGCTCCCCCATTACGTGCTCCCGCTGATGCCGCCTTTCGCGCTCGCGGCCGCGCGGATTCTGACCCGCGCCGCGCCGGAGCTCGGCGGAGGCATCGGCGCGGGGCGCCGGGTGTACGTCGGGCTCGCGGCGCTCGCCGGAATCGCGCTCGTGTCGCTGACCCTGTGGCTGCCCGCGCCGATCGATCTGACGCCCGCCGAGCGCGCCGCCATTCCGCCGACGGCCCTCGCGCTGGGCGCGGGGCTGATCGCGTCGGCGCTCATGGTGTGGCTCGGAGGGCGCGCGCTCGTCGTGATGGGGTACGCGCTCCCGGTCATGCTGATGCCGATCGTTTCGGGGCGCCTGCTGGAGGCGGTAGGCGAGGATCGTTCGGCCAAGATCATGGCGACCGTCATTCACAACGTCGGCGATGCCGAAGTGATCGGCGTCGCCGCGTTTCCGCCGTCCCTGCCTTTCTATCTGCGGCGGACGATTCCAGTCGCAACCGGGACCGGTCGCGAGCTCACGAGCAATTTCATCGCCGACTACCACGAGCAGTATCGCGCCCTGCCCGACTCTCCGCTCAAGCCGCAGAGCTACTGGCGCGACCGGCTCGCCGATTGCCGCACCCCCACCGTGTTCGTGACGCGCGCCGGAGATACGCGCTCGCGCCAGCTGCTCGACGCCGCGGTGCCGCTGCTCGCCGTCGAAGGACGCTACGCGGCCTATGGACCATGTGCGGCATCTTCGGCGCGATAGCGCGCCGGGAGCGGGCGCTGCGTCATCCCGACGCGATCCCGCGGATGGCGGCGGCGCTGCGCCACCGTGGACCGGATGGTGAGTGCATCGTGGGGCACGAGCGGGCGCGGATCGGCGCGCGCCGGCTGGCCATCATGGATCTCACCACCGGCGACCAGCCGTTCCAGAGTCCCGATGGCCGCGTGTGGATGGTGTGCAACGGGGAGATCTACAACGCTCCCGAGCTGCGCCGGCAGGCGTCGGGCCCGGGGTGGCAGTATCCATTCCGCTCGACGGGCGACATCGAAACCGTCGTTCCGTTTTACGAGCGGTTCGGCGCTGACGCGGTCGCGAAGCTCGACGGCATGTTCGGGCTGGCGATCTGGGACGACGCGCGCCGGCGTCTGATCCTCGCGCGCGATCGCGCCGGTGAAAAGCCGCTGTTCTGG
>DASSUS010000054.1:0-12631 GCA_035706765.1 Gemmatimonadales bacterium
CTCCCGCAGGAGTACTCCAAGCTTTCATCTACTGCTTGTGCCGCGTGGACTCATTGAATCAAGCAGGTGAATAGCACCTTCTATCAAAACCGTATCTACCCACGCCTCGTTCGCTGGCTGGGGAATCCAGGGCCTATCCTCGACCTTCGCAGGCAGATCGTGCCTCTGGCTCACGGGACAGTGCTCGAGATCGGCGTTGGTTCTGGTGCCAACTTCGTCCATTACGACGCTGGAAGAATCACCATCCTCTACGCGCTCGAACCCAACCCGGAGATGCTCCAGCTCGCAGAACGGGAACGTCGTCGGACGAAACTGAATGTCCAATTTCTTGCTGCGCCGGGCGAACGCATTCCCCTGGATGACGGAACGGTGGACACGGTCGTCAGCACCTTCACCTTGTGCACAATTCCAGCCGTTGTAGAGGCGATGGGCAGTATTGCACGGGTCTTGAAGCCCGGTGGCAAGCTCATTTTTCTCGAGAACACTGTCGCCGCCAACCCCCAAGTTCGGCGCTGGCAGAAGTGGTGGGAGCCGATTCATCACCGGGTGTTCGCGGGTCTTTATCTCACACGGGACATTCCCTCTCTTATCGCAGCGGGGGGGTTCCGAATCGACCGTATGACGTCACTCTACCTCGCTGACTTCCCAAAGTCGTGGACCAGTTGCTGCTGGGGTACCGCAGTACGTCGAGCGTAGTCGCTGTAACCTCACGATCGCCGTGGTGCCAATGGTGGTGCCAAACAATTCATTTCACCCGAGCGCGGGCAATCGCTCGAACCAGATTACGTGCTCAAACACAACGGCCAGCGCTGGTGTGCGCTGGCCGTGCCTGCTTAGAAGGCTGCTGCTCTATCCACCTGAGCTACGGGCGCTGGTGCCGAAGCGCAGCCTACAACTTAACGCCGCCTCACCCCCCGCCAATGCCGCAAAATCGCCCTAGTACGTTTTTCCCCTGTGTCTTACCATGTAGCCCATGCCTGAGTCGCGTCTGAACGACGCGCGTCCGGAACTGGCGGTCGCGACGGACGAGCGAATCCGCTCCGACCTCGCCCGCCTGCTGCAAGCTCGCCTGGTCCGCGAAAGCGGACTCGCCGTGTTCGCCCATCCCGTCCTCATCAGCATCGTCCTCGCCATCGCCTGGTCGGATGGGCCGCACGAGCTCCTGCTGGCCTGGGGCGCGGCGGTAGCGCTCGCCGCCCTTGCACGAGGCACCTGGCTGCTCGTCAGCTCGCGGCGCGCGCTGACCGATCGCGCGGTGCGCAACGGCGTTCGCACCACAGTCACTCTGCTGGCGATTACGTGGGGCGTGGGCGCGGCGTTCGTGCTCCCGGTCGTGCCGTTCGAGGATGCCGCGCTGATCCTGGTAGTGCTCGCCGGCATCATCGCCAGCGCGCTCACAACGCTCGCCGCCGATCCGCTGAGCATTCGCGGCTTCGTCGCCGGCATCACGCTGCCCGTGTTCGTGTCGCTCGCCACCAGCGACCAGGAGCATCATCTCGCGGCCTCCCTCGTCGTCGCGCTGTTCACGCTGGTGATGGTGCTCGTGGCGCGACGCGCCCACCTGACGCTGGTCGAGCATCTGGAAGTCACCGCACGGCTCGCGGTGAGTGAAGAGGCCGCCAAGCGCGCGGAAGGAGTGATGCGCGAAGCCCGGGATCTGGCCGAGCGGGTGGCGCGGGCACGCTCGGCGTTCCTCGCCAACATGAGCCACGAAATCCGCACCCCGATGAACGCCGTCCTCGGATTCGTGGAGCTGATCCTCGACACCGAATTGAGCGTCGAGCAGCGCCGCGCCCTCGAGCTGGTGCGATCGTCTTCCGAAGCGCTGCTCATGATCCTGAACGACATCCTCGATTACTCGAAGATCGAAGCGGAGCACCTCGAGCTCGAGTCTATTCCGTTCGACGTGTCCAAGGTGGTGCACGCGACCGCCAGCCTGCTGGCGGTGCGCGCCCGCGAGAAGCACCTCGAGCTCCTCGCCGAGGTCGCTCCCGACGTCCCGCGCGCCGTCCGTGGCGATCCGACGCGGCTGCGCCAGGTACTGATGAACCTGATCGGCAACGCGATCAAGTTCACCGAGCAGGGTGAAGTGGTGGTGTCGGTGAGCGCCGCGTCGACCAACGGGCAAGCCGCGATCCGGTTCGCGGTTCGCGATACCGGGATCGGCATCGCCCCGGAGCACATCGCCGCGGTCTTCAAGGAGTTTACGCAGGCTGACTCGACCATGACCCGGCGGTATGGCGGCACCGGCCTGGGCCTCGCGATCTCGCAGCGCCTGGTGCGGCTCATGGGGGGCGAGCTCGCCGTCACGAGCGAAGTCGGGCGCGGCAGCGAGTTTTCGTTCTCCCTCACCTTTCCCGTCGACACGGCGCCGTCGACGCGCGGGACGGCGCTCGCCGCGCTGGGCGGGCGTCGCATGCTCATCGTCGACGACAATCAGACGAACCGGCGCATCCTGCGCGAGATGCTCGCGGCCGAAGGGATTCACGTGGACGAAGCGTCGACCGCCGCCGACGGGCTCGCCGCCCTGCGCGGCGCCGTGGCCCGCAAGGCGCGCTACGATCTCGCGATTCTCGATGTGCAGATGCCGGACATGGACGGGTTCCAGCTCGCGACCGCGGTCCGGAGCGAGCCGGCCATCGCCACGACGAACCTGTTGATGCTCACGTCGGCGGGACAGCGGGGCGACGGCGAGCGCTGCCGCGAGCTCGGGATTCGGGGCTACCTGACCAAGCCGATTTCACGCGCCGATCTGCTCGAAGCGATGGGAACGGTGCTGGCCGGCTCTCCCGAAGAGGCCGGGACGCCGGAGGTCGTGACCCGGCATACGATCGCGGAATCGCGCCGGACCCTGCGCGTCCTGCTCGCCGAAGACAATCCGGTGAACCAGCAGGTCGCCGTCGCGATGCTCGTCAAGCGCGGCCACGAAGTGCACGTCTCCGGCAACGGGCGCGAAGCGGTGGAGGCGCTCAGCCAGCGCGACTACGACGTGATTCTGATGGACATCCAGATGCCCGAGATGGACGGCTTTGAAGCGACCGCGGCGATCCGCGCGATGGACAAGGGGAAAACGATTCCCATCATCGGTCTCACGGCGCACGCGCTTTCGGGCGAGCGCGAACGCTGTATCTCCAAGGGGATGTCCGATTATCTCGCCAAGCCGTTCAAGGCGCACGAGCTGTTCGGGCTGGTCGAGGGCAGCGCCGACGGTAAGAAACCGGAGCCGGCCGCGCCGGCCGCTGGAGCCGCTCCCCCCGTGGACCTCGAAGGTTTCCGCATGACGCTGCGCGAGGCGGGTGCCGAGCAGGCGCTGTACTCGATCGTGGATACGTTCGTGCGCCAGGGCCCCGACCGCCTCGCGGCGCTCGCCGCGGCCGCGACGAACGGCAGCGGCGCCGAGATCGCGAAAGCCGCGCACGTGTTCCGCGGCGCCGCGGCGACGATCGGCGCGCGCGAGCTGGCGGAGCTGCTCGAGCGAGTCGAAACGAGCGCGCGCGCGGGGGACGTCGAGGCCGCCAAGGAGACGTTCGAGCTCGTCAGTCCGGTCGCCCACCACGTGACCGAATACCTGCGCCACCAGCGCGCGGCCATGTCGGAGGAGTCATGAAGATCCTGCTCGCCGAGGACGATGCCGTCGCGGGACAAACGCTGACGGCGATCCTGACCGCGCAAGGGCACGAGGTGACGGCGGTCGAGAACGGTGTGGACGCCTGGGGGTTGTGGCGCGTCGCCCGGCACCGCGTGATCGTGTCCGACTGGCTCATGCCGGCGATGGACGGCATCGAGCTGTGCCGCAAGATCCGGGCGCAGCCGCCCGGGCCGTACACCTACTTCATGATGCAGACGATCCGCACCGGGCTCAGCAACTTCCTCGAAGCGATGAAGGCGGGCGTCGACGACTTCATTACGAAGCCGATCATTCCCGAAGAGCTGATCGCCCGGCTCGAGGTGGCCGAGCGGATCCTGGGGCTGCGCGAAGAGCTGATGACGCTCGAGGGACTGCTCGCGATGTGCAGCTACTGCAAGCGCATTCGCGACACCGACGGCGCGTGGACGCCGCTCGAGCGCTACGTCGAGGCGCGCTCGGGGGCCCGGTTCAGTCACGGTGTGTGCGACGACTGCTACGAGAAGTATCTGCGACCGCAGGTGGAGGAGGGTTAATCGGGGCGGCGGGATTCGAACCCGCGACCTCCTGGTCCCAAACCAGGCGCGCTACCGGACTGCGCCACACCCCGGTACTGACAGTGCAAGTTGCCCAGCTCCGAAGTTGCAAAGCTACTACGTCGAGCGTCGAAGCAGTACCTCGATCAGCGCCCGGAACGCGCGCCCCCGGTGCGAGACACGGTGCTTCGCGGCGGCGGCGGCTTCAGCGAACGTCATCTTGAGATCGCTCGAGTAGAACAACGGATCGTACCCGAACCCGCCACTGCCCCGCGGTTCGGTGAGCACGAACCCCTCACAGGTCGCTTCGACGATCTCCGGCACGCTGCTGGGCGTCGCGAGGAACGCGACCACGCAGCGGTAACGCGCCGAGCGTTGCGCTTCCGGGACATCCTTGAGCCGCTCGAGCAGCAAGGCGTTGTTGTCGCTGTCGCTCCCGCTCTTGGACCACCGCGCCGAGCGGACACCGGGCGCGCCGCCGAGCGCATCGACCTCGAGTCCGGAGTCGTCCGCCACGGCCGGCAGCCCGCCGCGCGTGGCGTAATAGCGGGCCTTGGAAACAGCGTTCTCGGCGTAGCTCAGGCTGCGCTCGAGATCAGCCTCTTCGGGGAGCGGGTCCAGCATCCGGTCGGCGGGAAATGAGAGCTCGAACGGGAGCCCGGCGAACAGCTCGCGAATCTCGCGCGTCTTCCCCGCACTGCGCGTGCCGACCAGCAGCTTCATCCGTTGCGACGCAGTCTGGCGAGCAGCGACGTCGTGGACTTGTCCTGCACCAGCGGCACGCGGACCACGCGGCCACCCCACCCTTCCACGTCATCGCCGCCTACGATCGCCTCCCGGGCGTAGTCGGCTCCTTTGACGAGGACGTCGGGCTTGAGGCGCCGGATCAGGGACAGCGGCGTGTCTTCATCGAACAGCACGACGCAATCGACCGCCGCGAGCGCGGCGAGCACGCGCGCCCGGTCGCGCTCGGGTACCACCGGCCGGTCGCCGCCTTTCCCGAGGCGCCGCACCGATGCATCGCTGTTCACGCCCACGACGAGCGCGTCTCCCTCGGCGCGCGCCGCCTCGAGCAGCGCGATGTGGCCGGGATGCAGCAGATCGAACACTCCGTTCGTGAACACGACCTTACCCTGCTGGGCTCGCCAGCGCGCGGCGTCGTCGGGCGAGCGGATCTTGGCGGCGGTGTTCAGAGCGGCTGCGACGCCCTGGGGTGGAACGAGAAGGTGTGATTGAAGAAGGGTAACGCGACCGGCTCACTGTAATGCGTCTCGATGACGATCTCACGCGGCGAGGCGGTGCGGCGGATCCGGAGCTGGCGCGTGCCGGCGGAATCGGGAACGCCGATTTCGTCGATCGCCGCCTGAATGCGGCGCGCGATCGTGCCGTCGTCGAGCCCCGGCGCGAGGCGCGCCTGGGTCTGCATCTCGTCGAGCAGGCGGTAGTAGCGGAAGTACACCTCGCCGATGTTCACGCCGTAATAGAGGACGGCGACGAAAATCAGCAGCGACAGCAGGCAGCCGCTCGAGCTGGCCCCGCGCCGCGAGCGCGTCACCACTGCGACTGCGCTCCGTCCACGATCTCCTGCACCAGCTTGTCGAGCGCGACCCGCCGTCCCTGCGCTTCCTGGCCGGGATTGTACTCTCCGTCCACCAGGACCTGGCGCTTCCACACCGTGGTGCCCTCACGCTGGTTGAGGATCTCCACGTCGACCGCGAGCTGCACCTTGCGCTTGGTCACCGTGACCTGGCCCTGCCCCGGCTGGATCGAGATCGGCACGTCGGGATCGTAGCGCGCGATCCGGCCGCGCACGAGCGCATCGGCGTTCGCCTCCGGCGCGACGCGCAATCCCAGCCGCCCCTCGAACGCCTGCCGCACCGCTTCACTGACTTCCTGCGTCAGGGACGGCTCGGGTGTGTCGTTTTCGAAAGGAAGAATCGCGACGGTTTTGACGTTGGGAAGCGTGCCCCCGGCAAAGCCGTACAGGCAGGCCGCGAGCCAGAGGGCGCAGGCGCTAGCGCCGGCTGCGCCAAAGCGCCGGCGTAAGGACCGCGGTCGTGTCGACGACTCCCACCGTGAGCTCAAACCTGGCCCTCCGCTCGCCCGCCTCGAAAAAATCGACCCGCGCGCTCGAGGGGCGTTGGGCGGCATCGAACTGGGTGCGGCTGCGCGCCACGCGTTCTCCGCGGCGGCGCCATTCCGCTTCGAGCGACAGCGCGCGACCCGCCGTGTCGGTCGCCAGATACTCGAGCGTGTCCTGCGCCTCCGCGAACCGCCACACCACGCGCCGCTTGCGGCTGAGCGAATCGACGAGCTCCGCCGCGAACAGCTCGGCATCCTCCGCGGGCGGCCGCACCATGCCGAACGCCGCCCACAACATCCGGATCGCCGGCACCAGCGAGCGAAAGTTCTTCTCCGGGTCCGCCCACAGCACCGAATCGGCGATCACGACCGCCGCGCCGCTGCCCAACCCGAGCGGTCCCGCGTAGTCGAACCGCATCGAATCGGGGGGCGCGATGCGGGCCGTGCCGCGTCCCGCGTACTTCACCTGTTCGTCTTCGTAGCGCCAGCGAAACCGGATCAGCGTCGGCGTGCGCGGCAGCGTCGCGCGCGTCCACCGCAACGCGCTGTCGCGCGGCGCCGGCGTCAACGGCACCGGCACGAGCGGCCCCGGCGGCCGCAGACCCGGGCACGCGGCGAGCAACGTACAGGCGCCAATGTAGGAAAGCGAGCGCAGCCGGGTCAATAGTTGAAGCCAAAAAAGAAGTCCACGAAGCGCCGATTGCGCGCGTCCGCGGGCAGCCCGTAGAAGTCGAGGTTCGTGGTGCCGAGCCGGTACCCGATGTCGAGCCGCAGCACGAGCGGCGGTCCGATCGGCATGCGCAGCCCGAGCCCGCTCGAGCCGAGGACGCCGCGTTGCGTGGTGCCGCGCGACCAGGCGCGCCCGTAGTCGACGAACAACGCGCCCTGCACGCCGGGGAACCGCGCTGCGCCGAACGGAAAGCCGATCGTCAGGAAGTCGGTGATCGGAAACCGGTACTCCGCGTTGACGAGCCACGCCTGCGTTCCCGAGACGTAGCCGTAGCGCGGGTAGCCGCGCAGTCCCCAGGAGCCGCCGATGCTGATCCGGCGCGGCCGCTCGCCGCCGGAGGCGTAGCCCTGGACGCGCAGCGCCACCGCGCTGTTCATCGAGGTGCGCAGATATTTCCGAATGTCCGCCGAGACGAGCCACGAATCGAAGCGGCCGTGGCTCAGATCGTTCACGAGCCCGGCGGTGAGATTGTAGCGCTCGCCGTCGATCGGCCCCGTCTGCAGCCAGAGGGTGTTGTCCTTGACGTACGTCAGATAGTTGGACGCGAGCCAGCCGAGGCGCCGCGGCTCGTCGACCTCGTCCGACAGCAGGTCGAAGCGGTCCGAGCGTTCGATGCGGTATTCGCCGACGATGCGGCGGAAGCGCGTGAACGGATACCGCACCTGCGCGAACACGCCGTAGGAGCGCTCCTCGAACAGCGTATTGAAATCGCCCTCGTAGAACAGGCCGCGCTGCCGGAACGCGCCCAGCCCCCAGTTGATCCGCCGGGACTGATCCAGATAGAACACCGTCCCGTTCACGTTATCGAGCAGGCTGCCGAATCCGCCGGTCTGGAACGACGACAGGGTGAAGAACACCATGTGGTCGGAGAGCAGGTCGCTGAACGCGAACACCGCTCCCTGCGCCGATCCGACCCCGGGCGCGACGGCGGCGTCGCCGGCGGCGAAATCGAGACTGAACTTCCGCTCGTACGGCACGCCGTCGGTCCGGGCGTACTGCGGGTGCGACAGCTCCCCCCAGCTCCACATCGGATTCGGCAGACTGTCGGCATTCGCGAGCGAAAAGGTGCCGGCGGGATCGTCGATCGGCTGCGCGACGTAGATGTTGAAGCTCAGGTCCGCGTACGCGCCGAACAGCAGGCCGCCGTGCGGGCCGGAAACCCATTGCGGATCGAACGCGCCGTTCAGCGTCCTGGTCTCGCGACGTCCCGTACCGGCGGAATCCACCGAGTACACCTGGAAGGTTCCGTCGCGATCGCTCGAGAAGTAGATGCGGTCGTTGTCGGGACCGCCCCAGCGCGGGGTTTCGTCACGCCAGTTGCCGTAGGTCAGATAGCGGATCTCGCCCGAGACGAGGTCGAGACTGAACAGGTTGTGCGCGCCCGCAGAACCGAACGGCGTTCGATCGGACGAAAAGACGACGGTCTCGCCGTCGGGGCTCACGGTAGGATCGATGTCCTCGTAGCGATCGGAGGTGAGCCGCTCGAGGCGCCCCGCGCCGGCCGAGTCACCCGGATCGGCGAGCCAGAGCCGGTACAAGTCGGAGTAGCCCGAGATCGAGAGTCCGCTGAACACGACGCTCTTGCCGTCGGGCGCCCATGCCGGAGAAAGGATCGAGACGAGCTCCGGAAACTGATACCGGCCCACCACCTTCTCGCGCTTCAGGTCCCAGAAGAACAGCGCGTCGCGCTCCGCGTACTTGCTGCTGAACGTGGCGACGCCATTCGCGTGCACGTCCATGCGCGATTCGAAGAAATGGAACGACTCGAACTGCTCGCTGCGTTCCCCCTTCACGACCGGGCGCTTACTGCGCCCCGCGAGGTTTTGGGAATAGATCGTCGCGTAGCCGCTGGACGGTGAAAAGAACAGCAGCGACGGGATGGTGTCTCCCGGGAGCTGATACGCGGTCGGCTTGATCGCGAGCTCCGTGAGCTTGCGCGCGGTGATGGCGAGCGGCGGCTGACTCGCGACCGCGGGATAGTAGCGCTGCCGCATCCAGTACTGCCACTCGTCCGACAGCTGCGCGATGCTCCGGCCGTACACCGCGGCCAGCGCCTGATCGAAGCTCGTGAATTTCCAGACGTCGCGATACAGCTGCAGAATGCGCCACTCGCCGTAGCGATCGGCGAGGAATCGATGGATGCTGCCGCCCACGGGATACACCAGGCCGCCGTACGCGTAGGTGAGCTGCGGGAGCGTGGGCAGCTCCCCGGTGATCGTCATGTCGCGCAGGACCATCTCGTCGCGGCTGTCTTCTCCGGCCGAGAAGAACTCCGCCAGGCCCTCGGTCCACCACAGCGGCAGCCCCGCCTGGCGAAACCGCGGATAGCGGCTGAAGGTCTGGGAGGCGAGGCTCAGCTGGAACACGTGGACCAGCTCGTGCCGGATCGTGTGCCGGAACTCGGCGTAGCTCCCCCGGAACGGCAGCGCCACGCGTCGCTTCATGAATTCGGTGACGCCGAGCAGCCCCTCGGGCGGGATGAACGGCAGGATGTTGGTCTGCTCGAAGTCCGTGTGCGAGGCGTAGACGATCAGCGGGATGCGGCGGCTGACGGCGTGCGTAAATCGCCGCTCGAGCGAATCGTAGCTCTCCTCCGCGTACGCGAGCGCGACGCGGCCCAGCTCTTCTTCCTCGGGATAGTAGTAGAGATCGACGTGCTCGCCGCGCAGCACGCGCCAGTCGAAACGCCGATACTGAATCTTGTTCTGGCCGAAATAGCCGTACTGCGCCGCGGCGGATGACGCGCCCGCGAGCAGCAGCATGACGGCGCAGACCCACGCTTTCATCATCTATGAATACTCCGGATGCGATCACCCTGTCCGATCGCGTTCAACACCACGGCGCCGGAGACGACGCGTCCGAAGATCGTGTACGTGCCGTCGAGGTGCGGCTGCGCCGAATGCGTGATGAAGTACTGGCTCCCTCCAGTATCCGGTCCCGACAGCGCCATTCCAACCCGGCCCGTTTCGTAACGAATCGGGTTGAGCTCGTCGCGCAGCACGAATCCCGGTCCGCCCCACCCGTCGCCGCGCGGATCGCCGTCCTGGACCACGAAATTGGGGACCAGGCGGTGCCAGCGGGTCCCGTCGAAGTAGCGACGGTCGACCAGACCGATGAACGCCGCAACGGTGATCGGCGCCTCGGCCGCCAGCAGCTCGATGTCGAGGGTACCGCGATCGGTCTCGACCGTGACGTGCGGATTGGTGCCTCCCATCGCCGGCCAGAGCCAGCGCCGCGCGATGTCGCGGTAGTCGGCGGTCGTGCGGCCGGTCGTGATGGGGGCCACCGGTCCCCACGCATCCCTGGTGTCGGGCAGCGTATCGGCTGCGAGCCGGCGCACGAGATAGTCGTCGGGACGCGGCACCGTCGCGATGAACCTGGTGGCGACGCGCAGCCTGCCGCTCGACGACGACTTGGCGATCGCGCCGAGCGCCGCCACGGCCGAGAGCCGGGCATCATTGAATGGATCACCCTCGGCGCGATGGTACGCCGCGACCAGCAGATCGACGTCCTCGACGTTCGGATTGCGCCCGATGAGATCCGCCGCCACGCTCCGGACGGCCGGATCGGCATGGGCCAGCAGTCCCCGGGCACGGCGCAGGAGCCCGGTATCGGGTGGGGTGGCGGGCACGATCCGTTGCAGTGCCTGCAGTGCTTCCGCCACGACGCGGCCGTCGGGATCCGCGAGCAGCGCCTCGAGGCGGTCGCGCGCGCGCGCGGCGCCGAACGCCTCGGCCGCGACGCGACGCCAGCGCCAGTCGGCATCGCCCGTCAGCGCCGTGGCCGCCGCCACACCGGCCGCGCTGTCCGCCTGCGCGAGTCCGATCACGGCCTGGCGCCGAATGGCGAACACGCTATTGGTCAACCTGGCACGCAGCGCCTCGAGCGCCGCCGCGCCGCGAATCACGCCCAGCGTCGTTTCCGCCTGGACCGCGACACCGATGTCGCGATCGCCGACGAGCGGCGCGACGACTCCCGCAACCGCCGAATCGCGCAGCGACGCGAGCGCGCGCAGTGCATTGACCCGGATCTGCGGTTCGGGATCGTCGAGCAAGGGGCGGAGGGCGTCGAGCGCGCCGCGCGGATTGATGCGCGCGCTGTCGAGCAGCGCCCTCGTGATGCCGCGGGCCGCCACGGCGCGGGTCTGCGGATCGCGATCGGCGAGCGCGCGGATCAGCAGCGGCGCCGCCGGCGCGGCGCGGAGCCGCGCGAGCGAGTACAGCGCGCGCCAGCGCGTCGCCGCGGCGGGTGCTTCGGCGAACCGCACGAGCTGGCTGAGCGGCGCGCGGCCGCCGAGCCGCCATGACTCGAGCAGCGCCTGGTCGATGACGGGAGAGGAGGCATCGGGCGAGCCGGTCGCGATGATCTCGCTCAGGGCGCGCGCCCCTTCGTCGCCTCCGGTCTTGGCGATCGCGGTGACGGCCTCGACCTGGCCTTCGCGGACGCTGAGCATCAGCGCCGGAATGGCGCGCGCGTCCTTGAGCAGGCCCAGCGCGAATGCGGCCGCTGCCTGGACGTATTGCGACGAGTCGTTGAGCGCGGGGAGCAGCAGATCGACGGCGGCGGCGTCACCGATGCGTCCGGCGGCGAGCGCTCCCTGGCGGCGCACGGACGGATTGGAGTGGCTCAGCGCTTCGCGGATCGGCGCCGCGTCGAAGCGGCGCGCGTCGGAAGCGGCAAGCAGGGCGGCGAGCACGCCGACCGTGGTTTCGTCGGCGGGTACCTGTGCCCCGAGTCCCGCCGCTCCGAGAAGAAGAAAAGCGGTGAGACTAGAGACGAACCGGGTCCGCCGTGGGTTCGAGCAGCTCACACACGTGCTCCGGAAGGCGCGTAAGAGTCTGTTGTGGGTTCAACGCGATCAGCGATGTTTCCGCGGTCGCGAGCAGCTCGCCCGTGTCGGCTCGCTCGACCGCATACCCGAAGACGACGCGCCGCGAAGCCAGATCCCGCACCCAGCAGCGCACTCGAATCATATCATCATAACGGGCCGGCCGGCGGTAGCGGATGTGAACATCGGTGACGGTGAGGTAGGTCCCTTCATCTTCCAGCTGCTTGTACGACATCCCCCTCTCGCGAAGATGTTCCGTACGCGCCATGTCCATCCAGATCAGATAATTCGCGTGGTAGACGAACCCCATCTGGTCGGTTTCGGAGTAGTTGACGCGGTGGGTGACCGCCGTGATCAATGCGGCACTACTCGCCGTAGGGGATCCAGATGTTTTTTACCTCCGATGCCCGGCGCAGGAATTCGCGCCCTTCGCCCTGGCGCGGATCGAGCCAATCGCGGGGCCGCGCCGTAGCCCAGGTCCGTTTCATGTTCGCCGCCGACGCCAGCTCGACCGCCTTCACCCCGCCCGCATTCCCGAAGTACCAGATCCCGTCCACGTCGTCATGCTCGGCGAGCACTTTGACGAGCGCGTCCTTGGCGCCGGTAATCACGTTGATCACACCGTCGGGCACGTCGGACGTTTCCAGCACCGAGTAGAACTCGGTCGCGGCAATCGGCTGCGGCTCGGACGGGACGACGATCACGGTGTTTCCCACGGCGATCGCCGGCGCGACGAGCGAGACGAATCCCAGGAGCGGGAACTCGTCCGGCG
Source organism: Gemmatimonadales bacterium (assembly GCA_035706765.1). Lineage (GTDB taxonomy): Bacteria > Gemmatimonadota > Gemmatimonadetes > Gemmatimonadales > GWC2-71-9 > 20CM-2-65-7. The sequence goes on from DASSUS010000054.1 coordinate 12,574, forward strand.
CGCCGATACCGAGCACGCCCACCGGCTCGTTCATGGCGAGCGTCACGCCGCGAATCGG
>DASSUS010000055.1:0-17614 GCA_035706765.1 Gemmatimonadales bacterium
GCCCGGTGAATCCGTTCCTGGTGCAGGACCCCAAGCAGAAGGCGCGGCGGCTCGCGCGCGCTTTGATCTCCGACATGCTCGTCTATCATCCCGAGAAGCGGCAGCAGGGGATCCGCGACGGCACGCTGCCGCAGCTGTTCAAGGACGAAATTGAAAAGAGCTGGCAGGAATACGTCGAGCAGGTAGGCGCCGAGATGGCGCAGAGCACGCCGTTCTGGACCGAGGCGTTGAACGAGATTCTGGCGGGAGGCCATAAGCTGTTCTAATGAGTCTTTCAGAGCGTTTTGCCGATTTCGATCGCCGGCTCACCGAGCTCAGGGGTTTTCTTTGACGTCGACGGGAAAACCGCGCGGCTCGCGGAGCTCGAGCAGCAGATGGCCGAGGGCTCACTCTGGGCCGATCAGGAGCGCGCGCGCCGGATAGTCGCTGAAGTCAAGTCGCTGAAGGGCTGGCTCGAGCCGTATCACGCGCTCAAGAAGCGCGTCGACGAAGGGCGCGAGCTCAACGACCTGCTCGAAGCCGAATCCCACATCGATCTCGCCATGCAGCGCCAGCTCGAGACGGAGGCGGATGAAATCGCCGGCCGGCTCGAGGCGCTCGAGATGCAGAACATGCTCCAGGGACCCGACGACGCGCGCGACGCGCTGCTGACGATCCATCCCGGCGCCGGGGGCACCGAGTCGCAGGACTGGGCCGAGATGCTGGTCCGCATGTACACGCGCTGGGCCGAGCGGCACGGGTTCACGGTCGAAGTGCTCGACATGCTGCCCGGCGAAGAGGCGGGGATCAAGTCGGCGGAAATCGAAATCCGCGGGCGCTACGCGTTCGGGCTGCTCCGGGCGGAGAAGGGGGTGCACCGGCTGGTGCGCATCTCGCCGTTCGATTCGCAGTCGCGCCGCCACACCTCGTTCGCGTCGGTGTTCGTCTATCCCGAAGTCGACGATGAAATCGAAATCGAGATCAAGGACGACGATCTGCGCATCGACGTGTTCCGAGCGTCCGGAAAAGGCGGGCAGCACGTCAACAAGACGTCGTCCGCGGTGCGCATCACGCACCTGCCGACGGGAATCGTGGTATCGTGCCAGCAGGAGCGCAGCCAGGGGAAGAACAAGGCGACCGCGATGAAAATGCTCAAGGCGCGACTCTACGAGCGCGCGGTCGCGGAGCAGGAAGCCAAGAAGGCCGAAGTCGACAAACAGAAGACGGACATCGCGTGGGGCAATCAGATTCGCTCGTACGTGTTCCAGCCGTACACGATGGTAAACGATCACCGGACCGAGCTGAAGGTGAGCGACGTGCACAAGGTGATGGACGGCGACCTCGATCCGTTCATCGAAGCGTTCCTCAAGCGCTTCGGCAACAAGGCGGCGTAATGGCGGAAACGGAGCGGAGCTTCGTCGAAGCGGCGCGGCGCGACAAGCTCAAGGGGCTGGTCGAGCGCGGCATCGCGCCGTTCGCGTACCGGTTCGAGCGCAGCGCCACCGCGCGCCGGGCGCTCGACGCCTACACGAGCGACGACGATCCGGCGACCTACGCGCTCGCCGGCCGGCTCGTCGCGCTGCGGCCCCACGGCAAGACGACGTTCGCGCACCTCGAGGACGCGAGCGGCAAGATCCAGCTCTACTTCAAGAGCGACGAGCTCGGCGAAGCCTACGCGCTGCTCGAGCTGCTCGATCTGGGCGATCACATCGGCGTCGAAGGCCGCCTCATGAAGACCCGCACCGGGGAGATCACGCTGCGCGTCGCGCGCATGACGCTGCTTGCCAAGGCGCTGCGGCCGCTGCCGCTCGGGAAGGAAGACGCGAGCGGCGTGAAGCACGGGGAGCTGTCCGACCCGGAGCTGCGCTATCGCCAGCGCTACGCCGATCTCGCCGTGCATCCCGAGGTGCGGGAAGTGTTCCGGCTGCGGACGCGTGTGGTGCAGGGGATCCGCGCTTTCCTCGACGCCCGGGGGTATCTGGAGGTGGAGACGCCGGTGCTGCAGCCGCTGTACGGCGGCGCCACGGCGACGCCGTTCAAGACGCATTGGGAAGCGCTGGACGCGACCTTCTATCTGCGAATCGCCGACGAGCTGTATCTCAAGCGCTGCCTCGTGGGCGGGCTCGAGAAGGTGTACGAGATCGGCCACGATTTTCGCAATGAGGGGCTGTCGCGCTTCCACAATCCGGAATTCACGATGGCGGAGTGGTACGAGGCGTACGCCGACTACAACGACATGGCGACGCTCACCGAGGAGATGCTCGCGACGCTGGTGCAGCAGCTGTTTGGAACCCGGGTGCTCGAGCGCCACGGTGCGACCCTCTCGTTCGAGCCGCCGTTCGCGCGCAAGGATTATTACGGTCTGGTGCGCGAGCATGCGGGGGTCGATCTCGCGACGGCGAGCGACGCCGAGCTGCGCGCAGTGCTGAAGCGCCACAACGTGCCGCCCGCCGAGATCGACCGGCTGCGCGGCGCGAAGCTGATGGATGAGGTGTTCAAGACGACGGTGGAGCCGAAGCTGGTGCAGCCGACGTTTGTGTTCGACTATCCCGTCGCGCTCTCGCCGCTCGCCAAACCGAAGCGCGGCGATCCGACGCGCGTCGAGCGCTGGGAGCTGTTCGTCCAGCATCGCGAGCTCGCCAACTGCTTCAGCGAGCTGAACGATCCGGACGAGCAGCGCCGCCGCTTCGAGCAGCAGGCCGCGCTGCGCGCCGCGGGCGACACCGAAGCGCAGCAGCTCGATGAAGACTTCATCCGCGCGCTGGAATACGGCATGCCGCCGGCCGGCGGCGTCGGACTCGGCGTGGACCGGCTGACGATGATCCTCGCCGACCAGACGAATATTCGCGACGTGATCCTGTTCCCGATGCTGCGGCCCGAGTGATGGAGCTCTCGATTCCCGTGGCGCTCAAGGCGCTTTTCATCCTCGCGGCCGCGCTGGCGGTGTTCGTCCTCGTGACGAACTGGCCGTCGCGGCTCGACCTGCGGATCTCGATGCGCTACCTGCGCAGCCGGCGCTCGTCGCGGCTGCTGTCGCTCATCACCGTGATCGCCGTCGGCGGAGTGACGATCGGTGTGATGGCGCTCGTCATCGTGCTGGGCGTGATGAACGGGATGCAGAACGATCTGCGCGAGAAGATCCTGGTGGTGAACCCCCACCTGCGCGTGCTGACCTACGGCGAAGGGCTGCGGCTCGACGACTGGCAGGACGTGCTCGCCAAGGTCCGGCGCACCAACGGCGTGGTCGCGGCGGCGCCGTTCGTCCTCACGCAGGGACTGATCTCGGCGGGGCACGATTACGCCGAGGGCGTCGCGATCGTCGGCATCGAGTCGGACACGGGGAGCCGCGCCGTGACGAGCCTGCCGCGGCATTTCACCAAGGGCGATCTCACGTTCCGCACCACGCAACCGGGCGTCGAAGGCGGGATCGCGATCGGCACGCGGCTCGCGAACAAGATGTCCGCCTATCCCGGCGACGTCGTCACGATGGTCGCCCCCGCCGGCTCGCAGTTCAACCGGAGTCTCGGCGCGTTCGTCCCCAAGTACCGGCGCTACGAGGTGACGGGGTTGTTCGAAACGGGGATGTACGACTACGACAACAGCTACGTCGTGATGAGCCGGCAGAACGCGCAGGAGTTCGCCGGCCTGGGCAGCGCCGTGACGGGTCTCGAAGTGCGCGTCGCGGAGCCGGATCGCGCGAGCGAGATCGCCAACCAGATCGTGAACCAGCTCGGCTATCCCTATCGTGCGGACGATTGGCAGCTCACCAACCGCTCCCTGTTCTCCGCGCTGAAGCTCGAGAAGCTCGCGATGGGGCTCGTGGTCTTTCTGATCTGCGTGGTGGCCGCGTTCAACGTGGTGGGGACGCTCACGATGGTGGTGCGCGACAAAACGCGGGAGATCGGCATCCTCATGGCGATGGGGATGCAGCGGGGCAGGATCCGCCGCGTCTTCCTCACGCAGGGCGTATTCATCGGGCTGGTGGGAACGGCGCTCGGCACGGTGTTGGGATTAATCCTCGGCGCGAGCGTGAATCGCGGCCACCTGATTCCGATCGATCCGTCTATCTACTTTATCGATCACCTGCCGGTGCTGACCAACCCGCTGGACGCGCTCGCCGTGATCGCGGCGAGCCTGGTGATCGCTACCCTCGCGCCGCTGTACCCGAGCGTGCAGGCGTCGCGGCTCGAGCCCGTCAAAGCGATCCGCTACGAATGAACGCCCTTCTCGTCGCCCGCGCGATTCGCCGCGTCTTCGCCGGCGGCGACGGGCAGCTGCTCGAGATCCTGCGCGGGATCGACATGGAAGTGCGGCGCGGGGAGTTCGTGGCGATCGTGGGCTCGTCCGGCGCCGGCAAGAGCACGCTGCTGCAGCTGCTGGGAGCGCTCGACACGCCCACGACGGGCGACATCTGGCTCGACGGGTCGCGCTATGCCGACCTCGACGCGCGCGGCGCGGCCGAGCTCAGGAACCGAAAACTGGGATTTGTGTTCCAGTTTCACCATCTGCTGCGCGAGTTTTCGGCGCTCGAGAACGTGATGATGCCGCTCCTGATCGGCGGCACGTCCCTCCGCAAGGCGCGCTCGCGGGCCGAAGAGGTCCTGTCGGAGGTGGGGCTCGCCGGACGCATGAGTCACCGGCCGGCCGAGCTGTCGGGGGGCGAGCAGCAGCGCTGCGCGGTCGCGCGCGCGCTCGTGCACGACCCGAGCGTGGTGCTGGCCGACGAGCCCTCCGGCAACCTCGATCATGCCAACGCGGAGCGGCTGCACGAAATCTTTTTCCGCCTGGCGCGCGAGTACGAGACCGCGGTGGTCGTCGTAACGCACAACCGGCAGCTGGCGGGCCGGGCGGACCGGGTACTTTTACTGGAGGACGGCAAGCTCACCACGGTGAGCTCGGTCGATGCGATTCCCTGATGCTGTGCGATAACTGCAAAGAGCGCGACGCGATCATCAATCTCACCCAGGTGGAGCATGACTCCAAAGTCACGCTGCACCTGTGCGAGCAGTGCGCGCAGCAAAAGGGCGTCGAGACCGGCGGAGCGGTGATGAAGAGCCCGCTGGGCAACTTCCTGGGCGCGCTCGGCAAAGGGGCGGCCCTGGTGCCCGCCGGCGCCGACGCCGTGCGCTGCCCGGCCTGCAACAGCTCGCTGCGCGACTTCCGCGATACCGGGCGGCTCGGCTGCGACCAGTGCTATAGCGCGTTCGACGGGCACCTGCGCGACCTGCTGCGGCGGCTGCACGGCTCGAGCCAGCACGTGGGCGAGCGCTACGAGGCCCCGGGTACCAACGGTGAGTCCGATCCCCGCAGTCGCCTGCTCGAGCTGAAGGCACAGCTGCGGCGCGCGGTCGAGGGCGAAAACTTCGAGCTCGCGGCCGAGCTGCGCGACCGCATTCGGGTGCTGGAATAATGGATCTCTCGCTGCTGCCCGACGGCGGCATGCGCTGGCTGGACGCGTCGGGCCCCAAGTCGACGATCGTCCTGTCTACGCGGATTCGGCTCGCGCGCAACGTGCACGGCATTCCGTTCAGCCAGCGGGCGAAGGACGCCGATCGCACCGCCGTGTTCGAGCGCGTGAGGGAAGCGGCGCAATCGTCCGACCATCTGGGAGCGGCGGTTGCGTTCCGGCTCGATCTCATGGACCGGCCCGAACGGCAGCTTCTGCATGAACGGCATTTGGTGAGCAAGGAGTTGGCGGGGTTGGAGCGCGAGGCGCGCCCGCGCCCTGGCGCCGCCCTGCTGGTGCAGGATCAGGTGGGCGTCATGGTAAATGAAGAGGACCACCTGCGGCTGCACGGGATGTGGTCCGGATTCGATTTGGAGGACGCCTACGCGGCGGTGGAGGCAGTGGATCTCGAGCTAGGGCGGCTCGTTCCTTTCGCCTTTCACCCTGAATTTGGCTATCTTACGTCCTGTCCGACGAATGCGGGAACCGGGCTCCGGGCCAGCGTACTTATCCATTTGCCGGGCCTTGTTTTGACTAAGGAAATCAACAAAGTTCTCCAAGGGCTCTCGCAGGTTGGGTTAACCTTTCGGGGCCTGTACGGGGAAGGCAGCGAAGTCGTCGGCAATTTCTTCCAGTTGTCCAACCAAACAACCTTAGGGAAGACAGAAGACGAGCTGATCGACCATCTCGGCAAGATCGTGCGCCAGGTGGTGGAATACGAGGAACAGGCACGAGACGTGCTACTCAGGACAGCGCCTGAAGAAGTCGAGGACAAGACCTGGCGCGCCTATGGATTGCTGAAACACGCGCGCCGGTTGTCGTTCGAAGAGACGATGAATTTGTTGAGCGGTGTGCGGTTGGGCGTTGGGCTGAATCTGCTCCCGGGACCCGGGGTATATACGCTCAACAAACTGCTGATCTACACCCAACCCGCGCACCTGGCAGCGATGGACGGCCGGTCCACCGGCGACCGCGAACTGCCGACGGTGCGCGCTGCGTTTGTGCGCCGTCTGCTCGAAGCAGAACCCAGTTGAACGGCGAAAGGTGAGTTCGGAATCACGATGAACGGTTACAATTTCACGGATCGAGTTCGGAAAGTTCTGCAGATGGCGCGTGAAGAAGCGGCGCGTCTGCATCACGAGTACGTCGGTACCGAGCACATCCTGCTCGGCTTGATCCGCGAGGGCGAGGGCGTTGCCGCCGCGGTCCTGACCAATCTCAACGTCGATCTCGAAGAGATTCAGCAGAAGATCGAGGAGACGGTCAAGAAGGGGAAAGCGGCCGCCGCGGCCGGACCCGATCTGCCCTATACATCCCGCGCCAAGAAGGTGCTCGAGCTCGCGATGAGCGAGGCGCGCGAGCTCAATCATTCCTATGTCGGCACCGAGCACCTGCTGCTCGGGTTGCTGCGCGAAGAGAAGGGCATCGCCGCCCAGGTCCTCACGGACGCGGGCGTGAATCTCGAGCAGGCGCGCGCCGAGACGCTGCGCCTGCTGGGGAGCGAGATGCCCGCGACGCCGGCGGGCGGAGGCACCGGCGCGCAGCCGACGCCGCCCAAGAGCGAGAAGAAATCGAAGACGCCCGCGCTCGATCACTTCTGCCGCGACCTGACGCAGCTCGCGGCCGAAGGCTCACTCGATCCCACGATCGGGCGCCAGAAGGAGATCGAGCGCGTGATGGAAATCCTGTCGCGCCGCAAGAAGAACAATCCGGTGCTGATCGGAGAGCCGGGCGTCGGCAAGACCGCGATCGTCGAGGGACTCGCGCAGCTCATCGCGAGCGGCCAGTGCCCCGACGCGCTCAAGGATCATCGCGTGCTCTCGCTCGACATGGCGGCGGTGATCGCCGGCACCAAGTACCGCGGCCAGTTCGAGGAGCGGCTCAAAGCGGTCATCAACGAGATCGCGCAGAACAAGAACATCATCCTGTTCATCGACGAGCTGCACACGCTCGTCGGCGCGGGCGCGGCCGAGGGCGCGGTGGACGCGTCCAACATGCTGAAGCCGGCGCTGGCGCGCGGCGAGCTGCAGTGCGTGGGCGCGTCGACGCTCAACGAGTACCGCAAGTACATCGAGAAGGACGGCGCGCTCGAGCGGCGGTTCCAGACGGTCATCGTCGATCCGCCGACGGTCGAAGAGACGATCGAGATCCTCAAGGGGCTGCGCAAGCGCTACGAGGATCATCACCGCGTCATCATCCCCGATGAGACGCTGACCGAGGCGGCGAAGCTGTCGGAGCGCTACATCACCGACCGGTTCCTGCCCGACAAAGCGATCGACGTGATCGACGAGGCCGGCGCGCGCGCCCGCCTCGCCGCCCAGGTGCCGCCGCCCGAAGTCGCCGAGCTGAAGGACAAGCTCGAAGGGATCAACGGCGACAAGGAAGCGGCGGTGCGCGATCAGAACTTCGAGAAGGCCGCGTCGCTGCGCGACTCGGAGCGCGAGCTCCAGGCCGAGATCCGGCGCAAGCAGGAAGAGTGGGAGCGCGAGCGCCAGACCCGCCGGCCCACCATCAATGAAGAAGGCGTGGCGTTCATCGTGTCGCGCTGGACCGGCATTCCGGTCACGCGGCTCCAGGAAGCGGAGACCGCGCGGCTCCTCCGGATGGAGGACGAGCTGCACGAAAGCGTCGTCGGCCAGAACGAGGCGATTCAGGTCATCTCGCGCGCGATCCGGCGCAGCCGCGCCGGGCTCAAGGACCCGAAGCGGCCCATCGGCTCCTTCATCTTCAGCGGTCCGACCGGCGTCGGCAAAACCGAGCTGGCGCGGGCGCTGGCGCGGTTCCTGTTCGCCGACGCCAACGCGCTGATCCGCGTCGACATGTCGGAATACATGGAGAAGTTCTCCGTGAGCCGGCTGATCGGCGCGCCGCCGGGCTACGTGGGCTACGAGGATTCCGGCACGCTCACCAAGGCGGTGCGGCGCAAGCCGTACTCGGTGGTGCTGCTCGACGAAATCGAGAAGGCGCACCCCGACGTGTTCAACATCCTGCTGCAGGTGCTCGACGAGGGACATCTCACGGACAACTACGGCCGGGTGATCGACTTCAAGAACACCGTCGTGATCATGACGTCGAACGTGGGCGCGCGCGACGTGGCCAAGGGCAAGACCCTTGGCTTCGGCAAGCCGGACACCCGCGGCGACTTCGAGCGCATGTCGGAGAAGGTGAAGGAAGAGATCAACAAGGTCTTCAATCCGGAGTTTCTGAACCGGCTGGACGACGTGATCGTCTTCCACGCGCTCACCCGCGAGCACATCGCGCAGATCGTCTCGATCCTGGCGCGCGACGTCCAGAAACGGCTCGGCGAAGAGGAGCTGACGCTGCGGCTCACGCAGGGCGCCACCGACTTCCTGGTCGATCACGGCTACGACGAGCACTTCGGCGCGCGGCCCTTGAAGCGCGCCATTCAGAAATACGTCGAGGACCCGCTGTCGGAGAAGATCCTCGTCGGGGATTTCGCGAAGGGTGACGAGATCGAGGTGGACGTCACCCCCGACAAGGAGCGCCTGGGGTTCAAGGCACTCTCCGGCTCGAAGGCGTGATCCGCCGGCTCACTCTCCCAATCGTCGTTTGTCTCGCCGTCCTCGCCCCGGGCCTGTGCATGGCCCAGGGCGAGGGCGCGGGCGTGCTGGCCCAGGGTCCGGTCCCGGACTCGATCGCCGTCGTCGGCAACAAGCGCAACAGCGCCATCGCCGTCATCCAGCTCAGCGGGCTGGTCGCGGGCCGGGCGCTCAACTATCGCGACGTGCAGCGCGCGATTCAGTCGCTGTACGGCAGCGGCCAGTTCGACGACGTCAAGATCACGCAGACGCAGGCGCCGAACGGCAAGAACGTCCTCGTGATCACGGTGAAGGAGCGGCCGCAGCTCGTGCGCTGGGCGGTGCGCGGCGTGCAGCGGCTGTCCGAAGGCAGCGTGCGCGACAAGGTCCAGCTGGCCGAAGGCCGGCCGCTCGATCCCGCCGAGGTGGAGCGCGCGCGCGTGCGGATCGACTCGATGTACCACGCGCAGGGCTACTACCTGGCGCAGACCAAGCCGCTGTACGTGTACGAGCGCGACTCGGCCGCGGTGCGCGTGATCTTCGACGTCGAGGAAGGGCGGCGCGTCGCGATCGCCCGCGTGGACATCCAGGGCAACACGCATTTCACCGACGAGCAGATCGTCAAGCAGATGAGCTCGCAACCCGAGGGATTCTGGTGGTTCAAGTCGGGTGAATACAACGACGACAAAGTCGCCGAAGACCTGCGCCAGCGGCTGCCCGCCTTCTATGGCAAGCAGGGCTACGTCGACTTCCAGGTCCTGAAAGACACCCTCATCGTGCACGAGCGGACCGGTAAGGCGACGCTCGTCGTGACGGTGAGCGAGGGCGAGCCCTACCGGATCGGCACGTTCGAGATCGTGGGCAACCGGCGCTTCTCCACCGAAGAGCTCGAGTCGTTCTATCCGTTCAATCAGGAGCGGCGCACCGGCATGCTCGGCCTGGGGCCGCGCCGTCACACCGTCTACTTCGACGACGAGCAGTGGCAGGACGCGACGCGCAAGCTCCAGACGCTGTACTACAACAACGGCTACATCTACGTCAGCGTCCGGCCCGACGTGATCCGCCGGACCGCGCCCGACGGCACGCCCGTCGTCGATCTGCGCTGGGTCATCAACGAAGGCCAGCCGGCGATCGTCAGTCACATCGAGATCCGCGGCAACGACGTCACGCACGAGCGCGTGATCCGCGAGGCGATCGTCATGGTCCCGGGCGACGTGTTCCGGCAGGACGCGCTGCTCGCGTCCTACCAGCGCGTATCGAACCTCGGGTTCTTCAACCAGCCGCTGCCGTTCCCCGATACGCGCCCCGCGAACGATCAGGGCGACATCGACGTCATCTTCCACGTCACCGAGAAGCGCACCGGCAACATCAACTTCGGCGCGTCGGTGGGGCAGGGAACGGGCATCGGCGGGTTTCTGGGGCTGGACGAGCCGAACCTGTTCGGCCAGGGCAAGCGCGGCCGGTTCCAATGGCAGTTCGGCCGCAACATCAACGACTTCGACGTCTCGTTCACCGATCCCGCGATTCGCGAGTCGCGGATCTCGGCGACGGTGGGGCTGCACAACACGCGCGTGCGCTACGTGATCGCCGACGTGGGCCGGCTGCGGCGCCGCGGCGCGAGCCTGCAGTTCGGCTTCCCGGTCTTCGGCGACAACTACACGCGGCTGTTCGTGTCGTACGGGATCGACCAGCAGAGCTTCACCGGGTCCTCCAGCAACCAGGCGTTCTCGGCGGCGTTCCGCTGCAACAACTGCACGCGCTCCACGGTCGGCATGTCGCTGATGCGCGACACGCGCATCGACCTGCCGTTCCCGACCGCCGGCACGATGGTGCAATTCGGGTTGTCGCAGAGCGGCGGGTTCCTCGGGGGCTCGGGCAACTTCCAGCGCGTCGACGCCGAAGCGAGCTTCTTCGCGCCGATCGGGATGCTGGGCAACCCCACCTCGCCGGTGAAGTTCGTGCTCGGGTTCAAGACCCGGTCCGGCTTCGTGTTCGGGAGCTCGCCCTTCTTCGAGCAGCTGTTCACCCTCGGCGGCACGCAGTTCTTCATCCCGCTGCGCGGCTACGACGAAGCATCGATCACCCCGTTCGGCTACGATCCGAACGCGAGCGCCAACGGCGCGAGCCCCAACGCGTTCGGCAAGTCGTTCTTCACGATGACGGGCGAGCTGGGAATGCGCGTGTCCCAGATGCTGTATCTTTCCGCCTTCTTCGACGCCGGCAACGTCTGGTCGCGCCCGGCGCAGTACGATCCGACGCGCCTGTTCCGGGGCGCAGGTATCGGCGCCGCCGTGATTTCGCCGCTCGGTCCGCTCGGGATCGACTACGCCTACGGTTTCGATCGAGTTGACCAACTAGGCCGGCCGAAGCCAGGTTGGAAGCTGCACTTCAAGCTCGGCAATTTCTTCTAGCCACACCCACAGTCCTCTCGGGGAGTTCCCGCGTTATGCAGCGTCTCGTGCTCGTTTCGCTCGCCGCCGTCGCCGTGCTCGCCACGGCACCCACTGTCGCCGCCGGACAGGGTGGTGCGGCCTCGCAACCCACCAAGATCGCGTTCATCAATTCGCGCGAGATTTTGCAGCGCACCCCCGGGTACGCCGTTGCCGAGTCCACGTACCTCAAGGAAGTCGAGGGCTTCCGCACCGAGGTGCAGAAGCTGCAGCAGCAGCTCGACTCGGCGGTGCAGGCGTTCGATCAGCAGTCGATCGCGCTCTCGCCCGCCGCGCGCCAGACCAAGCAGCGCGAGCTCCAGCAGATGCAGCAGCGCATGGAGCAGCGCACCAACGAGCTGCAGGATCGCGCGCGCCAGCGCGAGCAGGAGCTGCTGCAGCCGATCCAGGCCCGCGTGCAGCAGGTGATCCAGGGGCTGCGCGCCGAGCTGAACTACGCGCTGATTCTCGACGCGGACGCCGCGGGCGGATTGATCGCGGCGGCCGATCCGTCGCTCAACATCACGGCCCGGGTGCTCCAGCGGCTGACCCAGGCGCAGTAGCGCCGGCCGGCTCCCTCGGCCTCTCCACCCACCGATGAATTCGGCGGGTTCGCGTCCGCTTCCCGCGAGCGAAATCGCGGCGCTCACGGGCGGCAAGCTCGTGGGACCGGGCACCACGACGGTCGCCGGGATCGCGCCACTCGAGCGCGCGGGTCCCGGCGATCTCTCTTTTCTTGCCTCGTCCCGATACGTCCAATACTTTGAGCGCACCAGCGCGTCGGTCGTGCTCGTCGCGCCCGAGCTCGCGGATGTCACCGGCGGTCCCGAGACGCGCATCATCGTCGCGAAGCCGTACGAAGCGCTGCTGGTGGTGCTGCCGGTGCTGTACCCGCAGGCGGTGTGGGAAGCGGGCGTGCATCCGACGGCCGTGGTGGGGCGCGGCGTCACGTGGCAGGAGCCGGTCGAGATCGGCGCGCACGCGGTGCTCGGCAACGGCGTCCAGCTCGGGCGCAATGTCCGCGTCGGCGCGGGCTGCGTGCTGGGCGACGGCGTGGCGGTGGGCGACGACACGCAGCTGTTTCCCGGCGTCACCATCTACTCCGGAACCGCGCTCGGGAAACGGGTGATCGCGCACGCCGGCGCGGTGCTGGGCAGCGACGGCTTCGGCTACGTTCCGGGGAAGGGCGGCGAGGATCACCGCAAGATTCCGCACGTGGGACGCTGCCTCATCGGAGACGACATCGAGATCGGCGCGAACACCTGCATCGACCGCGGCAGCGTCGACGATACGGTCATCGGATCGGGGACGAAGATCGACAACCTCGTTCACATCGCGCACAACGTCCGGATCGGCGCGCGCTGTCTCATCATGGCGCAGGCCGGCATCGCGGGCAGCGTGCAGGTGGAGGATGACGTGATCATCGCGGGGCAGGCGGGCATCGCGGATCATCTGACGGTCGGCGCGGGCGCGCGGCTGCTGGTGCAGTCCGGCCACATCGGCGACGTCCCCGCCGGCGCGACGATGTTCGGCTATCCGGCGCGGCCGCACCGGGAATATCTGCGCGCGCAGGCCGCGATGTACCGGCTCGCCAGGATCGCCGACAAGCTCGAGCGGCTCGTGGATTCCCCCCCCGAACCCGAGACTCCTCCTGCCCCCCCCTCCGATCAGCGCTAGACGCTCGGTGACCCGCCCGGCCGCGCTGAGCGGCACGGGGCTGCACACCGGCGCCGCCACCGAGGCCACCTTCCTCCCGGCGCCCGCCGGACAGGGAATCCTGTTCCGGCGCGTCGACCTCACGGGCAAGCCCGAGATCCCCGCTCGCCTCACCGAGGTGGAAGCGGTGGAGCGGCGCACCGCGATCGGCCACGGCGAGGCCACGATTCACACCGTCGAGCACCTGCTCGCCGCGGTGGCGGCGCACGAGATCGACGACCTGACCGTGGAGCTCACCGGTCCCGAGCCGCCGATCCTCGACGGCAGCGTGCAGCCCTACTTCGAGGCGCTGGGAAAAGCCGGGCCGACGACGGTGGGAGGCGAGGCGGTCGTGCTCTCGGTGCAGGCGCCGTTCACCGTGACCGAGCGCGATGCGACCTACGTCGTAGCGCCCGACAGGGCGTTTCGCTTGACTGTTTCCATCGAATGGCCGCATCCCCTGATCGGGCGGCAGGCGGGGACCTACGAGGTCACGCCGGAGCGCTTCGCCGCCGAGCTCGCGCCCGCGCGTACCTTCGGGTTCACGCACGAGGTGGCCGAGCTGCAGGCGCGCGGGCTGATCAAAGGCGCCTCGGAAGCGAACGCGATCGTGCTGGACGATCATGGGGTGGTGGCCGGCGGGACGCTGCGCTGGCCGGACGAATTCGTGCGGCACAAAGCCGCGGACATCGTGGGGGACCTGGCGCTCACCGGCGCCCGGATCCAGGCTCATGTGGTGGCGACGCGCCCCAGCCACGGCGGCAACATCGCGCTGGCGCGGGCGCTCGCACGCGCTGGGAGGCGCACCGGAATGCCGGCGATGGACATCAGCAAGATCATGGATTATCTGCCGCATCGATATCCGTTCCTGCTCGTCGACCGGATCGTCGAGGTGGAAGGCAACAAGCGGATCGTCGGGATCAAGAACGTCACGATCAACGAGCCGTTCTTTCAGGGCCATTTCCCCGGCCATCCGATCATGCCGGGGGTCCTCATCATCGAGGCGATGGCGCAGGTGGGCGGGATGCTGCTGATGAGCCACTTCGAGGGTCAGGATACGACGAACAAGGTCGTCTACTTCATGTCGCTCGATAACGTGAAATTCCGCCGCCCGGTGGTGCCGGGCGATCAGATCCGGTTCGAGCTCGAGATGCTGCAGTTCCGGGGCAAGACCTGCCGCATGAAGGGCGCCGGCTACGTCGACGGCCAGGTGGTCGCGGAAGCGGAGATGATGGCGATGGTGGTCGATAAGTGATTCACCGAACCGCGCTGGTCGATCCGACGGCCGAGCTCGGCGCCGACGTGTCGGTCGGTCCGTACTGCGTGATCGGGCCGAAGGTCACGGTCGGCGATCGCTGCACCATCGCGGGCCACACCGTCATCGAGCGCAACACGCGCGTCGCCGAGAACGTGAAAATCGGCTACGGCACGATCATCGGCAACGATCCCCAGGACCTGAAGTACAAGGGCGAGGAAACCTGGGTCGAGATCGGCGGCGGCACGATCATCCGCGAGTACTGCACGATCAACCGCGGCAGCACCGCCACCGGCAAGACGACCGTGGGCGAGCGCTGCTTCCTCATGACCTACGTCCACATCGCGCACGATTGCGTCGTCGGGAACGACGTGATCATCGCGAACTCGGTGCAGATGGCGGGTCACGTGACGGTGTTCGATCGCGCCATCATCAGCGGGCTCGTGCCCATCCATCAATTCGTCCGGATCGGCACCTACTCGTTCGTGGGCGGCGGCTCGCGCGTGAACCAGGACGTGCCGCCCTACACCAAGGCCGCCGGCAATCCGGTGCACCTCTACGGCCTGAATTCGGTCGGGCTGCAGCGCGCCGGCTTTGCGCCGGACGTCAAGCTCGCGCTGAAGCGCGCCTACCGGCTCGTGTTCAACTCCGATCTGACGGTGAGCCAGGGCGTGGCGCGCGCGCGGGTCGAGCTTCCCTCGGTGCCCGAGGTCGAAACGTTCCTGCAGTTCATCGAAGCGTCGCAGCGCGGGGTGATGGTGTGATCGGACGAGGGACGGGGGACGGGGGAGCGGTACGGCCCGTTCGAGTGGGCGTCATCGGTGCGGGCGCGCTCGGCTACCATCACATCCGGCTGCTCAAGAAGATCGAAGGGGCCGATCTCGTCGGCTTCTACGATCACAATGCGACGCGCGCGGCCCAGGTCGCCAGGGAGCTCGAGACCGTCGCGTTCCCCTCGCTCGAGGCGTTGCTCGACAAGGTCGAGGCGGTGACGGTCGTGGTGCCGACCCCCGCCCATGTCGACGTCGGGCTGCCGGTGCTCGAGCGCAACCTGCACGCGCTCATCGAGAAGCCGCTCGCCGATACGCTCCCGGGCGCCGAGCAGCTCGTGCACACGGCGCGCGAGCGCAAGCTGTGCCTGCAGGTGGGGCACGTCGAGCGCTTCAACCGGGCGGTACGGGCCGCGGCACCCTACCTCGAGGAGCCGCGCTTCCTGCAAACCGAGCGGCTCGCGCCGTTCCAGCCGCGTGGCACCGATGTCGCGGTCATTCTCGATCTCATGATTCACGACCTCGACCTGATCCTCGAGCTGGTGCGCTCCGAGGTCGGCGAGGTGCGAGCGACCGGCGTCCCGATCCTCACCCCGTACGTCGACATCGCCAACGCGCGGGTCGAGTTCGCCAACGGCGCCGTCGCGATCATCACCGCGAGCCGCGTGTCGCGCGAGCGCACGCGCAAGCTCCGCATCTTCCAGCCGACCGGCTACTTCTCGCTCGATCTCGCGCAGGGCAACGGGCATTTCTACCGGCTCAAATCGGGCTGGCAGGGGTTCGGGGCGACGCGCATCGAAGAGATCGTCGAGCACGTGAAGCTCGACGCGCCCGAGGCCGAGCCGCTCAAGCTCGAGCTCGAGAGCTTCCTGCGCGCGGTCCGCGGGGAGGGCGACGTCGTCGTCACCGGCGCCGCCGGGCTCCAGGCGCTGACCCTCGCCTACCGCGTCTCCGACGCCATCGAGTCTTCGCCGCTCGCTTCCGCGCGGCCGTGAAAACGAGTCCCCGGATCTACATATCGGCGGGCGAACCGTCGGCGGACGCGCACGCCGCCGCGGTGGCCACGGCGCTGCAGCGTCGCCTGCCGGGCGTCGAGATCGAGGCGCTGGGCGGGCCGCTGCTGGAGCGCGCCGGCGCGCGCGTGCTCGACCGGATGGAAGCGTTCTCGGTGGTCGGATTCGTGGAAGCGCTCGCCAAGATCCCGGCGCACTACCGGCTGCTGGGACGGGTGAAACGCGCCTTCAATGAACAGCGCTACGACCTGGTGATTCTCGTCGATTATCCCGGCTATCACCTGCGCGCGGCGGCGGCCGCCGCGAACGCCGGGATCCCGGTCCTCTACTATATCGCGCCGCAGATGTGGGCCTGGGGCCAGAACCGCGTGCGCAAGCTCGCGCCCGTGAAACGGCTCGCGGTGATCCTGCCGTTCGAGGAGAAGTTCTTTCGCGCGCGGGGCGTCGAGGCGACGTTCGTCGGCCATCCCCTCGTCGATCGGCCCCCGCCGGCGTCGCGTCCCGAGGCGCGGCGCGCGATCGGGCTCGATCCGCATCGCCCCACGCTCGGGCTCTTTCCCGGCAGCCGCGCGCAGGAGGTGAAGCGCCATTGGGCGATGTTCCGCGAAGCCGCGGCGCGCGTCGCCGCCGCCAGACCGGACGTCCAGATCGTCGTCGCCGGAACGCGCGGGGCCGAGTACCCGCATCCAGGCGCGATCAAGGTGCATCTGGGCGATCCGCTGCTCGTGTTCGCCGCGTCCGACGCGGGGATCTGCAAGTCGGGCACGACGACGCTCGAGGCCGCGATCGCCGACGTGCCGATGGTGATCACCTACCGGGTGCACGCGATTTCGTCGTTCATCGCGCATCGCCTGCTGCGGGTGCCGTGGGTGGGTCTCGTGAATCTGGTGGCGGGGTACGAGGTCGCCCCCGAGCTGCTGCAGCGCCGCGCCACGCCCGACGCGCTCGCGGCCGGCGTGCTGCCGCTGCTCGATCCGGACGACCCGATCACGCGGCGCCAGCGCGAGGGGCTGCAGCTGGTGCGGGAGCGGCTGGGCGCGCCCGGGGCGGCAACGCGGGTGGCCGAGCTCGCGGCGGGGCTGCTCGGGTGAAGCTGCGCTGGGCCGAACCGCTCGCGAAGGCGCTGGGGCCGCCGCTCATCAAGACGCTCGCGGCGACCTGGCGCTTTCACAAGTCCGGATTCATGGGGTTCAAGCCGCCGTTCATCTTTGTCCTCTGGCATTCGCGGATCCTGCCGCTGCTGGCGCTCCACAAGCACGAAGGGGTCGTCATGCTGATCAGCCGGCATCGCGACGGCGGCTACCTCGCCGATCTCGGCGAGAGCTGGGGCTACCGGTCGGTGCGCGGCTCCACGAAGCGCGGCGGCGAGGTCGGCCTGCTCGGCATCGTGCGGGCGCTGCAGGGCGGCGCCGTCGTCGCGCTCACGCCCGACGGGCCGCGCGGCCCGCGCGAGCAAATACAGCCGGGCGCCGTCGCCGCCGCGCAGCA
>DASSUS010000056.1:0-8838 GCA_035706765.1 Gemmatimonadales bacterium
ATGGCGCCCGGAATCCATTCGACTTTGTCGCGCGACGGCGCGGTACTGGAAATCAGCGCCGGCTCGTTGCCCGGCGCGGTCGTGTCGGCCTTGGCGCCGCTGTCGGCCCCGACCGCCTCGACGCTGGACAGGCCCACGTCCTTGTGGGATGCCAGCTCGCCCACGCCGCCCCATCCGATCAGCACGCCGCCCGAGCGGACCCAGCTCTTCAGCTTCTCGATGCCGCCCTCGCCCAGCTCGCGGCGCATGCGGCCGCTGTTGCCGTCCGGGATGATCAGGACGTTGAACGAGCCGAGGTCGGGTATGTTGCCGATCGCGCGCAGCGGGACGGGGGTGAACGGCGCGCGCAGCTCTCGCTCGAGGAAGTACCAGAGCCCGCCCCAGCTCGTCTCGTAGATTCCGTCGCCGACCCCGACGAGAATGTTGGGCTTCTGCAGCGCCACCACGTCGTACGAGCCGATCCCGACGTCGCCGGTGTCCGGGAACACCGTCTGTGCCGCCGCGACCGTCACGCCGAACGCCGGGCCGAGCGCCGCGATGCGCTCATGGAGCGTGGCCGCGTTGCGCTGCGGGCGGGCGATGAACGAGCCGCGCGGGAAGCGCCGATCGCCGGCCTGCACGGAGCGGGTGGCGACGGCGAGGCGGAAGCCTTCGTTCTCGAGCGCGAGCGCGAGCCGTGCCGCGCCCGGCCGGTCGTTCGCGAACACGTACGCGCTCGCCGCGCGCGCGGGGGCGGGAGGCGGCGCGAGCGTCGTGTCGGTCACCGCTTCGCCCGCGGCGCCCGCGTCTTCGGTCCAATAGGCGTCGAGGTTGAAGGTGAGCGGCAGCGACCAGGCGGTGATGTCGTAGAAGCCGTACTCCTCCTTGTCGGCGTCTTCGCCGCGGCGGCGATTGCGCTGGAACTTGGCCCGCTCGCGCTCGACGAAGCTGCGCTGCAGCTCGGCCTCGGGCTCGAGCATCCCCTTGGCGAGCCGGCGCTGCGGCTGGTTCAGGTCGATGACGTAGCTGCCCGCTGGGAAGGTGCGCGCCGCCGCGGGGGCGCGCCCGTTGATGTAGGAATGCGCCGCGCGCGACGACAGCGGCTGGCGCAGCCGCGTCACCTCGATGCCGTTGCGCAGCAGCAGCCCCACGACGTGCGCGGCCGATTGCGGGTCGTTTCCCGGCACGATCACCACGCGCTTCAGCCGATCGGTCGCCGCCTCGGCCATCGCGCTGCGGCGGAATTCGTAGTAGTCGCTGAGTCGCGCCTGGCGGTTCTTCGCCGTCGTCTCGAGCGTGGCGAGCGAGGCGACGAAGTGGTGCGCGATCCCGTCGCGGAACGTGCTGATGCTGCCGTCGTCGCGGCGCTTGCGGAACTCGGGGCCGCCGTCGGTCTCGTACGTCATGCCGGTCGCGCCCTGGAAGGTGGCCCACTCGTCCCAGTAGCCCACGTAGAAGAAGTCGAACACCCCGCCCACGAAATACTGCCAGCCGTAGCGGTCGAACGCCGCCGCGTTGCCGCGCCCGTAGGTGTCGAACCACTTCGTGGTCTGGGGCGGGAGGTTCATGTTCACCGCCTGCGCGACGGGCGGGAAGAAGTAGGTCGCCGTCGTGGAGTGGTGGTCGACGAACACCTGCGGCCGCCAGCGCATCACGCCGTCCATCATCGCGCGCACTTCGGGCTGGGTTTGCGCGAGCAGATCGCGGTTCATGTCGAAGCGGTAATGGCTGTAGCGACCCTGGACGGACCACGGCTCCGTTTGCTCGAACGCCCACGGGTGGTCGGCGCCCACCGCGACTGAGTTGTACCAGGCCGCGAACCGGTCGTGGCCATCCGGGTTCGCGGACGGATTCAGCACCAGCACGACCGACTTGAGAATCTCGAGCGTCTGCGGCTCCTCTGAGGCGGCCATCTGATACGCGACCTGCATCGCCGCCTCGTAGCCGGCGGGCTCGTTGCCGTGCACCGAGTAGTGGAACACCGCGACGGCCGGTTGCTGCGCCGCGATCGCCGCGGCGCGCGCCGCCGACGTCTTGCGCGGATCGGCCAGCTCGGCGAGCCCGGACCGGATCTGGTCGAGCTTCGCGATGTTCGCGGGATCGGAGATGATCAAGGCGCGGATCGGGCGGTACTCGGTGGTGCGGCCCCATGTCTCGATCCGGACGCGATCGCCGGCGGTGGCGACGAGCGTGTCGAGATAGCGCTGCATCACCGCGTACATCGTATGCTGATCGCCGGCCGCGAACCCGGTGATCGCCTCGGGGCGGGGGACACCCTGGCGATACGGGCCGCGCGTGTAGAAGTCGAACTGATCCTGAGCCGCGAGCGGCCCTGCGAGCAGGAGAGCAAGGAGAAGCAGGCGCATGCGTTTCCTTCGTGTCCCTTGTGTCCTTTAGGACAGTGAAGTGCCGAGCCCACCCTTAAGGGTGGGGAATTTGCGTGCGGAGAAAATGGAGGCGTTTAGGCCCGGCGGCGAGCGGCGGGCAGTGCCTGATCGAACGACGAGAACTCGAACGGCTTGGGGACGTACGGGCGGCCGGTGCCGTCGAGGAAGCGCCGCATCTGCTCGTTCACCAGGTCGCCGGTGGTGAAGATGACCCGCTCGGCATGGGACGGATCGTTGCTGCGCAGCCGCTCGAACAGCTGCTCGCCGGAGAGATCCGGCATGCGCATATCCAGGATCACGGCGTCGTACTTGGATGCCTTGAGACGGCTCAGGGCGTCCTCGCCGCTCGCCGTCGTTTCGACTTCGTGACCTTTCCCGGACAAATACCGCTGCAGCGAGACGCGGACCGAGGCTTCGTCGTCGACGACGAGCACGCGCAGCGTGTCGGTCCCGACGGTGGCGACCGGCGCGTGCGACGCGTGCTCGCCTGAGCCGCGCGGCGCCGAGACCGGGATTTCGACGACGAAGCGCGCCCCGCCCTGGGGCGGGTTCTCGGCCCAGATCTTTCCCTCGTGCTCGCGCACGATGCCGAGCGAAATGGAGAGACCCAGGCCGGTCCCGGAGCCGGTGGGCTTGGTCGTGAAGAAGGGGTTGAAGACGCGCTCGATGAGGTTCGGCGGAATGCCGGCGCCCGTGTCTTCGACCTCGATCCTGATCGCGTCGGGGACTCGTCGGGTGCGGACGGTGAGCCGGTGGTGCTGCCCGTCGCGCTGCTCCATCGCCTGCTCGGCGTTGGTGATCAGGTTGAGGAACACCTGCTGCAGCTGGTGCGCGTCGGCCATCGTGTCGGGCAGCGACTCGTCATACTCGCGGCGCACGTCGATGCCGCGCACGCGCAGCTCGTAGCCGCGCAGCTCGAGCGTGTCGTCGAGGACCTGGTTGATCGAGGTCTGCACCTTTTCGGCTTTGTGCTGGCGCGCGAAGGTGAGCAGGTTCTGCACGATGCGGCTCGCGCGCCGGGCCTCGCTGTAAATCGTCTCGGCGGCGGTGCGCTGGTCGGGCGGAAAGCGCTTCTCGGCGAGCAGCAGCTGGGCGAACGCCGAGATCCCGGCGAGCGGGTTGTTGAGCTCGTGCGCGACGCCGGAGACGAGCTGCCCGATCGCGGACATCTTCTCCGACTGGATCAGCTGTTCCTGCAGCATCTTCTGGTCGGTGACGTCGCGGATGAGGCAGAGCACTTCCTCGTCCTTTTGCGGCGTCGAATAGGTCACCGAGATGAACCGGTTGTCGCCGTCCTTCCGGTAGAACTGCGTCTCGAACAGTCCGGTCTCGCCGGCGAGCGCCTGCTGGAAATGCGCCAGTGCTTTGGGCAGGTCGTCGTCGGGAATCATCGGGGCGAACCATTGGCCGACGAGCTCTTCGCGCTTGTAGCCGGAGATGTTCTCGGCGGCGTGATTCACGGTGGTGAACCGGCCGTTCGCGTCGAGGGTGACGATGGCGTCCGAGGCCGATTCGACCAGGTGGCGATAGCGGGCTTCGGAGCGGGCCAGGGTATCGGCGGCGCGCTTGGGATCGGTGATGTCGCGCAGCGTGGCGACGGTGCCGATCAGCTTGCCGTTGACCCGGAACGGACCGCTCGAGATCGCCACATCGCGCTCTTCACCGGTCTCGTGATTGACGATCTTGGTTTCGTAGCGCTGGGACTCGCCCGCGAGGACCTTGTCTTCCCGGGCAGCGACGTGCGACCGCTCGAGCGGGGCGACGGCATCGGCGATCAGCTGTCCGACGACATCGCTCATTTCCCAACCCAGCAACGCCGCGCCGGCCTCGTTGGTCGCGAGGACCCGGCGATCGGTGCCCGTTATGACGACGGCATCAGGCAACGCCGTGACGATGTCGGCGGCCGCCTGAAGCAGATCCAGCCGCTGACTCCCGGTTTTGGGGGTCGCGGTGCTGGCCCGGGTTCCACGGGTCGGCGAGACACGGCGTGCCTTACTCACGCGTGATAAGAAGCCTCCATCGAGTACTTCATCAACTTGAGGCTCTCCATCGCGGCCTTGGTCACCTTGTCGGGCGTGTCGCCGTTTCCGCGCTTCACGCAGTCCTTGATGATCTCGAGCGCGTGGATCGGGTGCTCATCGTCGTACTTCGCGTGCTCCTCCAGCCACCAGCGACCGCGGGGACCGATCTTCTCGTTCTTGGCCAGCCCGCGCAGCGCCTTTTCCGAGATCTTCTGCGCGACGCCCTCGACCGCGTAGTTCGTGGCCGACACCGCCTGGCCAAAATCGGCGTTCCGGCACATGTCGGTCAAATAGGCGTGAAAGCGCTTGACCTCCGGCAGCATCGGCTCCGGCTCCTGGAAGCGCTTCTTGTGAACGTTGAACCCATCCCCCATCGCGCGCCACATGGCGTCGTGGCGCCGCTCGACGCGGATGTTGTCCTTGAAGAATTCCTTCCCCATCTGGGGGGAGCGGTCCAGCAGCATCTGGAGCCACTGCGGGAAGTCCCGGATGATGGGATAGAAGGAGACGAGGAAGTTCTGGATCTGACCGTCCACCAGCTGGTTCTCGGACGCGTCGACGATGACCGGCGTGTCCAGAATCGCCTGACGGCTGGGCTCCAAAGTCGCATCCAGCTCCGCGACCCACTCTGGGTGCGGTGTAATTTCGACAGCCATTGATGCTCCTCTCCCGGGCGCGGGTTCGGGGCCTAGAGTAGTGTAGGGAAGCCACAATGTAGGAGCGCGACTCAAACTTGCAAGCTCAAGTCCGGTAGTGACTTGGCGCACAGCGTCCCAAATCGGGTCTTGACACGATATATCGTGCGAGAATATCGTCACGTAACATCTAACTAGAGGCAGAGATGCGAGGGAAGTTCAACTGGGAGGGGTTTGGCTGGGGGTTCCGCGTCCCCAGGGGCTTTCGCCGCGGTCGGCGGCAGTGGTTCGGCGCCGGCGACATGAAGTACGTGATTCTGAAGCTGCTGCGCGACAAACCCCGTCATGGGTACGAAGTCATGAAGGAGCTGGAGGAGCGGATGCACGGCTGCTATACGCCGTCGCCCGGCACGGTCTATCCGACGTTGCAATGGCTCGAGGACGAGGGGCTCGTCGTCGCGCGGGACGTCGCAGGGAAGAAGGTCTACGAGATTACCGACACAGGACGGACATTCTTGGACGAGAACAAAGACACTGTCGAAGACATCTTCGATCGCATCCGGGAGACTGTCGAGCGCACCGTGGGGGGCTCGATGGCGGACGTGAACCGGTCCCTCGGGCAACTGGTGAAGGCGGTGTACCGCACGGGATGGAAGGCCGAGAACGACGAGGCGCGCAAGCGCGTCGCCGAGGTACTGGCGAAGGCCGCTGCGGATATCGAGGAGTTGTCGAAGGCGCCCGCCGGGACCGCCTAGGGCAGGTCGTAGGTGTAGACCCAGAGCCCGCCACAATCAAATCCGCACCAGCCGACTACGCTGACGCGGCCGTTCTGATATACGAGCGTCGCATCGCCGACACCCGCAAAGTACTGACCCCACGGGGCGGGCATGTCGGCAATGACGCTCAGAGTCTGACGGTCGAGGACGGTCAGGTACTGACGGAAGCGGGAAAAATCGCCATCCTGCTCCGCCTGGACGCCGGCAACGTAGAGTAGCGGTCGAACGGGATCGAGCGCGACGTCTTGCAGCGCTCGCTCCGACGAGAAAGTTCGAGCGGACAAGGTTCGTCCGGTGGCAGTCTCGAGCGCGGCGATCGAGAATCTGCCTTGGGCGAAGTTTTTGCCGGTCGTATCGTGAACGCTTGCCGTCACGAACAGCGTATCGCTGCCCGCTGAAAACGCCGCGCCGGTCACCTCGAACAGCGTGTCGATCCTGTAGGCGACGTTGCCTGCGCGATCGAACACGGGCCAGGACATCGCGGGGTCCCGCAGACCCCTGACCGAGAGTTCCGTCTTGATCACGGCCCAATTCCCCCCGGGCGCAAGTCGAAACTCACCCTCGCGGGCGGCGAAGAAATCAGCCACCACTGTGTCGGTGCCGTTTCTCACCACCCTACCGAAGTGGAGCGATAGGCACGTCGTCGCGGAAAGCTCAACCGCGGTATAAAGGTCCCCTGCATCTCCGCATGGGATCGTATCGATCAGCGTCCAGGGATCCGAGCGCCACACCGTTGCCGCGGCAGTCCCGAGAGGCGATGCGTCGAAGATGAAATGGTTGGCTCGATAACTCGGTCCCGGAACGGTCATCTTGACTCGGTTCGGCAAGGCAGCGCGAAGTTCGTCGTACATGCGCAGACGCCGATCCTGAACGTCGATGAGGCCGTATCCGGTCCCTTCTGCCACGAGCAATCCGCGACCCGGCAGCAGCGTGCCGCTGGTCACATTCGTGTACGCATAGAGACCGCCCCAGTAGAAGGGGACTGCCAGGCCGACGCCGAAAAACGGAACGGTCGCCCGATCGTGTCCCTGCGCCACGATGACGGCTTGATGATTGCCGGTGAGGATCGGCGGCACGCGAAACGCGATCTGCGTCGGCGCGACGCGCCAACTCTCCACCGTATCGCTGCCGACGATCACGGCGAAGTTCGTCCAGCGATTCGGCCGCAGCGTATCGGTGCCGGGCACGAGCGTCAGTCCGGAGAACTGCTCTGACGTGAGTGTGATGATGCCGCCGGACGTCGTGGCGGCGGGTTCAGAGGTTACGGTCAGCGGTTTTGGCGCGAGGGCAGGATCCTGACAGCCACAAATCAGTAACGCGACACCTAGCTGTGCCGCTGCAACAATTCCTCGAGCGCTCGGGTGACGTACACCCTGGTCATCTGTTTTCGCCACGATAAGTCGAAGTCCGTGTTGTCCATCGGCTTCGAAGGACGGTAAGCGGCCTCTGCAGCCGCCGCAATGCTCTCCGCACCAAGAGTCATATTCCGTAGCGCGGCAGCCGCTTCAGGGATCTCCTGCGGATAACTGGCAACCCCTCCCAGGACGATCCGCGCGTCCGCGACAGTCTTCCCATTCCATTGTATCCACGCGGCCACGCCAAGTACCGGGAAATCGAATGAGCCGCGCCGGCGCAGCTTGTGGTAGACGGCATCCCAGCCGTTCGCCGCCGGCAGCCGAACTTCCGCGAGGATCTCGTCGGGCTGCTTCGTGAGATAATTGATGCCGTCGTTGTGGTAGAATCGGCCTGCCGGCACGAGGCGCTCGCCCTGCGGGCCGATCAATCGATACTCGGCGCCGATCGCCACCATCACGGGCGCGACGTCGGACGAGCTGACGGCCCAGCAGCGCGGCGATGAAGGGGCGACCCAGCAGATGTGTCCGTCCTTTTTCATGCAGAAGTCGATCGACTTCCGCCATTCATAGCTCTGGTTGTAGTAATTGCAGCGCGTGTCGAGACACAGGTTGCCGCCGAGGGTGCCCATGTTGCGAAGCAGCGGCGTGGAGACGAGGGCTGCGGCGGAGCCGACGACGGCCGGACGGCCGGAAGGCCGGACGGCCAACTCCGCGAGTGTCAGGCAGGAACCAAGCGTCCAGCCGGCCGTCGGGCCGTCTGGCCGTCGGGCCGTCCGCAGCTCGGGAATGGCCATCAACGAGATGACCGTCCGCGGCTCCTGATGCCGCCGCTTCATGTTGGGATACAGGTCGGTTCCGCCCGCGACGAACATCCCCTCCGGCCCGGCATCGCCCTTCATGCGCAAAGCTTCGGTGAGGGACTTCGGTTGCAGGTATCGAAAAGTGGGAAGGCGCAGCATCAGTGCGGGCGCTCCATCGCGACCGGCCGTTTGGCCGTCTGGCCGTCCGAGCGGCCGTCGCCGCCTTCCCAGGGCGTGGGGACGCGCGTGGGCTCCGGCCAGGGGATCTCGGGGAAGCTGTCGGGACCGTATCGGCCCGGCTCACCCTTCTCCTGCCTGCGTAGCGCCTTGAGCACCTTCTCCGGCGTGATCGGCACTTCGTCGACGCGCACGCCCACCGCGTCGTAGACGGCGTTGGCGACCGCGGGCATTACGGGCAACAGCGGGCCCTGTCCGACTTCTTTCGCTCCGAACGGGCCGTTGGGATCGGGATCCTCGACGAGATACGTGATCACGTCGCACATCTCGAGCGTGGTGGGACTCTTGTACTCGAGCAGCGACGGAATCTTGTGGACCACGTTGCGGTTGCCGCGGTACGGCATCTCCTCCATCAGCGCTTCGCCGAGTCCCATGTAGATCGAGCCCTCGACCTGCCCGATGACGGTCGCGGCGTTGATCGAGCGGCCCACGTCGTGGGCGATCCAGATCGTCGGTACGCGCACGATCCCGGTTTCCGGGTCGACGTCCACTTCGGCGATGCAGGCGCTGTAGGAGTACGCGGGTGACGGACCCACGCCGGCGCCGCGATACCTCCCGGCGCTTTGCGGCGGCGTATAGGAGCCCACCGTGCCGACCGTTCCCTCTGCTGCTTCGGCCGACTGCACCGCTTCGGCGAACGACATGCCG
>DASSUS010000057.1:0-10891 GCA_035706765.1 Gemmatimonadales bacterium
CAGCGGAGGCGGCGGCGTGCTGGCGCACTGCGCGGGCACCGGCACGACGATTTCGGCCGACAGCTTTGCGCATTACAGCGGGGTGAACCGCCTGGATCTGATCGGCAACGTACAGATTCGCGACACCGGCTTCGCGCTCGATGCGCGGCTCGCGCGCTATTACCTGCGCGAGGAGCGTCTCGAAGCGCACAACAACGTCGTCGCCACGAACCGGCGCACCGGGTCGGTGTTGCGCGGCCCTAATCTGAACTATTGGCGCGCCGTCCCCGGAGTGCGCGACACGGTCGAGATGTACGCGACGCAGCGACCCACGGTGCACTACTTCCAGGTCGCGCCGCAGGACTCGGCGACGGAGCCGTACGTCATCGTCGCCGACCGGCTGCGACTCAAGGGCGACGACCGGATGTGGGCCGGCGGCCGGGTGACGGTCGATCGCAGCGACTTTTCCTCGCGCTCCGATTCGTTGATGATGGACCAGACGCGCGGCTTCGGTGTGCTCACGGGCAGACCGCGAGTCGAGGGTCGCGGGCGCCCGGGCAGCGGCGAGGCGGACAAGAGCTACACGCTGGTAGGGACCCGCATCGAGCTGACCCTGGCGCAGCGCGATGTGCGCGCCGTCAAGGCGATGGGGAACGGCAAGGCGACGGGCGCGGACTGGGTGTTGACGGCGGACACGATCGACCTGCGCATCGAGAACAAGCAGCTCCAGCAAACCTTCGCCTGGGGCGATTCGCTGCGCCCGCACGCCGTGAGCGCGCTCTACACGATTCAGTCGGACTCGCTCGCGATCGACTCCCCGGGCGAAATCCTGACCGAGGCTCGCGCCTTTGGCGACGCGTTCTCGACCGCGAAGCGCGATTCGACGACGCCGCCGGCCGAAACCGACTGGATCACGGGCGACACGGTGACGATCCGGTTCGCGCAGGTGCAGGACTCGCTCACCAACACGTCCCACTCCCGGCTGCGGGAGCTGGTCTCGCGCGGGTCGGCTCGCGCGCTGACCCACCATCCGCCCGATACGCGCGACACGACGCAGACGAAGCCGTCGATCAACTACTCACGCGGCAATCAGATCACCGTCGCGCTGGAGCGCGACCGCATCGATCGGGTCGTGGTCGCGGGGAAAGCGGATGGCGTGCATCTCGAACCCCGGCTCGCCGTCGTCGCTGACAGCCTGCGCCAGGCCGCACCACCGCCGCCGCCGCCGCCGCCGATTCCATGAGCATCGAGCGCCTGAAGGATCTGTTCGCGACGCGCGACTCGTCGCTGCCGCTGGCAGCGGCGGCGCTCGCGCACGCCGCCGACGATCAGGGCCGCGCGTCGTTCGGCGATCTGGCGGTGGCGTATCGCGAAGCGTTCCTCAAACTGCGCGCGCACGCCAAGGGGGCCACGCCGACCGATGCGGGCAGCCTGTCGGTGGACGACGCGCGCGCCTATCTCGCGACCTCCGTCCTGCCGCGACTCGCGATGCTCAAGGTCGTCCTGCTGCCGATCGGCGCTCTGGGCAGCGACGGCCAGGTCGCGTTTGCTCCCGACATCTGGAACAGTCTCCCTGCCGACCGCGAAGCGGCCGCCCAGTACTTCCTCGAGCTGGCCGAAGAAACGGTCACGCACGCGGAGGCCATCGGCGGCGAGCACGCGACGGTGCGCGGGGGCGCCCGGCTCGAGGCGCAGCATCTCGTGAAGGCCTACAAGGGCCGCCGCGTCGTGAACGACGTGTCGCTCGATCTTGCCCAGGGCGAGATCGTGGGCCTGCTCGGCCCCAACGGGGCGGGGAAGACGACGTCGTTCTACATGATCACCGGACTGATCCGGCCCGATCAGGGATCGATCCAGCTCGACGGCCGCAACATCACGGCGCTGCCGATGTACCAGCGGGCCCGCGCGGGAATCGGTTATCTGGCGCAGGAGCCCTCGATCTTCCGGAAGCTCTCAGTCGAGGAAAACGTGCTGGCGATCCTCGAGACCCTGAACATCGACGAGGCGGAGCGGCGCCGCCGGCTCGAGGCGCTGCTCGACGAGCTGGCGATCAAGCATCTGCGCAGGCAGAAGGCGTATCAGCTCTCCGGCGGCGAGCGGCGCCGCCTCGAGATCACGCGCGCGCTCGTCACCGAGCCGAAGTTCCTGCTGCTCGACGAGCCGTTCGCGGGCGTGGACCCGATCGCGGTGAACGACATTCAGACCATCGTCGCCGGGCTCCGCCACCGCGGCATCGGCGTGCTGATCACCGATCACAACGTCGAGCAGACGCTCGACATCGTCGACCGCGCCTACATCATGTTCGAGGGCCAGGTGCAGGTCGCCGGCACGGTTCGCGAGCTGGTGTTCGACGATCGCGTCGCCCAGCTCTATCTCGGTCCCACCCTGACCACGCGCCTGCGGGCGCGGCTGTCTCCCGCCGCATGAAGACCGGCCTGCATCAGCACACGTCGCTCCGCCAGGACCTGCGGATCAATCCGCGCCTGTACCAGGCGATGGACCTGCTCTACATGCCGCTGCTCGATCTCGAGCAGCATCTGAAGCAGGAGCTGCTCGGCAATCCGTTCCTCGAGCTGGTCGAGCCCGAGGAAGAGGTGCAGGCGACCGCCGCGGAGCAGCAACAGAACAAGCCGGAAAAGGACGAGAAACACAAAGAGGACGAGCCGGACTGGGAAAACATCCTGCTCGACGACCGCACCGAGCACGGGGTGCCGAGCGGGTCCTACAGCGACGCGCGCGAGTACGTGGAGCCGGTCACGGTCGAGAGCAAGGACCTGATCGACCATCTGCGCGACCAGACCCGGATGCTGGATCTCACGCCGCGCCAGCAGCTCCTCGCCGAAGAGTTCCTCGGCAACATCGGTGAGGACGGCTATCTCCAGCACACGCTCGAGGAGATCCTGAAGGGCGCGAACCAGCTGCTGGAAGAGCACGAGGCGGAGTCGGACGTCGAGCTCAACGTGCCGTACTTCACGATGCCGGAAATCGAGGAAATGCTGAAGGTCATTCAGCAGCTCGATCCGCCCGGCACCGGCGCCCGCAACCTGCGCGAGTGCCTGATGCTGCAGCTCGAGAGTCAGAAGCGCACCGATACGCTCGTGTATCGCCTGGTCAAGGATGCGTTCGAGGACCTGATCGCGCATCGCTGGAGCGATCTGGGCAAACGGTTCGGCCTCGCCCCCGAGGAAGTGCAGCGGGCGGCCGACGAGCTGGCGCGGCTCGATCCCAAGCCGGGGCTGCAGCATTCGGCCGGGAACGACGCCTACATCATTCCCGATTTGATCGTCGAGAAGATCGACGACAAATATCACGTGTTCCTGAACGACAGCGGGCTGCCGCGGCTGCGGATTTCCAAGACCTATCAGGAAATCGCGCGCGACAAGAAGAAGTACGACGGCGAGAGCAAGGAGTTCATCAACCAGCGCCTCAACAGCGCGCACTGGATGATCCAGGCGATCGAGCAGCGCCGCCAGACGATGCTCAAGGTGATGAACTTCATCGTGGACCGGCAGCGCGAGTTCTTCGAGAAGGGCATCGATCACCTGAAACCGCTGACGCTGCGCGAGGTGGCCGACGTGATCAGCATGCACGAGAGCACGGTCAGCCGGGTAACGAACGAGAAGTACGTGCAGACGCCGCGTGGCCTGTTGCCGCTCAAGTTCTTCTTCTCGAGCGGGCTGTCGACCACGACGGGAGAAGACGCGAGCGCCCGCTCGATCAAGGCGCAGATCCAGAAAATGGTCAACGATGAGCCGCCCAAGAGTCCGCTGACGGATCAGCAGATCGTGGAGATGTTCGAGCGCAAGGGGGTCCGCATCGCCCGCCGCACCGTCGCCAAGTATCGCGATCAGCTCGGCATTCTTCCCGCGCGGATGCGCAAGCGGCTGTGAGCCTCGCGACCAACTCGACGCAGCCCGAAGTCAGCGTGCTCGTCCCCGCCAAGGACGAAGCCGAGAATCTCGCCGAGTTCGTGCGGCTCACGCGCGAGGCGCTGCTGCCGCTGCCGTACGCGTGCGAGCTCGTCATCGTGAATGACGGCAGTCACGACGCGACGCCGCACGTGCTCGACGAGCTCAAGGCGAAGCATCCCTTCGTGCGCGTCGTCACGCATCGCGCGCAGCGCGGCATCGCCGACGCGCTCAAGTCGGCCGCCGACGTCGCCCGCGGCCGGATCCTGGTGTTCTATCCCGCCGACCTCCAGTACCTGCCTGCCGACATCCCGTCACTCGTCGCTCCGATCCTGGAAGGGCGGGCCGACATCGTGACGGGCACGAAGCAGGGGAAGTACGAGAAGCGGTTCGTGTCGGGCATCTACAACGCGCTGTGCCGTTGGCTGTTCGGCGTGCGGGTCACCGATCTGAACTCGGTCAAGGCCTACCGGCGCGAGGTCATGAACGCCGTGCCGACCCGCCCCGATTGGCACCGCTTCATGGTGGTGATCGCGGCGTCGCAGGGGTTCCGCCTGGCCCAGCAGCCCGTCCCGCTCTATCCCCGGCGCGCGGGAGCCTCCAAGTTCGGGATCGGACGCATTCCGGTGGGGGTGCTCGACCTCATGTCGGTCTGGTTCCAGCTTCGCTTTGGGCGCAAGCCGATGCTGTTTTTCGGCGTAGCGGGCGCGCTCCTGTTCCTCATGGGCATCCTCGTGGGCGGCGTGGCGCTCTACCTCCGGTATGGCCCGCCGCACGTGGGCTTCCGGCCGCTGCTCGACCTGATCATGGTGCTGGTGATCTCGGGCGTGGTGCTGTTCGGCTTCGGCTTTGTGGGGGAAATGCTGGCCGGGATGCGAGAGGACCTGCGCACACTGGAGAAGGAAGTGGAGCGATTGCGATCCGGGGACCGATCCTAGGTCTTCACCCTCTTGCGCAACCGAAGTAGGTCCGTAGTGTAACCAGAACAGACTCGCCAAAGCCGCGAATGCCACCACTCAGGTTGACGAGTGTGCTGCAAAGCGCCCTGCCGAACCTGTCCGACAACGGACGGGCGCTCCTGAGTGCGCTTGGTTGTCTCAACGGTCATCCCCATGGCTCCCAGGCCTTTGCCGAATTCCTGGGCTTCCACGATCGCTATCAGCTGGCGCGCGCGCTGCGGCGCGAAGGCTTGCCGTCGCTCGAAGTCATGGGTGGATGGGCCCGCACCCTCTACTGGATGAGCGAGGCCGAAATCACGGGGAAATCGTTGCGCGAGCTGGCCGAGCGCGAGCACGTCGATCCCGCGATCGCCTACCGGCTGGTGCGCCGGGTGACGGGGCGCCGCTGGTCCGAGGTGCAGCGCGATGGCTTGGCGGTCACGATGCTGCGGTTCCGCGATTGCTGCGGCAAAGACGCCCGCCGGCACGCTGGCGGCCGGCCCACGCCGCCGCCGATCCTGTTTGCCGGCCCGAAGAGCGCCGTGCCTAGCGTGGTGCCGGCGAACTCGGCGCGGCCGCGGGTCGCCTCACCGGCACCGGGCCACCGCGTAATCCAAAGCATCAGCGAGCGTGTAATGGTCGACGGCTGGCCATTCGACGTCGCGTTTAGCGCCGCCGGCGAAGCAATCGTGACACGGCCGCACGCCGCGGCGCTCGAGGTCCTGGCGCTCAATCCGTTGCGCGCTACGCGGACGATTCGGGTCGGGCCAGTGCCGACGCGCGTGATCCCAACCCCAAACGTCGGCCCCGCCCCCAAGAGTCACATCGCCTATGTGACGACCCAGTTCGCCGAAGCGGTCGCGATCGTCGACTTAGACACTCGGGAGCAGATCGGCTCGATCCCCGTACCAGGACATGCGCTGGGCGCGGTGCTGGCGCCTGGCGGTAACATGCTGTACGTCACGACCAATCAGGACCGGCTCGTCGCGATCTCGACCGTGCAACGAGCGGTGACCGGCTCGGCCGCGATCCCGTGGGGCTCCCCGCAGTTGACGATGCATCCCACCGGTCGCTGGGTGATCGCGCCCTGCTGGCGGGCGGGCGTCATCGTGGAAGTCGATGCCGCCACACTCGCGATCACGCGCCGATTCGAGGTCGGCGGCATCGTGCAGGACGTAGTGGTTTCCCGCGACGGGCAGAGTCTCTACGCCGCCAACGAGGGCGGGTGGCTCGACGTGGTTCATCTGCCCACCGGCCGGCGTACCGCGACGATCGATCTGGGCACGCCCGCGCTCGGACTCGCGTTGACTCCCGATCACGAACACCTGTTCATCGGCCTGCTCTCGGCGGGGCGGGTCGTCGTAATGCAGCGCCAGGGTCTCATCGAGCGCGCGGTGATCGTCACCGGAGGCCGGCCCCGCCTGATCGCGCCGCATCCGAGCGGAGAGCTCGTGCTCGTCGCGAACGAAGCCGGCTGGGTCGACCTGCTCCGGTAGCATTCCCCTGACGGCGCTGGGTCGTTTTCAAGAGGGGCCTATCGAGCTATCGTTCGGACCCGATGGCCGAGACCCGCGACGTGAAGCAATGGTACAACCAGCACTACGCCGCGAAGGGATTGCAGAGCATGCGTCCCTCCGCGGCGTATCCTGTTTTTCTCGACCTGCTCGGCGCGACCGCCGGGAGCCGGCTGCTCGACGTCAGCTGCGGCACGGGATCGCTCCTCGCCGCGGCGGCAGCGCGCGGGATCGACGCCGTCGGGATCGATCTTTCCGATGAAGCGGTGAAGCTCGCGCGCCGCGCCTCCCCCCGGTCAGAGGTCACGGTCGGGGCGGGGGAGGCACTCCCGTTCGACGATGCCTCGTTCGACTTCGTGAGCTGTCTCGGCTCGCTCGAGCACTTCCTCGACATGGGGCGGGGACTCGAAGAGATGAAGCGCGTGGTCAAGCCGAGCGGACGGTTCTGCATCATGGTGCCGAATCAGGATTTCATCGGCTGGAAGGTGCTCGGTCACCAGGGAACGGCGCAGCAGGACATCAACGAACACCTGCTCCCGCTCGCGGCGTGGCGCCGGCTGTTCGAGACGCACGGTCTGGTGGTGCGGCGCGCCGTGCCCGACCGCTGGCATGCCGTGCGCTGGCGCTCGCCGGGCGCGCGTGGAGCCGCGCGCTGGATTATCGGGCCGGCGCTCGAGGCGGCGTGGCGCCTGATTCCGCTCCGCTGGCAGTATCAGTTCGTGTTCGTGCTGGACCGCGGTACACCGCGTCCCATTTCGCCATGATCTCCGGCCACCCGAAGTCGCGCCGCACCCGCTGCTCGCCCGCGGCGCCGAGTCGCTGCGCGAGCGCGGGATCGCGCGCCAGCCGCTCGAGCGCCTCCGCCAGCTGCGCCGGGTCGCCGGGGGGCACCAGCAGTCCGCTCTGTTCGTGCTCGACGATGTCGGTGATCCCGCCGATGTCGCTCGCAATCACCGGAACGCCGTAGCTCATCGCTTCGAGCAGCACGACACCCAGTCCCTCGGTGTCGCCACGGGCATCGAGAATCGACGGCAGCACGAGGACGTCGGAGCTCGCGTAGGTCGCGCGCAATTCTTCATCAGATACTCGTCCCCGAAATTCGATCCGATCTCCGGCGCCCGACGCCCTGGCGCTGCTCTCCAGCGCCTGCCGCTCGGGCCCGTCGCCGATCACGACGAGGCGCGCCTGAATGTCGGGGGGGAGCCGCGCGATCGCGTCGATCAGATGCTTGACTCCCTTGCGCTCGACCAGTCTTCCGACGAACACGACCTGGAAACCTCTGCCTGAGCGCGGGAGTCGAGGCTGCGAGCTGCCTTCGGCGAAGGGCAGGGTGTAGGGAATGACGACGACGGGCGCCTTGGCGAAGCGCGCGATCTCGCGCGCGGTGTACGACGAAATCGCCACGACTTTATCGGAGATGCGCAGCGCCCATTTGACGAAACCGCGCAGCCACGGAAGCGAGCTCTGCACCCAGCGCAGCTCTACACCGTACCAGGTGGTGACGAGACTGGGCCGCTGCCGGCTCGCGCGCCGGCCCATCCAGCCGAACAGCGCGTGCGGGACGGGCCAGTGCACGTGAATGACGTCGTACTGGCGCCGGCGCGCGAGCCGGCGAATATGGATGAGCCCACCCAGAACGTAAAAGAGGGGCAGGATCTTGTAGAGCAGCGACCGCCGCATCCGGTCGGGCGTCGCTTCGTCGTGTGTCAGGTCCTCCCAGCGAGCCAGGAAGTACCGGAAGCGGTGCACCGGGATGCCGTCGAAGGACGCGTTACCGCCTCCGCGGTAGGCCGACGTGAACACCTCGACTTCGTGTCCCTCGGCCTGCAGGCGCTTGAGCAGCGCCACGAGCCACGGGACGATGACATCGTCCCGGGTGCGTGGAAACGCCGTCAACACGTGGAGAATTCGCATCGGAAGTGCAGGTACTATACCGCTTTCCGCGCTCCGGCGGGCAGTGGTATCTTTCGCGACCCAAAAACGCTCTGCATTGAGGAACGGTCCTGGCGGCTGCGACGAATCCCCCAAGCTCCCCCTCTGTCTCCTCCGGTCTGCCGCGCCGCGGCAGCTGGTGGATGCGCGCGCTTCAAGCCGTCGTCCTGATCGGCGCGGGCTACTACCTGTATCGCCAAATCGCCCCGCATTGGCCCGAAATCCGTGGACGGCAGTTCGCCTGGCGCCTGACGCCGTTGATCCTGAGCTCGGGGATCGTCGTCCTCACACTCGCCGTCCTGCTCGGCGCCTGGATCGCGAGCCTGCGCTGGTGCGCGGCCCGGATCAGCGCGCTCGATGCGGCAAAGGTCTGGTTCACCTCCAACCTGGCGCGGTTTCTCCCGGGCGGCGTGTGGCAGTTTGCCAGTCTCGCGGTGATGTCGTCACGCTACGGCGTGAGCCCGACGGTGACCACCGCGACGGTGTTGCTGGAGCAAGTCGTCCTGTTGCTCACGGGCCTGGCGGTCGTCGCCGTGTTCACCCCGGCGGTGCTGCAGGCGGCGTGGTGGCAGGGAGCGCTGGTCGCCGGTGTGGCGCTTGGGATCCTGATGATCGCCCTGCCGGGCGGCCGAGTGGGCCGCTGGCTCTCGCGGCACATCCCGAGCCTGAGCCTCGTCTGGTCGCAACTGCGCCCGGCCCAGCTGGTGCTTTTCTTTCTCATTCTGATCGTCCCCTGGATTCTCTATGGGACGGCGTTCAGACTGTTGGCAATCGGGCTGCTGGGCGCGACGGTGAGCGCGCCGCTCGGGTTCTACATCGCCGCCTTCACCGGCAGCTATCTCGCCGGCGTGATCGCCGTGTTCGCGCCGGCCGGGCTGCTGGTGCGTGAGGCCGCGCTCATCAGCGTGTTGACTCCTGTCCTCGGGGGAGGGGATGCCGTGATCCTCGCGATCGCATCACGTATCTGGCTGACCGCACTGGAAATCGTATCGGGAGTCGTCGTGCTGTCGGTGCCAAGCCAGTCGAGCATCTGACCCATGACCAGCGCCCGAGCCCCCCAACCCGCACTCAGCGCGATCGAGTACATCCCCCCGCGCTCGAATCTGCTGGCGTTCGCCATTCTATCGGTGTTCGTCGTCATTCTTTCGCTGCCCATGCTCTCGGGGCAGTGGCTCGCCTCGCCGCACGGCGACCAGTACGCCAGCGCGTACGCGTTTTATCAGTGGGAAGGATCGGTGTGGCGCGAGACCGGCAGCCTGCCGCTCTGGAACCCGATGATCATGGGCGGGCTGCCGTTCCTCGCGGTCGTCACGCACGGGGACATCCTGTATCCCACGGCGCTGCTGCGCGCCGTCCTGCCGGTGCACGTGGTGATGAACCTGGCGTTCTTCCTTCACTACATCCTGGCCGGCTGGTTCACGTACCTGTTCCTGCGCCGCCTCGCGGTCTCGTGGACCGGGGCGGTGACGGGCGCGCTCGCGTACCAGCTGTCGGGGATCATGATCTCGTACGTGCAGCCGGGACATGACGGCAAGCTGTTCGTCTCGACGATGCTGCCGCTGGCCCTGCTGGCGCTCGTCGTGGCGCTGCGGGACCGGCGCTGGTGGGGGTATCCGCTGCTGTCGCTTGCCGTGGCACTGTGCCTCCTGAGCCCGCACGTGCAGGCGACCTACTATCTGCTGGTGGCGGCCGCGCTGTTCGCGATCTATCTGACGTTCGGCGAGCCGTCGTCGGAGCCGGTGGCGCCGCGTGTCACACGGCTCGCGATCACGCTCGGCGCCGTGATCGTCGGGTTCGGCATCGGGATGCCGCAAATCCTGCCGTTTCTCGAGTACATCCCGCATTCGCCGCGAGCAGGGGGCTACTCGGTCGGCTACCAGGGGTCGACGTCGTTCGGGATCCCGTGGAATCACATCCCCGAGTTCTTCATTGGGGGCTTCACGGGAGCGCCCGAGCAGTACTTCGGATCCAATCCGCTGAAGCTGCACTCCGAGTACTTGGGGCTCCCGGTGATCGCGCTCGCGCTGCTCGGATTCGGCGACCGGCGCCGCCGCCTCGTGTGGTGGCTCGGCGGCATCGGCCTGCTGTTCCTGCTGATCGCACTGGGAGCGTCGACGCCGTTCTACCACCTCTGGTGGGCGGTGATGCCGATGGTGAAGAAGACCCGCGCTCCCGGAATGGTCTTCTTCGTCGTGGCGTTCTGCGTGGCGACGTTCGCCGCGTTCGGCGTGACGCGGCTCGAGCGCGAAGGGACCGCGCGGCTTCGCACCGTACGCAACTGGCTCATCGCCGCGGGCGTGATCGCGCTACTCGGCGCGGTCGGGCTGTTCGGCCAGATGGCGCGGGCGCTCGCGCCGGCCGAGCGCGTGTCCGAGGCGATCGCGCACGGCGACGCGATTCGAATTTCGGCCATCATCGGCGCGCTGCTGTTCGGAGCGGTCGCGCTGCTGATCTGGGGACGACTGCAGGGCCGGGTGCCCCCGCTGGCGTTCGCGCTGGGGCTGCCGCTGCTCGTGGGCACCGATCTGTGGCGCGACGGCAAGCACTTCTGGACCTACATGCCGCCGCCGCAGGAAGGGTTGTACCGCACCGACGACGCGATCGCACGCATGCAGCAGGC
>DASSUS010000058.1:0-2931 GCA_035706765.1 Gemmatimonadales bacterium
GGGAACGTGGTGCGCCTCTGCGCCAAGGCGCGGCGGCCGCTCCGGCCCGACCTGGTCGACGCGCTGGGCGTCGGCGAGCTCGACATCAAAGTCGGCGCGGTCTGCGTCTATCACGCGCTGGTGCCCACGGCCGTCGCGGCGCTCGAAGGGTCCGGCATTCCGGTTGCCGCGGTCTCGACCGGCTTTCCCGCGGGCCTCAGCCCGTTCGCGCAACGGCTCGAAGAGGTGCAGGCGTCGGTGGCGGCCGGTGCGCAGGAGATCGACATCGTGATCACCCGGGCGCACGTGCTCACCGGCGACTGGCCGGCCCTCTACGCCGAGGTCCGGGCATTCCGCGACGCCTGCGGGCGGGCGCGCATGAAAGCGATTCTGGGGACGGGCGAGCTCGCCACGCTGACCAACGTCGCCCGCGCCAGCATGGTCGCGATGATGGCCGGCGCCGATTTCATCAAGACGTCCACCGGCAAGGAGCCGGTGAACGCCGTTCTTCCCGTCGGCGTGGTCATGTGCCGCATGATCCGGGAGTACGAGCTGCGCACCGGCTATGAGATCGGCTTCAAGCCGGCGGGCGGGATCCGCGCCGCCAAGCAGGCGCTCGACTGGATGATCCTGATGAAAGAAGAGCTGGGCGATCGCTGGCTGCGGCCGGCGTTGTTCCGGCTCGGCGCGAGCGCGCTCCTGACCGACATCGAGCGCCAGCTCGAGCACTTCGTCACCGGCCGTTACGCGGCCGCGCACCGCCACCCGATGGTCTGATGACTACCGTCGCCAAGATTTTCGAGACGATGGAGTACGGGCCGGCTCCCGAAAGCGCGAGTCCGGCGCTCGACTGGATCAAGCAGCACGACAACGGCCGGTTCGGACACTACATCGGCGGCGCGTGGGTGGCGCCGTCCGAGGGGCAGTACTTCGAGACGATCAATCCGGCAACCAAAGCGGTGCTCGCCAAAGTGGCGCAGGGCAGCAAAGCCGACGTCGATGCCGCCGTTGGCGCCGCGAATGCCGCGGCGCCCGGATGGGCCGGACTCTCCAACCACGCGCGCGCCCGCTACCTGTATGCGCTCGCGCGGGAGGTCCAGCGCCATTCGCGCCTGCTGGCGGTGCTCGAGAGTCTCGACAACGGCAAACCGATCCGCGAGACGCGCGATCTCGACATCCCGCTGGTCGCCCGGCATTTCTACCATCACGCCGGCTGGGCGCAGCTGCGCGACAGCGAGTTCCCGGGCTACGTGCCGGTGGGCGTGGTGGGGCAAATCATTCCGTGGAATTTCCCGCTGCTGATGGTGGCCTGGAAAGTCGCGCCGGCGCTCGCCGCCGGAAACACGGTGATCCTGAAGCCGGCCGAGTTCACGCCACTGACCGCGCTCTGCTTCGCCGAGATCGCCGCCGCCGCCAATCTGCCGCCCGGCGTGTTCAACGTCGTGACCGGCGATGGCAGCACGGGGAAGGCGCTGGTCGAGCACCCGAACGTGCAGAAGATCGCGTTCACCGGCTCGACCGAAGTGGGCCGGGTCATTCGCAAAGCGACCGCCGGCAGCGGCAAGAAGCTCACGCTCGAGCTCGGCGGCAAGAGCCCGTTCATCGTGTTCGATGATGCCGATCTCGACAGCGTGGTCGAAGGCGTGGTCGACGCGATCTGGTTCAATCAGGGACAGGTATGCTGCGCCGGCTCGCGCCTGCTGGTGCAGGAAGGGGTGGCGGATCGCCTGACGCAGAAGCTGCGCGCGCGCATGGAGAAGCTGCGGGTCGGTTCGCCGCTGGACAAAGCGGTCGACATGGGCGCGATCGTCGCGCCGGTGCAGCTCGAGCGGATTCGCGGTCTGGTCGATCAGGGCGTGCAGGAAGGCGCCAAGATGTGGCAACCGTCGTGGGCCTGTCCGACGGAAGGCTATTTTTATCCGCCCACGCTGTTCACCGACGTATCACCCGCCGCGACCATCGCGCAGGTCGAGATCTTCGGGCCGGTGCTGGTCTCGATGACGTTCCGGACTCCGAAAGAGGCCGTCGAGCTCGCGAACAACACGCCGTACGGGCTCGCGGCGAGCGTCTGGTCGGAGAACATCAACCTCGCGCTCGACGTCGCGCCGAAGATCAAGGCCGGCGTGGTGTGGATCAACTGCACGAACCAGTTCGATGCGGCGGCGGGGTTCGGCGGCTATCGGGAATCGGGGTTTGGGAGGGAAGGTGGCAGGGAGGGGATGTACGAATATCTGAAGGCGGAATATGAGCGTGCGCCGTTGGGCGTGCGGCGTGTGCCCGCACCTACAAACGCCGAACGCTACCCGCCGCACGCCGATCTCCCCCCGATCGATCGGACCTACAAGCTCTTCATTGGCGGCAAGCAAGCCAGGCCGGATCAGGGCTACAGCCGCAAGATCGTCGGGCCTGACGGCCGTACCCTGGGCGAAGTCGCCGAAGGCAATCGCAAGGATGTCCGGAATGCGGTCGAAGCCGCGCACGCCGCCGCGGGCTGGGGCCGCGGCAGCGGTCATATGCGGGCGCAGATTCTCTATTACATCGCCGAGAACCTGGCCACGCGTGCCGACGAGTTCGCGTCGCGGGTGGGACGCGCCGAGCTCGACGCGAGCGTCGCGCGGCTCTTTACCTACGCCGCCTGGGCCGACAAGTGGGACGGCGCGGTGCATCACACTCCGATTCGCGGCGTGACGCTCGCCATGAACGAGCCGGTGGGCGTGCTCGGTATCGGCGCGCCGGACGAGTTCCCGCTCCTGGGCTTCGTCTCCCTCGTCGCGCCGGCGATCGCGGTCGGAAACACGGTGATCGTCGTCCCCTCCGAGCCGGAGCCGATTGCCGCGACCGAGTTTTACTCCGTGCTCGAAACGTCCGACGTGCCCGACGGCGTGATCAACGTGATTACCGGCGCCAAGGACGCTCTCGTCAAAGTGCTCGCCGAGCATGACGACGTGGACG
>DASSUS010000059.1:0-3630 GCA_035706765.1 Gemmatimonadales bacterium
GATCCGCAGGTCGTCTTCATCCGCCATCGGCCGGCCGTCGAGCGCCGCGCGCGCCTTGGCGCCGAGCACCAGGTACTGCGACGCGCGCGGGCCGGCGCCCCACGAGATGTACTCTTTAATGAAAGGGGGCGCGTCTTCTTCCACCGGGCGCGTCAGCCGCACCAGTTTCACCGCGGCCTTGACCAGAGCCTGCGACACCGGAATCCGCCGTACCAGGTGCTGCATCGCCAGCACGTCGTCGGCCGTGAGCACGGGCCGCACGTCGCCCGCCGCATCACCCGTCGTCTGCGTGACGATCGCCTCTTCCTCCTCCTGCGTCGGATAATTCACCCGCAGCTCGAACATGAAGCGGTCGAGCTGCGCCTCGGGCAGGGGATAGGTGCCTTCCTGCTCGATCGGATTCTGGGTCGCGAGCACGAAGAACGGCGACGGCAGGGTGTGCGTCTGGCCGGCGGCGGTCACCTGATGCTCCTGCATCGCCTGCAACAGAGCCGCCTGGGTCTTGGGCGGGGTACGATTGACTTCGTCGGCGAGCACGATGTTCGCGAACACGGGGCCGCGCACGAACCGGAACCCGCGCTTGCCGGTCGCCAGATCCTCTTCGATGATCTCGGTGCCGGTGATGTCGGAGGGCATCAGGTCCGGCGTGAACTGGATCCGCGCAAACCCGAGATCGAGCGTCTCGGCAAGGGTCTGCACCATCAGGGTCTTGGCGAGTCCCGGGACTCCGACGAGCAGAGCGTGGCCGCCGGCGAAGATGGCCGTGAGAATGCCGTCGAGCACCTCGCGCTGGCCCACGATCCGCTGGC
The DNA here is from genome assembly GCA_035706765.1 of Gemmatimonadales bacterium. Classification (GTDB taxonomy): domain Bacteria; phylum Gemmatimonadota; class Gemmatimonadetes; order Gemmatimonadales; family GWC2-71-9; genus 20CM-2-65-7. The sequence continues at coordinate 810 of DASSUS010000059.1, forward strand.
CGACCTGGTTGAGCAGGTCCTGCCTCGCGGACGCGAGCCGCTCGAGCAGCTCGACGTCACCCGAAGACGGGGACGAGGGACGGGGAATGCGGGACGGGTTGGCGGTCATGGGTGCGAAGGTAATCTCAATCTACCCTGAGTTGCCACATAGGTTTGCGGTGTTAGCACTTTGCTTGCGAAAAATTTCACAAGCGCCTAGGTTTCCCGGCGCAACAACATGACTCCGGCACAAAAAGACGACGAGCCCGAAGCCCGAGGCTACAGCCAGGGCTACCAGTACTTCGGAATGGCGCTGACGTTCGCGATCGCCATTCTCCTGTTCGGCGCGCTGGGCTGGCTGGTCGACGGATGGGTGCACACGCGGCCGCTGTTTACGATCGTGGGCGCGTTCGTGGGCGGGTTCGCGGGGTTCATGAGTATCTACCTCAGAGTGAAACGCGATCTGGGGAAGCGAGAAGGGGGAGGCGGGACCGGTAAGGCGTGAAGCCCCTCGTCCTGTTGGCGGCGGTTGGCGGCGCGTTGGTGGCAGCGGCGTTCGCAATCGGAAGCAAACCAGCGGCAGTCGGTGGCGCAGTCGCCGTGTTCGCGCAGATCTGGGCGGTCGCGTTGCTGCGGCCCAAGATGCGCGCCCCGAATCCCGAGTTCATGGCGCGCTGGCTCGGTGGGATGGGCATCAGATTTCTCGGCGTGGGCGTCGTGCTCATCGTCTCGGCGACCCTCCCCGCGCTGCTCGGGTACATTGGGGTCTTGTTGCCGCTCTTGTTCCTGGAGACGAGGTTTCTCAGGTGATCATCCAGAAGCCAAACATCGGCGAGATGATCTTCCATCACACCGGCGACAGCCACGTGGTGGAATTGCCGTTTGGGCTTGGCGAGTGGCACCTCCCGGGTCCGTGGCTCATTCCGGGCACGCACATCGACGTCTCCCCGACCAAGCACGTCGTGTTCATGATCCTCGCCGCGGTGCTCGTGTTCCTCACGCTATGGTATGGCGGCCGCCAGGTGACGAAGCGGCATCGGGAAGGTCGCGCGCCGCACGGGATCGGCGCCGCCGTCGAAGCGCTGGTGCTGTTCGTGCGCAACGACGTCGCGATCGCGAGCATCGGCCACGCCGGCGCGAAGTTCGCGCCCTACATCCTGACCCTGTTCTTCTTCATTCTCTACTGCAACCTGTTCGGACTGTTACCCTGGGGCGCCACGCCCACCGGCAACATCGCCGTCACCGCGGGACTCGCGCTCACCGCGTTTCTCACGGTCGAGATCTCCGGGATGGTGGCGCTCGGCCCCAAGGGCTATCTCAAGACGATTGTGATGGTGCCACCCGGCATGAAGGGGATCGGCGCCGTGATCATGGCGATCATCATGACCCCGGTCGAGATCATCGGAAAGATCGTCAAGCCGTTCGCGCTCACGCTGCGACTGTTCGCGAACATGACAGCGGGGCATTTCGTCATTCTCGTGCTGCTGGGGCTGATCTTCGTCTTCGGCACCGCGGCTCCGGTGATCCTGGGCATCGTCACCGTCGGCGCCATCGCGCTCACGCTGTTCATGATGCTGCTCGAGCTGCTCGTCGCCTTCCTGCAGGCTTACATTTTTGCGCTGCTCACGTCCGTGTTCATCGGACTCATGCAACACGAACATTAGAGGAAAACACATGCACATGCTCCTCACGCTGCTCCAGGAATCGTCCGCTGCCGCGCTGAACAACAACGCCCTGCTCGGCGCCGGCATCGGGATGGGGCTCGCCATCATCGGGGCCGGCATCGGCATCGGCCGCATCGGCGGCCAGGCGGTGGAAGCGATCGCCCGCCAGCCCGAAGCCTCGGCCGACATCCGCGGCGCCATGATTCTGACCGCCGCGCTGGTCGAAGGCGCGACGCTGGCCGCGCTCGTGTTCGCGCTCCTCTTCAAGCTGGCCTAGATGCCGCTCCTGCTGGCTCTGCTCCAGGGAGAACACGGCGCCGAGGGTGGCGCCGCAGGGGGGCCGTTCACGATCAACCCCGGGTTGATCATCTGGACGGTCGTCGTCTTCGCCATCCTGCTCGTGCTGCTGTGGCGCCTTGCGTTCCCCGCGATCGTGAAGTCCGTCGAGGAGCGCGAGCGCCGGATCCAGAAGCAGCTCGAGGACGCGGAGAAGGCGAACGCCGAGGCGCAGCGGCTGCTCGAGGAGCACAAGCGGCAGATCGCGGCGGCCCGCAGCGAGGCGCAGGAGATCCTGTCCAAGGCGAAGTCGATCTCCCAGAAGGAGCGCGAGACGCTGCTCGCCAAGGCGCGCGAGGAGTACGACGCGCTGCTCGCGCGCGCGCGCAAGGACATCGAGGCCGAGAAGGAGAAAGCGATCCAGGCGCTGCGCCGTGAGGCGGTCGAGCTGTCGATCGCGGCCGCGTCGCGCGTGATCGAAGCGAATCTCGACACCGAAGCGAACCGCAAGCTCGTGGCCGAGTTTCTGGACAGCCTGGCGAAGGCGGAACAGAAGCGGTGAAGAGCGTCACGGTCGCGCGCAATTACGCCGAGGCGCTGTTTGCGGCGAGCGACAGCTACGGCGCGTTGCTCGACGCCGTGGCGGGCGCGATCCAGGCAGACGAGCGCATCGCCGCCGCGCTCGAATCGCCGCGCGTGTCGAAGGCGGCGAAGGCGGCGATTCTGCAGCGCGCGCTGAAGGGCGAGGCGCCGGCCGAGTTCGTCCGGTTCCTGCAAGCCGTCGTGCGGCGCGGCCGCCAGGGCTTGCTGGCCGAGATAGCGCAGGAGTACCAGAGGCTGTTAGATGAGAAGCTCGACCGCGTACATGCCGGGGTCACGCTGGCGGACGAGGCTGACGCGCG
>DASSUS010000060.1:0-8235 GCA_035706765.1 Gemmatimonadales bacterium
GCGACGCCGGACGTGCGGGTCGTGGCGCTCGGCGTGCCCGACCGCACCTACGAGCACGCGCCGCGCGCGCAGCAGCTCGCGGAAGTCGGGCTGACGGGCGAGGGCATCGCCAACCGGATTCGCGCGCTCGCCGCGGAAGAGTCGCTCACCCCGCGATGAACGTCGGGGTCGTCGGGAACCCCAACTACCCGGATCTCGCCGCCTTCCTCGCCACGCTCCATCAGAAAGCGGTGAGCGTCGGCATCACGCTCTACACCGAGGAGCGCATCCAGTCGTTGTGGCCCACCGGCAACGGCGGCCCGCCCGCTCCGCTCAGTGAGGCTCCCGGAAAGCTCGACGTGCTCATCACGCTCGGCGGCGACGGCACGCTGCTGCGCGGCGCTCGGCTCCTGAACGGCGTCGACACCCCGATCCTCGGTCTCAATCTCGGTCGCGTGGGCTTTCTCACGACCGCGGGCCCGGACTCGCTCGACTGGGCGCTCGACGCCATCGTGCGCCGCGCCTACACGACCGAGCCGCGCCTCACGCTGCAATCGACCATCACCGGCAGAAGCGTGAAGAGCGCGCGCACCGAGCCGCTGGTGCTGAACGACATCGTCGTGCACAAGGGAGGCGTGGCGCGCGTCGTGCGGCTCAAGGTGTCGGTCGACGGCGATGAAGTGGCGCAGTACTCCGCCGACGGCATCATCGTCAGCACGCCCACCGGATCCACTGCCTATTCGATGTCGGCGGGCGGGCCGATCGTCGTGCCCACCGTCGATGCGATCGTCGTGACCGCGATCTGCCCGCACACGCTCGCGGTGCGCCCCCTGGTGCTCCCCGCGAACGCGGTCGTGACGATTCAGCCGATTCCACCCTGGAGCGACGAAGTGCTCGTCTCGTTCGACGGACAGGTCGGCACGCCGATCCAGGCGGGCGAGCGGCTCGAGGTGCGCCGCGCCGAGCGGCCGATCCATCTCATTCGCCTCGGCCCTGAAAGCTTTTTCAAGAGGCTGCGCAAGAAGCTGCACTGGGGAGATCTGAGTGACCGGACCCGTAAGTAGAAACGTGCGGCACGCCGCACGCCCCACGCGGCACGCCCCACGCCCCACGCCGCACGCCGCACGCCCCACGCCGCACGCCCCACGCGGCACGCCTAAGTGTGTGACATGCTGACAGAGCTCCGCGTCCGCGACCTCGCTGTCATCGCCGACGTCACCCTCCCGTTTACGCCCGGCCTCAACGTCCTCACCGGCGAAACCGGCGCCGGCAAATCGATGGTCGTCGACGCGCTCGCGCTCCTTTTGGGCGAACGCGCCTCGGCCGACATCGTGCGCCCTGGCGCCGAGAAGACCGTCGTCGAAGGGGCGTTCGAGTTCGGCGCGGCCGTACACCGCCACCTGTTGTCACCGTTCGCGGAGCTGGGCGTCGAGCTGGAAGAAGGCCGGCTCGTGCTGAAGCGCGAAGTGCTGCGCGAGGGGAAGTCGCGCGCCTGGATCAACGGTTCACCCGCTACGATCGGCGTACTGGCTCAGATCGGGGCGCTGCTCGTCGATCTCCACGGCCAGCACGAGACGCAGTCGCTGCTCAGGCCCGATGCCCAGCGCGATATGCTCGACGCCTACGCCGACGCGGACGTCGAGCGCGTTGCGGTGCGGGATGCCCACGGCCGGCTCAAGGCGCTCGAGCAGCGCGAGACGGAGCTGGCCGAGCGCCAGGCGGACGTCCGCAAGAAGGCGGACTACCTGCGCCACGTGCTGCAGGAAATCGAGCGCGCCAGGCCCAAGGTGGGGGAGGAGGAATCACTCGAGATCGAAGCGAAGCGCCTCGCCCACGCCGAGGAGCTGGGGCGCCTGGCGAACGAGCTCGAGTCGGTGCTGGACGCCGCCGGGCTGAGCAAGGCGCACAAGATCCTCGGCAATCTGACGAAGCTCGATCCTTCCACGGCGCGATGGCAGGAGCTGCTCGACGCGGCGACGACGAACGCGGCGGAGCTGGCGCAGGCCGCGCGCGAGTATGCGAGCGAGATCGAAGCCGATCCCGAGCGGCTCACCACCGTCGAGCAGCGCCGCGATCTCCTGTTCAGGCTGCAGCAGAAGCACGGCCCCACGATCGCCGACGTGCTGGCGGCCCGGGACCGCGCGGCGCGCGAGCTCGAGCTGCTCGATACCGCCGATCTCGATCTGCGCAACATCGCGGCCGAGCGAGAGCAGGCAGCCGCGGAGTTCGCGCGCGCAATTCAGGCGCTTTCGACGAAGCGTGTCGCGGGCGCGAAGAAGCTGGCGCGTGCCGTCAACAAGGCTCTGCCGGCGCTCGGCATGGAAGGTGGGCGGTTCTCGGCGGAGCTGTCACAACGCACGACGCCCGACGCGCGAGGTTCAGAGGACATCATCTTCAGCGTCACGCTGAACGAGGGGATGGAGAGCAGGCCGCTGGCACGTGTGGCATCCGGAGGCGAGCTGTCGCGGTTGATGCTGGCGCTCAAGGTCGTACTGTCAGACCAGGACGTCGTCCCGACGCTCGTGTTCGATGAGGTCGATCAGGGGATCGGTGGCGAAGTGGGCGTCAGGATTGGGGAGGCGTTGAAGGACGTCTCGCGCGAAGGGCGCCAGGCGCTCGTCATCACGCACCTGCCGCAGATCGCCGTCTATGCAGACCAGCAGCTGGTGGTGGAAAAAGCCAAAAAGGGCGGGGTGGCGACGAGCGACGTGCTGGTGGTAACCGGCGAGACGCGCGTCAAGGAGATCGCGCGGATGCTCGGCGATGCCGACATGGCGACCGCGCGCCGCCACGCCGTCGAGCTGCTCAGAACGGCCAGCGCGACGTCCGGAACACCACCCGAAACACCGTCGCAACCGGCACCAGACCGCCCGCGCCGCTGACCGTCTGCTCGATCGACAGACTTCCCTCCACATCTGAAGCCGCGTACGTCATCACCGCTCCGAGCCGGGTGATGCGCACCGCCGTGCCCGCGTTCAACACCGCCGCGGAGACCGGCGTGCCGAGCCGTGTCGCGACGTCGATGGAGTCCTGCGCCGAGCGGTAGGCGTAACTGTCACGCCCCTGCGTGTAGTGACCCACCGTAAGGCCCGCCGCGAAGGTCCGGGTGAACCGGTACATCGGGGCGACGTCGATCGCGGCGTAATCGCCGGGATCCCAGTCGAGCCGGGCCAGGGCGGCACGCGGGATCAATAGCTGCGCCTGCGGACCGACGCGCCGGTCGCGCTCCCCCGGCTGTTGCCGGCCGAGTCGCAGCGATCCGTTCAGCCAAAGACGATCGAGCAGCGTCAGCTCCTGCGCCACTCGCAGCTCGATGTCGGTTTGATGATCGCCGGCGGCGACATCGAACAGGCGATTGGGCGAATCCTGGTGGCCGGTCGGCAGCCGCACGATCAGCGCCCCGCTCAGCGCGAAGCTGTGCGATTCGATGATCCGATACTTCGCTTCGACCTCGAAGTCACCCGCGAACTGATGCAGCCGCCGCGAGGTGCCCGCGATGGGGCCAAAGGCATACGTCGTGTCCTGCAGCAGCGAATCGAGCCGGCGCGCGCCCGCGGTATCGGCGAACTGCCCCGTGGAGTCGAACGGAAAGCTTTCGCGGGTGTTCACGCGCACGAGGGGAAACCGCGCGCCGACGGATATCCGATTGGTGATGCCGAAGTCCACGCCGAGCGGGGTGACGCGCTTTTCCGAGCGAACGAAGACGGTCGTGAACGGCAACGTGGCGCCGACGCGTTGCTGGTGGCCGTCGGTCGTGAACTCGCGTTCCCACGTCGTGATCACGGGCTCGAACGTGACGCGGAGCGTGCCCGAACGCGGGGTGTCGGTGCGGGGCACGGCCTGGGTGGCTGCGGTGGACGCAGCCAGAACGAGGACAAAAGGAAGCGGCAACAAGGATCTATAGATAATCACTTGTTGCCGCTTTCCGCCGCCGTCTTTACGGGATCGGTGGGATCGCCGTCGAATACGCCGCGTTGATAGCCAGACGCAGTTTTGTCGCGATCAGCCGATGCGTGGCCGCGCTCGGGTGCACCGCGTCACACGAGAACGCCGTACCGAACGGATTGGCCGTGCACGGCTGCCCGAGCAACGGGAACGCGCGCACCGCGGTACCGCCCGGAGCGGTGCGAAGCGAGTCGAGCGAAGGGTTGGGATCGAGGTACGCCCAGCCGCGCGCGGTCGCCTCGCCGGAGATGAACGCGTTGTACGCCGTCACCGTGGTCACGAGCTTGCGCAGCTCGGCGGGGACCACGATCTGCGGCACGGTGTCGGCGCAGTCGAGGTTGCGCGCGGCGCCCGCTTGCGCAGCGCCGATGAGCGCGGCGCCATAGGGGAACGGCACGAGCACCGAGTCGCCCCGCGCGCCCGGGATTCCGCTCGAAATCGGCGCGCAATTGGTGCTCACCGTAAACAGCGCCGGGAACGTGACGCCCGGAACAGCGCCTGCCTTGATGGCGAAGTAGGTCGCGCCGGCGCTGAAGTACGGAATCGCCGTGACGTTGGCCACGCCGATCAGAACGGCACCCTCGGTGCCGACGTTCTCGATGCTGTCGAGCGCCGCCTCGTATTCCGTCTCGAACGTGGCGACCGGCGTGATCAGCGTGCTGTCACCGCCGTTGGTCGAGTTCGTCGCGGCGCCGAGCACGTCGTTGTTGCCGATCCACAGCGAAACGAACGTCGGCTGCGCCTTCCGCGCCATGCCGATCTGCGTCAGCCCGCCCAGAATGAACTGGGTCAGGTTGTTCGCGCTCGGCGTCGCATTCGTGTAGACGTCGGACACGCGCGCGCCGGGGACCGCGGTATTGCTGACGTACGGCGGCGGGACTGCCGGAATGCTCCGGAGATAGCACGACGTGCTCGTGCTGGGCGGAAATCCCGTCGGCGTCAGGCGCGTTTGGGTGAAGACGTTGGTGTACGGCGGCGGGCACCCAGGCCGGCTCAGCAGCGGAACGAAGAACGGCGAGCGCATCGCCTGCGCGAGCAGCCGCGGGTAGGCCTGATTCTGCGTGCTGTCGTTGATGCCGCCTGATTGGAATCCCGCGGTGATCGAATTGCCCATCGAGACGTAGCGGGCGAAGAGCGGGTCGACCGGCGTCGCGGAAAACGGCCGGTTCAGCTCGTCATTCTCGCAGGCGGCCGCCGCCAGCAGCAGACCGAGGGCAGCAGCGGAAACGCGATTGGTCCGAATCATGACTCTCGTGGCCCTCAGAAGGTGTAGGCCAGCCCGACCCCGAACAGATTGGCCGAGAACTGGTAGAGACCGGTGTTGCCGAGGGCCGTGTTCACGGTGCCGCGGCGATCATTCTGTTTGATGTACTGATAGCCCAGGTCCACGTGGAATTTCGGCGTCATCTGAATCCCGGCGCCGATCGTGAACTCGTTGCGCGGGCCCTCGGGCAGCAGCGGAGTCACGAATTGCGGCGGCGAGGCGCCGCCGTGATGCAGATAGCCGGCGCGCAGCTGCACCTTGGGCGAGTACTGGTACTCGGTGCCGAAGCGGAAGCCGTGCGTGTCCTTGTTGTTCGGATGCAGCGTGAGGTCCGGCGTGTTCGGATTCTCGAAGTCGATCGCGACCTCGCTGAACCAGCCCCACACGACGTACTGCCAGTCCGCCATGAAATTCCACTTGTCGTTGAGCTGATACGCGAATCCGAGCGAGCCCTGCGGCGGCATCATGAGCGACGTCGTGACGGCTCCGTCCTCGAGCGCGCCGCCCGCCCCGAATTGCGAGGTGAGCACCGCGTCCACCGGAGTGCCCGCGGGCAGCGGTCCGATGGCGACGGGAAGCACGAGCCCCGTCGGGATCTGCTCGAACACCGCATCACCGTCGTACGTGATCTTCTTGCGCGTGAGCCAGTGGCCGCCGATGCTGAGCCGATCGGTCACCTTGAGAATTCCGCCGAAGTTCACCGCGAACCCCGTCCCGCTCGCGTCGAGCACGGCGTCGGCGAAGTCGGTGCCGGTCGGCACACCCACCATCCCGAACGTCGTCCCGGGCGGCAGCCCGGCGGGCACGGCCAGCGTCGGCGGAATCGGCCGCGTCGAGAGATCGGCGCGCTGCCTCAGCTCGAGGTGGCTCGTGATGTAGGCGAACCCGATCCCGAACTTCAGCTTCGGGCTGATCTGGTAGCCGATCGTCGGCTGGATGTAAATCGAGCGGACGTCGGTGTTATAGCCGAGGAAACGGCCCTCGAAATCGTCGGCGGGCCATTTCGTCTCGAGACCGTACGGGGCGTAGGCGCCGATGCCGACGGTGAGCTTGCTGTTGATTTGGCGGGTGAGGTAGACGTTGGGGACGGGAATGACGGGATTGTCGAGATCGGTGCGATGGCCCAGGAAGTCGTCGGTAAAGCTTCCCTTGGCCGCGATCGCCGTCACTCCGGCGCTAATGCGACTCCCCGAGAGACCCGCAAGCCCGGCGGGGTTGAAGAAGATGGCCGAGCCATCGGCGCAGGGACTCGCCGCGGCAACCCCGGCGCGCCCCATGGCGCAGGTGTTGTGCTCGTAGACGCCGAATCCCTGGGCGGCGACGAGCGAGGGGGCTCCCGCAAGCAGCAACAACGCAAACCGCCGCATACTGTGGGTCTCCAAACACGAATAGGGGTAGATGGTGAATCCGGCCGCGATACGGTAGCATTGCCCTCAAGTCTTGTCAAACTCATGCCACGTCCAGCGATAGCCCTGTTTCGCGACGCGTTCAACAACGCGCCCCGCGCCGCCGCGTCGGCGCCCGGCCGCGTCAATCTGATCGGCGAGCACACCGACTATAACGGCGGTCCGGTGCTCCCGATTGCGATCGCGCAGCGCACGACGGTCGCCGTCGGCCCCATCACCGGTGAAGACGGCGTCCTCGAAGCGGTCTCGACCCGATTCAAGAAAGTGATACGGGTCAAATGGCAGGAGGCGCTCCCCAAGGGCTGGGCCGCCTACGTCGGTGGCGTGCTGCGCGAGCTGTGGACCCTCGAAGCGATCCCGACGAACGCGTCGTTCCGGGTGGCCGTCGCCTCCGACATTCCGATCGGCGCGGGGCTTTCCTCGTCGGCCGCGCTCGCGGTCGCGGTCGCCAAGGCGCTGGCGCCGAGTCTCAAGCCGCGCCAGATCGCTGGCGTCGCGTATCGCGCCGAGCACGACCACGTCGGCGTGCGCTGCGGCGTCATGGATCAGACGATCTCGGCGCTGGGCAAACGCGATCACGCGCTCCTGTTCGAATGCGCGTCACTCGAGGCGCGGCACATTCCCTTCAAGGCGCGACTGTTGTTGGTCGACACCGGCGTGCGACACGATCTGGCGGCGGGCAGCTTCTCGACGCGGCGCGCGGAGTGCGAGGAGGCCGTGAAGCGGCTCAAGATCGAGCTGCCCGAGCTGGTGTGGCTCGCGAGCTGGCCCGCCGAGTGGCTGCCGCGGCTCAAGCGCGCACTCAAGGAGCCGGTGCGCTCGCGCGCGGTGCATGTCATCGGCGAGACGGCGCGCACCCGGTTCGGCGCGCAGCTCCTGAGCCAGGGCAAGCTCAAGCAGTTCGGGCAGCTGCTCTACGAATCCCACGAATCGTGCCGGCGATTGTACGACTGCAGCGCGCCGGAGCTCGACACGATCGTGGCGGCGGCCAAGCGCGCCGGCGCGCTGGGTGCCCGGCTCACCGGAGCGGGGTGGGGCGGGGCGGCGATTGTGCTGGTGAGTAAGACCGACAAGAAGACGGCACCGGCGATTCAGCGCGCGTTCGAGCGCGCCTACGGACGCACGCCGCCGATCAGCGAAATTGTCGCGTCGCCGGGAGCGCACACGGAGCGGTTATAATTCCCGCCACGCTCGGGTGGCGAAACTGGTAAACGCAAGGGACTTAAAATCCCTCGGGGGCAACCCCTTGCAGGTTCGATTCCTGCCCCGAGCATTCCGAATCACCGAATGAACACACTTGGATGGTGCTCGCCCTCGTCGGCGCGCAGCAACAGGGGCCCGGGCATTTGTTCGTCGTCGGCGGCGGCTCACAGTCCGACTCGCTCGTCGCGCGCTTCGTCGAGCTCGCGGGCGGGCGCGGCCGCGCGCGAATCGCCGTCGTGCCGATGGCATCGAGCGAGCCGGCGGCGACGGGCGAAGAAAAAGTCGTGCAGCTGCGCGAATTCGGGGCCGACGCGTTCGTGCTGCTCCTGACCCGCGCGCAGGCGGAGAGCGCATCGAGCGCGCGCCGGCTCGAGGGCGTGACCGGCATCTGGTTCAGCGGCGGAGATCAGGCGCGCCTCGCGCCGCTCCTGACCGGCA
>DASSUS010000061.1:0-16476 GCA_035706765.1 Gemmatimonadales bacterium
CGGTCGCGCACCTGCGTCATCTTTCCCGTGGCGTCGAATAAGATCTGCGTCCCATCCACGAAGCTGCGCGTGTATCCGCCCCCGCTCGTGAGGGCGGAGAAGTCTCCTCGTGGAGTCTGAAACGTCCCACCGACATTCCAGAAGTAGGTGGCGCTTCCATCCCCCTCTGTGATCAGCGCTGACCCATCAATCTGGAGGTAGAGACGCTGGATTCCTGCGAGCGTCCAACCGCGTGCAACCGCGGCGTTCGTTTCATTCACCACTGCCAGCTTCGTCGGGATCGTGGTAGTCTTTCGGACGCTGCCGGGATAGAGCGCTGCGACGATGATATCAAGTGGATAGACACCGGTCGCGTACGATGACGCGTCGAACTGGCCCCCAAGGCGAACCTTGACATTCCCGGGATAGGCAAAGCGCAACAGCGTTTCGCCGTTGAGAAAGGTCACGAACGCCCCGTTGACCTTGACTTGGAAGCGGTACTCAAGGGGCGTCCCGGTGCTCAAATCTGGAGTCACATTGACATGGACAAAGGGCCGGGGGTTCACGCGGTCGCTGTTGTAAATCAGGGTAACGCTTCGCGGCGTGTTCAGCGAAAAGTACGGCACGGTGCTCTGCGTGTAGATCGTGGCGAAACAAGCAAGAGCGCAGCGTCTATAGTCCTGCTTGTCAAAATTATAGGGTGTAACGTCCACAATCGGTGCCCCGGCGGCTTGACCGATCGGAACAGTGAAAGATCCGGCGTCACTACTCGAAGGGCTTATCGCGGTTAGTGTGAGCGTGCCAGATCCTGCGTTACCAACCGAATAGCTAACGGTGACATTCAAAGCCTCACCCTGAAACAATGCCGCGCTTTTCGGGCCAACCACCCCGCAAGTCACGTTACCCGAGCTGGAACAAACAAAGGTCCACGTGTCCATGCCACTCGTGATCGAAACATTGAAGACGGCCGTATAACCACCAGTGTTGGGCACGCGTGTCGGGGCCGTTCCGTTATCGGGAGTCACTGAGACTTCGGCAGGGAAGCACCAAGGCGGCGGAGGGGGATCGATCTGATCACATGGGCCCTGCGCGACGACGTTGCTGGGGACGGCGAAAGTGGCAAAAAGGCTGACGGCCACTGGCAGTAGAGAACGCAATGGACTGATCACGGATTCCCCCTGGTATGCCGGATGGCGACGCATCGCCACATTAGGGCGACCGGTCCCAGGGGGCACAAGGCGTGCCAGATTGCTCTTACGATATCATATTGAGTTTTCTGGACTTACTGAAATCGGCGTTGTTAATTTTCCGGAATTCCGGTGGAATTCCAAAGAATTCCGGACTGGACTCCGGACAATCCCGGACCCGAGAGGCGATTTGGATCGGGTCATCCGATCCGAATCGACGTCCTAACATCAGGCGCGGGCAGCGCGTAGCAGCGCTGAAACCGATGGGCCCGACCCGCCGGCCCCGATGATCGCGCGTGCGTCATGGGGCCGGGTGTCTTGCACTGACCGGCCACCTTTTCTTCGTGGCCCAACCGGACGGCAAGCACATTTTTTCGGAGTCCTACGCCGATCATCTCGCCGCGATCAAGCGCGTGCGGCAAAGGGCGTCGCGCTAGTTGGCGCCCGCGTGGGCCTCCGAAATCTGAAGCACATGCAGCGACTTTCCGGACGAGAAGATGGCGTGTCGTCCGTCGTTCGAGATGAAGGCGCGCGGATTGCCGCCAAGCGACTGCTTCCATAACGACGTCCCGTCCACGGCAGCGATGACTTCGGCGGTGCCGTCTTTCGCCGGCCAGAGGACGACGCCGCCGGCCATGCGGAAGCGCGCATCAGACGAGATCTCGCCGCGACGCTCCCAGACCACGTCGCCCGCGTAGTTGCGCGCGCGCAGCACCTTGTCCTGCTCCGAATAGCTCACGAAGCGATCGTTCGCGGCGCTCACCGGCGCGGCAGCCGGCGCGCCGGAGGCGACGTCGATGTTCGCCAGGCGGCCCGCCTCGCTCGTGATCCGCACCTGCCCATCGTACTCGATCGACCAGCCGACGATCTTCTTGCCGTCGATGTCGGCGCGCGACCAGACGACGGCGCCCGTTGACGAATTCACGCCCCAGAACTTGAAGGGCCCGACGAAGTGGCCTTCCTCATACTTGCCGCGCTCGACGAGCAACAGCGTGCCGCCGCCGGTCGCACCCCGCGCGATCATGTAGCGGCCGCCCTTCACCTGCCAGCGCCGCTGGCCGCTCGCCCAGTCGTACATCGTCACGACGTCCTCGCTTCTCACCATGAGCCCGGCCTGCGTGCCCTGCCAGCCCGCCCCGTCGCCGCGCGGCACGGTCCATCTCTTCTGTCCCGTCGCGAGATCGACCAGGTGCACGACCTTGGGCGTCGACACGAGGATCACGTCGGGTCCCAGCGGCGTCGAATCACCATCCTCGCGCATGTTGGCGGCCGAGTAGATCGTGGTGCCCTTGGAGCCCAGATCGAAGTGCCACGCCGCGGCACCCGTCTCGAGCGAAAACGCCGTGAGCTCGTCGCCCTCACTGGCGAGCGCCAGGGATCCAAATACTCCCTCGAACTGACCGGTCTTGTCCTTCGTGCGCCACACGACCGAGCCATTGGCGAGGTCGAGTACCTCGAGGCGTTCACCCGCCACGAGCGCGCGGTCGGCCGTAGAGTCGGCCGACAAACCATACCTGCCGTCGTAACGCGCGAGCGGCAGGGCGGCGATCTCGACCTGCTTCTGTGCTTTTCCACCCTGAGCGCGCCGGACGCGCTGCCAGTATCCTCCGGGCGCGTCGGTGACGCGGCCGACGGTTTTGTAGGTCCACCGGATCTCGCCGGTGTTCAGGTCGATCAGCTGAATCCGTGGGTCATCGAGGGCTTTGACGATGTCTTTGGCGTCGCAGTGATGCGCGCTCACCACGAGAAGTCTCGTGGGGGGCAACGGAGTCATCCGGCTCAGCTCGACGAACCCGGCTTTGTCGCAGTCGCGCGTCCAGCGGATCCGCCCGCCGGCGACGTCGACCGCGCTCATCGGCCCATTGCCGACGAACAGCAACCCGGTGTTGCGCCAGAACAGGTCTTTGAGATCGAGGTCCAGACTGCGATTGCCCGTTTCGAAGCTCTCGCGCAACAACGAGCGGGGTTCGTCGAGTGAGACGACGTTCACGCTGGCGCCGAACTTGAGGATGCCGCGCCGATGCTCGACGCCCACGGCGACGTCGCCATAGAAATACCAGATGTCCGTGCCTTCATCCCGCAACGGCAATGTGGTCGCCTTGACCTGCTGGGCCACGATCTCGCCCGGAATCATCAGCGCGAGAGCGACCCAGGCCCAACGAGCTTGCAAACGCATTTTGCCTCCCAGTGGGTGATGGCCTAAGCTGGGAGGACAGGGTTACGCGGTCGTTCGTACGCCGTTACGGCGCGAATAACGAGATAACTACAACTGGAGCTTGGACTTCAGAGCGCGGACCGCCATGGCCGGGTCGGCGGCGCTCAGCACCGCCCCTACGACGGCAACCCCGGCAGCGCCGCGCGCCATGATCTGCCCCGCATTGGCTGGAGTGATGCCGCCGATGCCGATTACCGGTGTCCCCTCGGGCGCTTGCTGGAGCAGGTCGGAGAAACCGTCCGGTCCGAGCGCTGGACCGGCGTCCCTCTTCGTGGGAGTGGCGAAGCAGGGACCCACGCTCCAGTAGTCAGCGGGCAGGGCGGCCGCCCGCTCCGCTTCCTCCGGCGATCCCACGGAGACTCCCAGCAGAAAGCCTGCGGGGAGGTGCGGCCGCAGTGCTTCGAGTGGCGGATCCTCCCAGCCCAGATGGGCGCCGGCGGCTCCCGCCGCGAGCGCGATGTCGGCGCGATCATTCACCAGAACGGGAACCGGGAGCGCCGCGACCAGGGCGCGGGTCAAGTCCAAAACATCCCGCGCGGAGCCATCTTTCCAGCGCACCTGAAGCATGGTCGCGCCGCCCTGCACCGCGGCGCGGCAGACATCCACCGGATCCCGCCCCTTGAGCAGAACGGGATCGGTGATCACCATCAAGCGCAACTGATCGGCCAGTGCCATGACCAAAGTCCTGCGCGGCTTGCGGGGAGCGACGACCGCCACCGCGAATACGAGTGAAGCGATTCTCGAGGCGACCGAAGAGCTGCTTGCGGCGCTTCGGGATGCCAATGGTTTCGCGCCCGAGGACATCGAGAGCGCGATCTTCACCTCTTCCCCAGACCTGACCGCCGACTATCCGGCCCGCGCCGCGCGCCGGCTCGGTTGGACCGACGTCCCGTTGCTGGGGACCGCCGAAGTCGCCGTCCCCGGCGGGTTGCCGCACTGCATCCGCGTCCTGCTTCACTTCTACACAGGCAAGCCGCAGCGCGCGCTGAAACATATGTATCTCCGCGAAGCTGCGAAGCTCAGGCCCGATCGGTGACGGGCGGCACGGTGAAGGTGACCGCGCGTGGCGCCGAGCGCTGGAAACAGGGCCACCCGTGGATCTACCGCAGCGATGTCGCCGAAGAACCGAACAAGACACCGGGCGTTGTCCCGGTCACCGATCGCAAAGGCAGGTTCCTCGGCAAGGCACTCTATTCGCCGGCGTCCGAGATCCGGCTCCGGCTGCTCACGCGCGCCGACGAGCCGATCGATTCGACCTGGTGGACCAGGCGCATCGGCGATGCCGCCGAGCGGCGATCCGGCATCGAGGCAAGCGCCTGGCGCGCCGTGCACGCGGAAGGCGATGGATTGCCCTCGCTCGTCGTCGACAAATACGGACCGTTCATCGTCGCGCAGCTCCTGTCGGCGGGACTCGAGACCGCGCGCGCGGACGTACTCACGGCGATCCGCGAGGTGTTCGGGCCCGAGGGCATTCTGCTTCGTAACGACGCCGCCGTTCGGCGGCATGAAGGATTGCCGGCGGAAGTCGTCCTGGCCTTCGGCCAGGTTCCCGAGACGGTGGAAGTTCTGGAGGACGGACTGCGATACCTCGCCGCGCCCTGGTCCGGCCAGAAGACCGGGGCGTTTCTCGATCAGCGCGAGAATCGCTTCATGATCGGCGCGCACACCAAAGTCGGGGGACGCGCCCTCGATCTGTTTACCTATCACGGATCGTTCGCGCTGCATCTCGCGCGCAAGGCGAAGGAGGTCGTCGCGGTGGATCAGAGCAGCGAGGCGCTCGAACGGGGTGCCGCGAACGCCCGGCTCAACGGAATCGGCAACATCGCGTGGCGCGAAGCGAACACGTTCGATCTGCTGCGCGAGCTGGAGCAGCGGCGCGAACACTTCGATACCATCGTCCTCGATCCGCCCGCGTTCGCGAAGACCAAGTCGAACGTGGAGCGCGCCCTGGCCGGCTACAAAGAGATCAACCTGCGGGCGATGCGGATCCTCGCCGACGGCGGCGAGCTGTTTACGTCGTCATGCTCCTATCATGTGAGCCGGGATCTGTTCAACGCGATGCTGGCAGATGCCGCGCGCGATTCGGGCCGCCGGATGCAGTTCATCACCGCAACCGGGGCCGCGTCCGACCATCCGGAGCTCCTGAACGTTCCCGAAACCGGATACCTGAAAGGCGTCCTGCTCAGGGCAGTTTGAGCACCCAATCGCCGATCGCGCTCACCACCTCCGGCATGATGGGATGCGAGGGGCTCTGATACAGCGGCCGCTGCCCCGCCAACGTCGTGTCCGTCGTCTGCTTCAGGACGTGGTTCGCCCCCGGAACTATCACCATGGCCGCGTCGGGCCGCGCGGCATGCAGCCGCTCGGCGTCCTGCACTCTCACCTGAAGATCATGACTGCCCTGCACGATGAGCAGCGGCAGGCGCAAGGCGCGAGCGGCGGTTGGAGGATCGAATGTCGCCAGTGAGCGCATGAACGTCTGATTGATCGGGATGAACAGAACCCCCAGCTGTTGGGGCACGTCCCTGGGCGTCTCACCGCGCAGATACTGCGCCATTGCCGTGTCATACCGGACCATGACGGTACTGTCGAATTGCCGCGCGAGCTGCTCGCGCAGCACCGTGGCGAACGGGCGTCCGAGACCCGAAACGCTGATCACGGCCGACACCGGTGCGCCGGCCCGGCCCGCAATCAGCGCGAGCGCGGAGCCCTCGCTGTGACCGAGCAGCACGACGCGCGAGAACCTGCGGTCGCGCGCGAGCGAGTCCGCCGCCGCGCGGGCATCCGCGGCAAAGTCGTCCAGGGTCAGCTGCGCGATGTTGAATGTGCCTTTCGTACCGGGAAGCACACGCTTGTCGTAGCGGAGCGACGCGATGCCGCGCTCCGCCAGCCGCCATGCGAGTTGCGCGTACGAGTTCGGCCTGATTCCCATCATCGAGTTGCCGTTCCGATCGGTCGGACCGGAGCCGGCGATGATCACCACGACCGGCACCGGGCCGCTCGCCTCGCGCGGCATGGTGAGCGTGCCCGCAAGCTCGAGGCCGCCGCTGTGAATCGCGTAGGCTGATTCGACTACCGCGGCCGGCGGAACAGTGTCCGCCTGTGCGGCCAGGGCCAGGGCGGCAAGACTAAGAATGATCACGTTTCTCCCGCTTCCAGAGGATGAACGACATCACCATCGGAATCACGCCGGCAACGATCGCGGTGATGATGAACATCACGAGGAACCCCGGCCCCGGCAGGAACGCGCCGATCGCCAGCGCCAGCCCGCCCAATACCATCAGCGCGCCGCCGGTGCGATGCGTTTTGCGCCACACCGTATCGCTCGACAGCGTCCACGGTGTCCGGATGCCGATGAACCAGTTCGGTTCGACGCGCGTCAGATAGTTCCCGAGCACGATGAACAGCAGGCCCACGCCGAGCGGCATGATGCGGTCGACCCGCACGCTGTAACCCAGGCCGTGCGCGATGACCACGCCGTGTGTCACGAGCAGAAACAGCATCACCGCGTTGACGATGAGCCAATAGGTGCCCATGAACTTTGCGTAGTTCTCGCGGCGCGGATCGAACCGCGGCAGCACGTTGAAGAGCGTGGTGAGTACGACGGTGACGATCGGCATGATCAGTACCGCCATGAGCCGGCTGGAGTAGCCGTCGGGCGTGCCGCGCAAATTCCAATGTGTCGCGACGGTGGGCGGAAGCTGTCCGTACGCCCAGATCGATACGATGAGTGCCAGTCCCGCGATGATGTATCCGAACCAGCGGCTACGCATGTTGCCCTCCCTCTCCGTCTCCGCCAAAGCGGGTCATGAAGTAGCGCACGACCTCCTGAAACACCGTCGTATTGAGCCGGTAGCGAATGAACTGCCCTTCCCGTTCAGCGGCCACGAGATCGGCCGCCTTGAGCACACCGAGGTGGTGCGAAACGGACGCAAACGCGATCGGGAACTGCTCGGCGATCTCTCCGGCTGTGAGGCTGTGCTGCGTGAGCAGCTCGAGGATCTTGCGCCTGGTTGGATCGGCCAGAGCGCGAAAGAGCGAGTCGTCCATTGGCCTAGATATTTATACAATCGTCTAAATATGTCAAGTAAAGTTGACTAAATCGGCCCCTGTCACAAGCTTGCAAGCCATGCCCGGGAAGGCCCTGGACCGTGTAGCCGCGGTGCGCCGCGTGCTGCGCGGACTTTTGGTCGCGAACATCTGCGTGGTGATCGCCAAAGCGATCATCGGCGTGCTCGCCGGGTCTCTCGCCGTAATCGGTGATGCCGCTCATTCGTCGGTAGACGCCGTCTACAACGTGCTCGGCCTGATCGTGGTCCGGGTGGCGGCGCGCGGGCCGGACGACGAACACCCCTATGGGCATCGCAAATTCGAAACGCTCGGCGCGCTCGGGATCTGCGTCTTCCTGTCCGTCACCTGCTTCGAGCTGGCCCGAAGCGCGATCGGCCGATTGATCGCGGGCGGTCACGCGGTGCAGATGACGGACCTCGGGCTCATCCTGCTGCTAGGCACCCTCGCCGTGAACGTGTTCGTTGCCTGGTACGAGAACCGCCGGGGCCACCAGCTCTCCAGTGAGCTCCTGATCGCCGACGCGGCGCACACGCGCGCCGACGTGTTCATCACGATCGGCGTCCTGATCGGCGTGCTGTTCTCACGTCAGGGATACATGTGGGTCGACTCCGCCGTCGCGCTGGCGGTGGCAGTGCTGATCGTGCGCGTCGCCTACCAGATCCTGCAGCGCGCCGTGCCGATCCTCGTGGACGAGCGCGCGATTCCCGAACCGACGATTCGCCAGTCTGCGCAGGCCGTCGTGGGCGTAATCTCCGCCTACGGAATTCGTTCGCGCGGCGGCGACGCCGGCGTGCGCTACGCGGAAGTCACGATCGCCGTGGACCCGAACGCCAATGTCGCCGCGGCCCACGCGATTGCCGACGCCGTCGAAGAGCGGCTGAAACGGGACCTCGAGCTGGAAGAAGTGACGGTGCACGTCGAGCCATGCTGACTTCCCTGCCCCTCGGCCGCCCCAGCAAGACGGGGATCCAACCGATCCGGCGCCAGCCGCGCTCGCTCAAGCAGGAGTATCAGGAGTTCATTCTGCAGCGGCTCGAGGAATACAAGAACACAGTGCCGCGCGCCGAGCTGCTGGAGATCGGCGATGAAGCGGTGCGCGAGCTTCAGGCGAGCGCGCAGGATCAGTATCTGCTCACCGAGGTGCTGCTGCTCGAGCATGTCGACCGCATCATCGCGCGCCGGCTGCGACTCCCCTCGTTCCCGCGCTGGCGCCAGAAGCATCGCGCGCTGCGCGAGGCACAGCGCGAGCCGACGCATTGGGGTTTCGATCGCCAACACCCGATCGTGCCGTGGGCGGCGCGGCTCGAGCCCGGCGACGTCGTCGTCGTACTCGGCGCGACGGCGCTGCCCGAAGCCCTGTTCCTGGCGGCGCATGACGCCGAAGTCTTTCTGCTCGATCAGGACCTGGGCGCCGTCGAGGCCGCCGAAGGTCGCGCGGTGACCGAGCAGCTCGGCGGTGGCGCGTTTCAGGCGCTCGTCATCAACTTTGGCAGCTGGTTCCCCGATCTCGCGCCTTCATTGGTGGCGATCGCGCCGGCGTGCCTGAGCCCATTGCGCGCGAAGCAGCGCGCATCGCTGATCGCCGATCTTCAGGTCCGCACTCCGTCCGGCGGCGTTCACGTGGTACTGCCGCCCGCGGCCGAGCATCGTGAGGTGATCCCGCTCGCGCCCGAGGCATTGCAGACGCTGTATCGGGGTTGGCAGGTGCAAAGCGGCCGAAAGGCGAAGCGCTCCGGCTTCACCGCGATCAAGCCACCGCGTCAGGTCGACACGGTACAGACGGCGTTGAACGTGTCGGAATGACGACTGCCTGACTGGGTTGATGCGTTAAGTGGTTGTAAAACTGTGGGTTGAGCATAGCACCCGCTGGCAAGCTCCTTGCCTTCCAAGCGGGCATGACGACCTTGCCGCTAGTACTCGATGACGAGCCGATGGGGATTATCCTGCGCGCCGGCCGGCAAATGCTGAGACCCGCCAAGATTTGGGCCTATTGCTGGTTCGCCGATGAGGGGGAAAACGGCGATCACACGCACCGGCATTTGCCCATCGATCCGAAGGTCTGATCGCCGCTACACCGCCTCGCTTACCGACGTAAACGAGAAGTCCTTGACTACGAGGGGCGGCACCACCACCGCCGGCCCTCCGACGTCCCCCGACTCCGACGACGACACACGCTCCGGCCGCCCGACCGCGACCAGGTTGTTCAGCATGGCGATCGGGCTCTCGTTGAATCGGAAATTGTTGACCGCCCGGCTGACCTCGCCGCGCTCGATCAGGAACACGCCGTCACGAGTAATCCCCGTGTAGAGCAGCGTGCGCTGATCGACGCCCCGGATATACCAGAACCGTGTAACCAGCAATCCGCGCTCGACTCCCTTGATCAGCTCTTCCAGCGAGGGCGCGGCGCCACTGCCCTGCAGGCGATAGCCTCCGGCGAACGGCGTCGGCTTGACGCCCTGCTTCTCCGCCCAGAACCGATCGTAAGCCAGCGATTTGAGCACGCCGTTTTCGATCCAGAGGGTACGGCCCACCGGCTGGCCTTCACCGGTGAATGGAGCGGTGAGCAGATCGGGATCCTGCGGGTCGGACAGAATCGTCACCCGTTCGTCGACCACCTTTTCGCCGATCTTGTTGCCACCTCCCCGCTTGGAGAAGAAACTGCGGCCTTCGTCCGCCTGCCGGGCATTCAGCGCGAACGCGAGCAGGCTCACCAGGTTTCCCGCCGCGGTGGGCTCGAGCACCACGGTGTATTTGCCTGGGTCGAGGGGCGTGGAGGCGCGCGTCCCGTGCGCCTTGCGGACGGCGCGCGTCGCGAGCTGCGTGGCGGGCGTCGCGCGACCCCAGTCGTTGTGCGCCGTCCCGGCCCACCCCGAACCTTTTCCGTCCGGACTACGCACCGTGACGGTGTGAACGATGGTTGTCGACGCGTGGTAGCCGAAGAGGCCCGCCGAGTTCGCGACGGCCTGCGCTCCCGCAACGCGGTGCACGAGCCCCGCCGCCATCAGCCCGGCGCGATTCGATTCGCTCGAGGCGCTGCGCACGGCATCGGCGCGGCGCACCGCGTCGAGGTTCGCTGTCGCCTCGGAGAACGCGGGGACGTCGGTATAGACCTGCGCCGGTAACAGCGGCATCAGCTCCGGGTTCTCCGGCGCGAGCTTCGCCAGCCGCTCGCTGGTCTCGACCGCGCGCGCGAGTCCCGCGTCGTCGAGCAGGTTGGTCCCGACGCTGGCTGCGCGTTTGCCGAACCGGGACGACACCATGACCGTCGCGTTGTCGGTATCGCCGGTGGTCGTCACCTCGTTGCGCGCATACCGCGTGTTGCCGTTGGCGCTCGAGTTCACGTTGACCTGGCAGCCCTCTGATTTCGACAGAGCCAGCACGCGCTCGCACAGCTCGCGCGCGGCGGCGCGGGTAAGACCGCTGAACTCAGCCACGGTTCATCCCCTGGCCCGTGTTGATCACGTTGATCCCCTTGAACCGCGCCGGCGGCGTCCCGTGACTGACGGCGTTGACCTGTCCCGGCTGGCCTTTGCCGTCGGTGAATGTGCCGTTCATCAGGTACGAGGACTTGCCGCCGATCATGTCCATCGCGTTCCAGAAGTCGGGCGTGCGCGATTGGTAGGCCACGTCTTTCAGCATTCCAGTGATTTTCCCGCCTTTCACCTCGTAGAAAACCTGGCCACCGAACTGGAAGTTGTACCGTTGCTGATCGATCGAGTACGAGCCGCGACCCACGATGTAGATCCCGTTGTCGGTCGCGGCGATGAGATCATCCACTTTGAGGTCGCGCTCACCGGGCAGCAGCGACACGTTCGGCATGCGCTGGAACTGCACGTCGGCCCACGACTCGGCGTAACAGGTCCCGTGCGAGGTCTTGCGGCCGGTGATCGGCGTGAGCCACGCCACCTGGTCGCGCGTCGTCTGATAATCGACCACGATCCCGTTCTTGATGATCAGATACGTCTCGGGCGCGACCCCGTCGTCGTCCCAGCCGCACGCCGACAGCGAGCCCGGTTGCGAGCGGTCGCCCTGAATGTTCATGAACTCGGGGCCGTAGCGCACTTTGTTCAGCACGTTTTCCGGCGGCGCGAGAAAGCTGGTGCCGGCGTAGTTCGCCTCGAAGCCGAGGGCGCGGTCGAGCTCCGTGGGGTGCGCGATCGATTCGTGAATCGTGAGGAACAGATGGTGCGGCTCGAGAATCAGATCGTACTTCCCCGGCTCGACCGATTTCGCGGTCAACTTCTGCACCGCCTCTTCGGCCCAGCGCGGGGCGTTGCCGGGCAGGTCGGACTTGAGCACCCACTCCCACCCGAGGCCCATAGGCGCGACCTCGGCCGAGATCCGGTTTTCAAACAGACCGCGTGAGGTATCCACGGCGGTGATGTTCATCTGCGGGAAGCAGCGGTAGACGTCTTGTACGGTGAAGATGTCGTCAGTTGACGCGTAGGTCTTCTGGTCACGCACAAAGGCGAGCGACGAGGTCACAAATCGCGCGCCCGAGACCTTGAGCGCTTCAGCATTGGCGCGCAGCAGCAGCGCCACCTTTTCCTCGATCGAGATCTCGAACGGATCGGTCTCGATCGGACTGCGCCAGCGGCCGTCCTTGACCGGCGGCGTCGGCGCGAGCTGCACGGGCCGGCGCAGCGCGCGCCGGTTCGCTTTCGCCTGCGTCACCGCCAACCGGGCGACCCGATCGATCTCCGCGGGCGTGAGATCCCGGCTCGCCGCGAATCCCCACGCGCCCTGGGCCAGAACCCGAATCCCGAACCCGTAGGTTTCGCCGTCCGACAGGTTGGTGATCTGTTGCTCGCGGGTGTTGACCGCTTGGCTGCGCGTGCGGGCGACGCGGATATCGGCGTAGGATGCTCCGGCGCTCTTGGCGGTAGCGAGAGCGCGCATGCAGAGATCTTTTATTGAAGGATCGGCTTGTGGAAGCTTCAGTTTCAGGGAAGAGAGGGCTACGACACCGGCTGCGGTTTGCACGAAATCCCTGCGGTCCATCGTCGAACTCCTCGATCGAAGCTTGAAGAAAAGACGCCAAAACGCCACGCTTCGCAACCTGGCGTCTCGGCGGTCTTCTTAGTCCAGCGACGTCAGCTGCACCGTGATTTCAAGGATCGAGCTGTTCTGCACCTCGACGGTCACAAACCAGCCGTGGCGCGCGAAGTCGCGAAACCGGCCATCCTGTCGGACCCGGGTCGCCGCGCCCCACGCCGCCGTGAGATCGTTCAGACGGTCTCCGACGCGCACGCCTTCGACCGCTCCCGCGTCGCGCTTGCTGAGCACCACTACTCGGACGCGGCGTTGATCGCGGTCGATCATCACGGTGACGCCGCGGTCGAGATAATCCCAGACCAGGTACCCGAAGTATTCCTGGCGTCGATCGGGACGGCCCATGGACGCAATGACGGCCGAGGGCGCGTCGCCCAGTGCCGCGCCGCCGATCCGCGGTGGGGGGGACTGCGCCGTCCCAGCGGCGGGAATCGTTAGCGCAACTCCCGCCGCCAGAAAGAGCGCGCGCTTTAGGCGCCGCACGCGGCCGTCGAGCCGGCCCACTCGCCACCCCACGTGGCTCCGCCGCCTGTCAGACTGTACACACCCAGGGCGGCGGTCCGGTCCTCGTTGATGTCACCGCTCACGGTGAGCGTCACGTTCCCGATGTCCGGATCGCTGGCCGTCGCACGCGCGTTGATCGTGTTTTCGGCGTCGATGGTTCCGACGAAACCACCGTTGTCGCCGCCGTCGCTGTGGTACACGATCGCGAGCACGCCACCGCTGGCGACCATGTAGAAGTTGCCGGTATCGGGTTCGTCGTCCGGCAGCGTGCCTTCGTAATGGCCGCAGATGATCGACGCCTCCGCTCCGGCCGGGGAGCTCAGCGCCTGAAAGACGCCGTCACCGTTCGGACCGGTAGACGACCCGCCGGCCTTGCCGCCATTGAGCGCGCCGGACAGCGTGTAGCCACCGCCGGACAGTGTGAGCACGCCGTTGTCCACCGATCCGGTCAGCGAGATGGATCCTGCGCCGCTGAGCTCGAGCGTCGCCGCCGCCGTGATTGGGGCCGCCGGGCTTCTCACGGCGCCGCCGCGACCGCCCATGACGTGAGCGACCGGCGAGACGAACGTGATCGACAGCGTGCCGACGTTCATTGGGTCGCCGTAGGTCCCCTGATACGACGCCGACGCCGGCAGCGGCCCGGGTCCGGTGGCATCGTCGTCCCCGCACGCAGCGCCCAGCACCGCCAGTGCGACGGCTGCGTACGCCAACCTGTTCTGCGCTTTCATATGCACACTCCGTGGGTGAGATGGTGAATTGCCTTGACAACCTGCCATGTAGGCGTATCCTCACCGTCGCCGCCGCCGTTACCTCCGGCGTAACGCCAGCTGCCGGAGTTCCTTTGGGGGTTCAGTGAACCGTCTGCGGGCGTTGGGTGCCCTTGACCTGCGAGACGAGACGGGGCGGGAGTTACGAACACTTCTCGCCCAACCGAAACGTGTAGCCCTCCTCGTTTACCTCAGCACCGCCACTCCTCGAAGCTTCCACCGCCGCGATAGTCTGGTCGCGCTGCTCTGGCCGGAGCTCGACACCGAGCACGCGCGCAACGCACTGCGCCAGGCGTTGCACTTCCTGCGCAACGGGCTCGGCGCCGGCACGCTGACTGCGCGCGGCGCCGAAGAGATCGCGATCGCGGCCGAGCATCTCGCGGTCGATGTGATCGATTTCGAAACCGCGCTCGACGCGGGACAGCTCGAGCACGCGCTCGAGCTCTACCGCGGGGATCTCCTGCCCGGCTTCTTCATCTCGGAAGCGCCGGTGTTCGAGCGCTGGCTCGACGAGCGCCGCGCGACTCTACGAGGGCGGGCTGCGGCGGCCGCCTGGGAGCTGTCGCGCCGCGCGGAAGCCGCGACTGACCGCGCAGCCGCGATCCATTGGGGCCGCCGGGCAATGCTGCTCGCGATCGACGACGAAACCGGCGTGCGGCGCCTGCTCGAGCTGCACCTGCGCCTGGGCGATCGCCGAGGCGCGCTGCGAGCGTATCAGGATTTTGCCGCGCAGTTGCGCAAGGAATTCGAGGTCGAGCCGTCCGCGGAGACCCAGGCCTTGATTGCGGGAGCGCGTACACCCGTGCCCGCCCAGAGCCCCCCGCGGCCGCCCGATGCGGTCCCAGCCGCCACGAGCACAGTTCCTGAGAGCACGCCCCTCCTGCTGCCGCGACCGACGACGCCGACTACCGCATGGACACCTCGCCGTCTGGCTGCGGCGTTTGTCGGGCTGGTGTTCGTCATACTGACTATCTCGATGGCGTCGCGGCGCGCGGATCCAGGCGCGAGCTCGGCGCGGGCGGTGACCGTCCTGCCGTTCCCCGTGCGGGGCCGTCCCGATCTTGCCTACCTGCGCGAAGGAATGGTCGATCTTCTCAGCGCCAAGCTCGACGGCGTGCTGGGTTTGCGCTCGGTCGATCCCCGCGCCGTGCTGGCCGCCGTGCAGCAGTCACCAGACTCCGGACATCTCATGAGCCCTGAGCGCGCGGGCGAGATCGCGGACAGGCTCGGCGCGTCGTACTTCGTGGTGGGTGACATCGTGGAGATCGCCGGCCGCGTGAACGTGAATGGCGCCCTGTACCGGGGATCCAGGCGCCTCGCCGCCGCGAGCGCTGCGGGCGAAAGCACGCAGCTGTTCCAGCTGGTCGACGACCTCACCGGTCAGCTGCTCGTACCACTCTCCGAAGGTCGCGACACCGCGCTCACCCGGCTGGCCGCGGTGACGACCCATTCGCTGCCAGCGCTCAAGGCCTATCTGGATGGCGAGCGCGCGCTGCGACTCGGCAACGAAGCGCAGGCGGGGACCGCCTTCCGCTCCGCGGCGCTGCTGGACACGGCATTCGCGTTGGCGCAGTACCGGCTCGCGCTGACGGCGACGTGGGTGACGGTTCCCGAAGTGTCGGATCCAGCCGAGTGGGCCGATCGAGCCGCGCGCAATGCCAGCCGCCTCAGCCCTTTGGGGCGCGATCTGCTCGACGCGTACCGCGCGTATAAGGGACTGCAGCTCGAAGAGGCGGAGAACGCCTACCGCGCCATCACGGAGTCTCACCCCGACAACGTCGAGGCGTGGCTCATGCTCGGCGAGACGCGCTTCCATTACATCCCGCTGCTCGGTCGCTCCCCGGCGGAATCGCGGCTCCCGTTCGAGCGCGCGCTCGCGCTCGATCCGGGCAACCCGCACGCCCTCCTTCATCTCGCCCGGCTGGCGGCACGCCAGGGCTGGACCGACCGGCTGAACGCGGCAGCCGACGACTATCTCACTCGCTATCCCAGGTCGGAACGGGCGCTCGAAATGCGCGCGCTTCAGGCCTACAACCGGCGTGACTCACTGGGGCGCGCAGCGGTGCTCAGCGAAGCGATGGGTGCGGGGGATTACGCCCTCTCGTCTTTACTGATCGATGCCGCGTGGTACGCGCAGGATCTTCGGGCGGCACGGCCGCTGATCGAGTCGGTGATGTCGATTACGACCAACCAGATGGCCTTGATTCTGGACCAACGCGTGGCGAGCGAGCTGGGTCTGATGAGCGGCCGGTGGGGGCTCGATGGGCTGGACGATCTCCCCGAAAAAACGCTCAATCACGCCTGGCTGCTCGAATCACAGGCGCTTCTGGCGTCCGAACCGTTTTTCGAGATCCCGACGGCTCAAGCGCGGGCATTGCGAGACAGCCTGGCTGCCGTGCGCCCGTACGGCGCTGCGGCCTATCCCGTTTGGGGAGGAGCTCAGAACCGGGTGCTCGGGCCTCTGATGCAGCACTACATCGTTGGTTTGCTCGGCGTTCGGCTCGGCGACACCGCGGCCGTCGCGAGATCGGCTGCGGCGCTCGCGGCGGCTACAGACATGAAACTGGCGCGGACGGCGCAATCGCTGCGGCGCGGGCTGCGTGCCGAGGTCGCGCGCGCCCGGGGCGATTTCCGGTCTGCGCTCGCCGAAATCGAATCGTTCGATTTCGGCACATCGACGCGGGAGCGGAACATCTCGCAC
>DASSUS010000062.1:0-3130 GCA_035706765.1 Gemmatimonadales bacterium
ATCGTATGCCTCGAATACGGCGCGCGGCTCTCGCTCAGCACGTTGCGCGATCCCGGTGCCCGAGGCGTGGTATTCGAAGCAACCCATGCCGGCGTAGGCGTCGCGGTACGGCCGGTCGAGCGCGAGCCAGCCGACCGCGCCGGCGATGTCGCCGTGGCCGCGCACCACTCGTCCGTCGACGAGGATGCCTGCGCCGATGCCCGTTCCCACGGCGATGAAGATGGCGTCGCGCGCGCCCTGGGCCGCGCCGCGCCAGGTTTCGCCGAGGATGGCGCACGCGCGGTCCGAGTCGATGGCGACCGGCACGGAAGGCGTGGCGGCTGCTTGTGCTTCGGCGAGGAGCGGATAATCGTCCCAACCGGAGATGTTGGGCGCCCAGACCGTGCCGGTCCCGGCGCGATAGATGCCGGGCACGCAGATCCCGACGCCACGCACCGCGACTCGCTGCGCGGCGGCGGCGTCGAGCTGCGATCGAATCGCCTCGACGACGAGCCGGCCCACCGCGCGGCTGCTACGGCCCTGAAGCAGCGTCTCGCGTCGCTCGGCCACCTCGCCGTCCGGCGGGACGCGAGCGGAGGCGAGTTTGGTGCCGCCCAGGTCGAGGGCGATGACGGTCATGGGCCGGTATACTCCAACGTGAAGCGGGAATCCGCAACCGCGGACCCGGCCCGCGCGAGCGTGGCAGAAGTGAGCCTTACTCGCCCCGCTTCATGATGACGAGATCCCCGCCGCCCGCCTCCTTGATCCAGCCGAACACCGCTTCGATGTAGTCGAGGTTCAGCTCGCCCATCATCTGGGGCGTGCAGCGGCGGCGGGCGTGCAATTCCTCGAGCGTCATCCGCAGCGCTCGTACGAGCGCGTCTTGTTCGACGACGAGTGCTTCAACGGGACGGGCAGCGATTTGATCCAGCAGCTTCATGCGGAGCTCGGGGACGCGGGTTCATTGTGTACACGATTTGAGCCCGCCTGTTTCAGCGGGACTGAAACTCCGGGAGTAGCTCACCCCAGGGTCGAGGGCTCCAGCCGACGGGAAACAACGCGTATCACCGGCGGCCGGCGTCAGGCAAAGTGAACGTAAACACGCTGCCCCGCCCGCTTCCGCTTTGCACCCCGATGACTCCCCCGTGCGCCTCGACCGCAAGCTTGCAGAACGTCAGACCCAGGCCGCTCGACCGCTGCGCGCCGGCGCGCTTCGCCTCCACCTGACCGAATTTCTCGAAGATCCGGTCGTGATACTCCGCTGGAATGCCGCTGCCCGAGTCAACGACACTCACCTGCGCGAGGCCCTCGTGCGCATCAATCCGCACGACGATCGAGCCCTCGGGCGGCGGCGGCGTGAACTTCATCGCGTTCGCGACCAGGTTGGCGATCACGCGCCGAATAAGATCGGCATCGCAGCGCGCGCGGATCCCCGGACGCAAGGCCTCGAGCTGCACGCGCCCCCCGCCGGCGGACGCACCCACGAGCGCCACGGCCTCTGCCGCCAACAGTGCCAGATCGGTATCGGTACGCTGCAACGGCATCTGTCCCGATTCGAGCCGGCTCACATCGAGCACGTCGCTGACCATTTCGGTCATCTTCGTGGTCGCCGTGAGCGCGTCGTCGAGCGTCTCGGCGAGGTCGGCGTCTCTGGAGTCGACGCCCAGGCGCGCGAAATCGAGATTGGCGCGCAACGCGGTCAGGGGCGAGCGCAGATCGTGCACCAGCATGTGCACGAGATTGTCGCGCAGCGCTTCGAGCTCCTGGAGCCGCCGATACTGGTCCGCCAGCCGGCTCTCGCTCGAGCGCAGCGCGGCCTCGGCCTCCTCGCGCTTGGTGATGTCGCGATTGATCGTCAGCGTCCCGCCCAGGAGCAGCAACACCGCGAGCAGGCCGACGCCGACCGTGGCGAGGAGTGCCAGCCGGTCCGCGCGTTGCGCCCGCAGATCGTAGATGCCCGCGCGCGCTTCATCGTCCGCCAGCATGCCGCCGATCGCGGTGCGAATCGAGTCCATCAGCACGCGGCCGTCGCCGCGCCGCACGATGGTCAGTGCGGCCGTGCGGTTGCCCGCCTGATGCAGCTCGATCGTGTTTGAAAAGACGCCGAGCGCCCGCTCGAGCACCGGTCGCAGCGCACCGAAGCGTAGCGCGGCCGCGGGGAGCTCGTCGAAGAGCGCGTCGGTGGCGCTCAGGACCGCCGGCAGTGAGTCGCGCGCCATGCGGTAGGGCCGCAGAAACACGCTGTCACCCGTGAGCAGATAGCCGCGCTCGCCGCGCAGCGCCCCTTCGATCAGGCTCTCGAGCCGGAGCAGCGCGAAGCGCCGGCGGTTGGCGAAGCCGCGCTCGCGCGCCGCCGCCGTACCGTGGAAGTTGGTCCACACGGCCGCGATGCCGCTGAGCATGAGCACCACCAGCGCGCCTCCGAACGCCAGATTGACTCTGCGGCGCAGCGACCAGCGCGCCGGCAGCGCCAGGATCCCGCGACCCGGTCGCGCCGCGATCATACCCACGGACAGGACGAGGAACGCGGTGGCCGTATTGAACGCCATCGGAATGAACGAGGCGGGTTTGATGAGGAACACGCCGCCGTAGGCGTAGCCGAGCAGCGCTTGCAGGGCGAGGAGGCTGATCGCGATGCTCACGAGCTGCGCCGGCCGGAGTCCGCGCCGGGTTTCGACGTCGAGCGTGAGCAGCGCGATGCCGGCGCCGAGGAACGCGACGGCCGTGTTCGGCGCCATGCGGTTGGGACGTCCCGCGATCGCGTCGGCGAGCTGATCGGAGAAGAGCAGCTGGTCGATCCCGACAGCGGTGTCGAAGAGGTAGCCGGCGAGTCGCACGAGCGCGATGAGTCCGACCGTGATGGCGAGGCCGATCGCGAATCGCCGGATCGGCATTGCGGCGGGCTCGATCCGCAACAGGAACAGCGCGAGACCGGCGAGGATGAAGCAGGTGGCCGTCGCGGGATTCATCGCGACGCCGTCGCCGATCCCCCGTTTCAGGAAATCGATTCCGAGCGACCAGCCGAGCAGTGTGATAGTGCCTGCGAGCACGACTGCGGCACTCGCAGCCAAGGCTACGGGTCGTCGGGTCGAGAGCAGCACGAGGAGGAAATAACTCCGATTCAGCTTTTCGCCAGCTCCTGCAACCGCTC
>DASSUS010000063.1:0-25234 GCA_035706765.1 Gemmatimonadales bacterium
AAACTGGCGCGGACGGCGCAATCGCTGCGGCGCGGGCTGCGTGCCGAGGTCGCGCGCGCCCGGGGCGATTTCCGGTCTGCGCTCGCCGAAATCGAATCGTTCGATTTCGGCACATCGACGCGGGAGCGGAACATCTCGCACTGGGGTGTGCGCGAGCGCTTTGTGCGGGCCGAGCTGCTGCTCGCCCTGCATCGCGACCGCGAAGCGCTGGCGTGGTACGAGTCCTTCCCTGCGGGCTACGATACCCCCTACATCGCGCCCGCGCATTATCGCCTCGCGCAGATCAATGACCGCCTGGGAGACTCCGAGCGCGCGCGGTTCCACCGCACGCGATTCGTCGAGTTGTGGGATGGCGCCGACGCACACCTTCAGCCCCGAGTGGACTCGGCCCGCGCCGCACTCGTCCGCTAATCCTTTGCAATTGTCGAAAACGCAGGTAGTTATAAACGTATGCCGACGCTGGTAATCGACGGCCGCACCGTTTCCGCGGCTCCCGACCAGACGATTCTCGACGCGGCCCGCGTCGCCGGGGTCGAGATTCCCACGCTGTGCTGGTATCCCAAACTTCCCATCGTCGGTAATTGCCGCGTATGTCTCGTTTCGGTCGAAGGCCAGAACAAGCTGATTCCGGCCTGCGCGACGAAAGTCGCTGACGGCCTGGTCGTGACGACGCGCTCGCACGCGGCCGTGGAGAATCGCAAAGGTGTGCTGCGACTGCTCGCCGAGCGCTATCCGGCCGAGCACCTGCGCAACGGCGGCCGGGCGAACCCCCGCAACGAGTTCGAGCACTACCTCGTCGAGTACGACGTCGTCCCAAGGGCGCTGCTCGATCGCGATCTGCCGCTGCGCACGGGCGACGAGCGCCCCGGCGACCCGATGATCCGGCACGACATGTCGACCTGCATCCTGTGCACCCGCTGCGTGCGCGCGTGCGAGGACATCCAGGTCGTCGGCGTCCTCGACGTTGGATTCCGGGGCGAGCACGCCGAGATCATCGTCGGCGCCGACGGCGACCCCGACAAAGCCGGCTGCACCTGGTGCGGCGAATGCGTTCGCGTCTGTCCCACCGGCGCGATCTTCGAAGTGATGCCGCGGCAGCGCTTCGCGCCCGAACAGATCCGGCATCCCGAGAAGGTGGTCCGGTCGGTCTGCCCCTACTGCGGTGTGGGCTGCCAGGTCGATCTGCACGTCTCGGGCAACAAGGTCGTCCGCGTCACCTCGCCCGACATCGAGCTCAACACGCCCAACCAGGGTTCCACCTGCGTGAAAGGGCGGTTTGGATATGACTTCCCGCAGCATCGCGATCGTCTGACGAAGCCTCTCATAAGGAAGGGATGGGTGAGGGAGGACGGGGGATGGGTGTGGAAAGGTCCCTCTGGTACTCAACGGCGTGGCGGGCCGTGGCAGACGATCGAAGGCGAGGGACAAAAGCAGAAACCGGGCACCCCGCCCCGCGCGACCGGCAAGACAGTCCGCGAGCTGCCGTTGCTCGAGCGGCTCGACATGGACATTCGCGATCGCGTCGCCACGCCCGCGGAGTGGTACACGCCGTTCCGCGAAGCCACGTGGGAAGAAGCGATGGAGCTGACCGCCCAGGAGCTGCTCCGGATCAAAGCCGAGCGCGGCAGCAACGCCCTCGCGTGCTTCTCCTCCGCGAAGTGCTCCAACGAAGAGAACTATCTGCTGATGCGGATGTATCGCGGCGCACTGGGGACGAACAACGTCGACCACTGCACCCGGCTGTGTCATTCGACCTCGGTCGCCGCGATGCAGCGCGCGATCAACACCGCCGCCGCTTCCGGCTCGATGCGGGAGATCGAAGAAGCGTGCGACGTCATCTTCATCGCCGGCGCCAACACGACGGAATCGCATCCGGTATTCGGCGCCGCGCTCAAGCGGGCACACGAGAAACGCGCGCAGCTCATCGTCGCCGATCCGCGCCGTACCGAGCTCGCGGTCCGCGCCGACGTGCACCTGCAGATGCAGCCCGGCACCGACGTCGCGCTCTACTCCGGGATGCTGAATCACATTCTGGCGCTCGGCCTCGAGAACAGGGACTTCATCGCCACGCGCACGCACGATTTCGACAAAGTCCGCGAGGCGGTGCGGCCGTACACGCCCGAGAAAGCCTCGAAGATCACGGGCGTTCCCGCCGGGAAGATCAAACGCGCCGCGGAGATCTACGCGCGCGGCCCGAACACGAGCACGCTCTGGGCGATGGGACTCACCCAGCACGCGAACGGCACCGATATCGTGACGTCGCTGCTCAATCTGATGTTCGCCTGCGGCATGATCGGGCGCTGGGGCGCGGCGATGTTGCCGGTGCGCGGGCAGAACAACGTCCAGGGCGCCTCGGACGTCGGCGCGATCCCGTTCGCCTACACCGACTATCAGCCTGTGACCGAGCCCGAAGCGCGCGCGCTGTACGCCCGCGCCTGGGGAGTACCGGAAGAATCGCTGTCGCTGAAGGGCGGTCTCATGCTCACCGAAATCGTGAAGCCCGAGAGCGGCGTGCGCGGCATGTACATCATGGGTGAAAACCCGATCATCTCCGATCCCGACATCGCCCACGCCGAGCAGTGGTTCACGCAGGTCGAATTCCTGGCGGTGCAGGATTTGTTTCTCACCGAGACCGCCCGCTACGCCGACGTCGTCCTGCCGGGATCGAGCTTTGCGGAGAAGACGGGGACGTTCGTGAACACGGAGCGGCGCATTCAGCTGTCGCACAAGGCGATCGATTCGCCGGGCCAGGCGCGCGGCGATCTCGATATCCTGATCGACTTGAGCAACCGGCTCGGCCTGCCGACGAAGTTCAGGAACGCCGAAGAGGTGATGCGCGAGATTGCGAGTGTCACGCCGAGCTGGGCGGGTGTCACGTACGATCGTCTCGAGGGCGCGGGTCTCCAGTATCCGGTGCCCACCGCCGAGCATCCGGGGACCGCGTTCCTGTTCGACCAGTCGTTCCCCACCGCCGATGGCCTCGTCAAATTCGTGCCGGTCGAGTACACGAATCCCGTCGAGCTCCCCGACGACGAATATCCGTTCGTCATGAATACGGGACGACAGCTCTACCACTGGCACACCGGCACGATGACGCGGCGCGCGAGCGGGCTGGACGCGCGCGAGCCGACGGCGATCGTCGAGATCCATCCGGAAGACGCGAAGAAGCTCGGCGTGCGCGAGGGGGAGCTGGTCCGGCTCACGTCGCGCCGCAATTCGATGATCAGCGCCGCCCGGATTTCGGAGCGCGTCGCGCGCGGCCAGGTGTTCGTGCCGTTCCACTTCCGCGAAGCCGCGGCCAACCTGCTGACCAACCCGGTCCTCGACCCCTACGCGAAAATGGCCGAGCTGAAGGTCTGCGCGGTGCGCGTCGCGCGCGCGTGAATCTCGGCCTCGAAGACCGCGTGGCGTTGGTGTGCGGCGGCACCCGTGGTATCGGGCGCGCCGTAGCCACGCTGCTCGACCACGAAGGCGCGCGCGTCGCGATCAACGCGCGCAAGGACGCCCCCTACCCCGCCGACGTGTCGGTCCCCGAGCAGGCCAGCGCGCTCGTCGAGCGCGTCGCCAAGGAATTCGGCCGGCTCGACATTCTGTTCTGCAATGCGGGCGGCCCGCCGTCGGCGCCGTTCGACAAGCAGCCGGCCGACGCGTGGCAGAAGGCGCTCGAGCTGAACCTGCTCTCGACGATCCATCTGTGTCGCGCCGCCGTGCCGATCATGCGGCGAAACAAGTGGGGCCGCATCGTAAACCTCGTATCGGTCGCGGCCAAGCAGCCGCTCCCCGGTCTGATTCTCTCCACCACGGCACGCGCCGGTGTGCTGGGGTTTGCCAAGGCATTGTCCGACGAAGTGGCCAAAGACGGGATTACCGTGAACTGCGTCAATCCGGGATTTATCGCGACGGAGCGGCTCGATGAGCTGGCCAAGGCGCGCCCCGAAATGATCAAGGAGCGGATCGCCGAAACGCCCATGGGCCGGATCGGCACCCCGGCGGAGCTGGCCGCCGCCGTCGTGTTTCTGGCGTCCGAGCCCGCAAGCTATATTACCGGCGCCGTGTTACAGGTGGACGGTGGCTTCACGCGCTCGATCTTCTAACCCGTCCCCTCGTCCCCCGTCCCCGTCCCTCTTCCCCGGTCCAAATGCAAGCGATCGTCAAAGAAAAGCGCGCGCCCGGTCTGACCGTGAAGTCCGTTCCCAAACCGACGCCCGGGCCCGGTGAAGTGCTCATCGCCGTCCGGCACGCGGGCGTCTGCGGGACCGATCTGCACATCGCCGACTGGGATCACTGGGCACAAGGGCGGATCAAGCCGCCGCTCGTCGTCGGTCATGAGTTCGCCGGGGAAATCCAGGGCATCGGCGATGGGGTGTCGGGACTGCGTGTGGGACAGCTCGTGACCGCCGAAGGCCATATCGTCTGCGGGCACTGCCTGCAGTGCCGCACCGGCAACAGCCATATCTGCAAGAACACGCGCATCATCGGCGTCGACCGGGACGGCGCGTTCGCCGAGTACATCGTGATGCCGACGACCAACGTGCTGACCCTCTCGGGCATCCCGACCGAGATCGGCGCCATCATGGATCCGATGGGCAATGCGTTTCACACGGTGCTGACCGCGGAAATTCCCGGCAGCACCGTTTTCATCGTGGGCTGCGGGCCGATCGGGTGTTTCGCGGTGGGCATCGCGCGCGCCGCCGGCGCCACCAAGGTGATCGCGTCCGACGTGAACCCAAAGCGCCTGGCGCTCGCCGAGAAGATGGGTGCCCACGTCGTCATCAATGCGGCGAAGGAAGACGTCGTGAAAACGGTGATCGCGGAAACGGGCAACGAAGGCGCCGACGTCGTGTGCGAAATGTCGGGCGTCCCCTCCGCGCTGCACCAGGCATTCGCGAGCGTGCGCCTGGGCGGGCGCGTGCAGCTGCTCGGCATTCCCAAGGGTGACGTCCCGATCAACTTCGCGGACGAGATCATCTTCAAGGGGATCACCCTGTACGGGGTGATCGGCCGCCGGATGTATCAGACCTGGCATCAGATGCGGCGCTATCTCATCGCCGGCCAGTTCGACCCCCGCCCCGTCATCACGCACAAGTTTCCGCTCGCTGAAATCGACGACGCGCTCGCCGCGATCCGCTCCGGCGACGCGGGCAAGGTCATCCTGGAGATCGTATGAGCTTCATGGGACAGCTGCAGGAGGAGTTGGCCGAGTTCAAGAAGGAAGGCGTCTACAAGCGGCTCAACTATCTCGACTCACCGCAGGGCTCGCGCGTGAAGATGGAAGGGCGCGGCGAGGTCGTAATCCTGTCCTCCAACAACTACCTCGGCCTGAGCGATGTGCCGGACGTCGTACAGGCCGGCAAGGACGCGCTGGACCGTTGGGGCGCCGGCACCGCGTCGGTGCGGTTCATCTGCGGCACATTTACGATTCACCGCGAGCTCGAAAACGCGCTCGCGAAATTCGTCGGCTGCGAGTCGTCGCTCACGTACGTGAGCTGCTGGAACGCGAACGAAGGCCTCTGCCCCACCGTACTGAGCGAGCCCGATTTCGTCATTTCCGATCAGCTGAACCACGCGTCCATCATCGACTCGATTCGCCTCGCCAAAGCGATCACGAAATGCCAGACGGCCGTGTACAAGCACTCCGACATGAGCGATCTCGAGGACAAGCTCAAAGCCGCCGCAAAGGCACGCCGGAAGCTGATCTTCACCGATGGCATCTTTTCGATGGAAGGCGACATCGCGAAGCTCCCGGATCTCGTTCAGCTCGCGCGCAAGTACGACGCGGTCCTCGCGGTCGACGATTCGCATGCGACCGGCGTGCTCGGCAAGAAGGGCCGTGGGACGGCCGAGCATTACAGCATGGTTGGCGACGTCGACATCATCACGTCGACGCTCGGCAAAGCGCTCGGAGGCGCGGCGGGCGGATTCACCGCCGGTCCGCTGGCGCTGACCGACTACCTGACGCAGCGCTCGCGGCCTCAACTCTTCAGCAACGCTTTGCCGCCCACGGTCGCGGCCAGTGCGCTCGCCGCGGTGCGCCACATCGAAGCGCACCCGGAGCTCGTCACGCGGCTGCACGCGAACGCGCGCTACTTCCGCGACCAGCTTCTGAGCCTCGGCTTCAAGCCGCTCCCAGGCGAAACCCCGATCGTCCCGGTGATCCTCGGTGAAACCGCGAAGGCGATACACATGAGCGAGCTGCTGCTGGCCGAGGGGGTGTTCGTGACGGGGTTCGGCTATCCTGTTGTGCCTCAAGGACATGCGCGAGTGCGCTGCCAGCTCTCGGCCGCGCACACCAGGGACGATCTCGACTTCGCGCTGCGCGCTTTTAAGAAGGTCGGCTCCAAACTCGGATTGATCTAATGAACACGATGCTTCTCATGGCGGTCTTACAGGCCGTCGGGCCGTCAGGCCGTCCGGCCGACTTCCTGGGCTTCGAACCCGGCACCGACTCCATGCTGGCCGATTGGAAACAGGTCAGCGGCTACATGAACTCGTTGGCGCAGCGCAGTCGCTACGTGCGGGTAGACACGCTAGGGCCGACGACCGAGGGCCGTCCGTTCCTGCTGCTTACGATCACGGCCCCGGAAAATCAGCAGCGGCTTGCCCAGATCAAACGGGCCCAGGCGCTGCTCGCCGATCCCCGCCGCGTCACCGACGCGCAGCTCGGCGACATCCGGCGGACCCAACCCGCGGTCATTCTCATCAGCAACAACATCCACTCCGACGAGATCGGCTCGAGCCTCATGGGCATGACGCTCGCCTACGAGCTCGCGACCGACCCCGACCTGCGGCAGCTGCTCGACTCGGTGGTGGTGTTGATGATCCCGTCGATGAATCCGGACGGGCTGGACTCGATGGTGAGCTGGTACCGGCGCTACAAGGGGACGCGCTACGACGAGGGCAATTTGCCGTGGCTGTACCACAAGTACGTGGGGCATGACAACAACCGCGATTGGTTCATGTTGACGCAGAAAGAGACGCAGCTGGTCACGCGGATGCTGTACAAGGAATGGTTTCCGGAGATCGTGTACGACGTGCACGAGCAGGGCACGAGCCGGGAGCGACTGTTCGTGCCGCCGTTCATCGATCCCGTGAACCCGAATCTCGACCCGGCACTCGTCGCCGGGATCAACCTCGTCGGCGTGACCATGGCGTCCGCGTTGTACGACGCGGGGCTGACGGGCGTGGCACATCAGCAGACGTACGACCTCTGGTGGCACGGCGGGTTTCGCTCCACACCCACGCGCCACAACATGATCGGAATCCTCACGGAAGCGGCGAGCACGCGCCTGGGCACGCCGATTCATCTCTCCCGCGATTCACTGCGCCAGCCCGCGCGCGGCGTGAACTATCCGGCGCCGTGGCCGGGAGGCACCTGGCGCATCGGCGACATCGTGCGCTACGAGCTGATCACATCGAAAGCGCTGATCAGGCTCGCCGCCCGCGACCGGCTCGGGATCATCGATCGATTCGTGAGTCTGGGCCGGCGCGCGCTCGAGGCCGGCGCCGCGGGTGATCCCTACGCGTACGTGCTGCCAGTCGAGCAGCGCGATCCCGAGAGCTGGGCTACGCTGGCGAACATCCTCCTGGCCGCGGGCGTCGAAGTGCGGCGCGCGGCGGAGCCCTTTACGGCCGATGGGCGTGAATATCCGGCCGGCGCGCTCGTCGTGCCGATGGCACAGCCGTTCCGGGCGCATGCCAAAGACCTGCTCGAGCCCCAGCGCTACATCCCGGTGAACGATCGCCCGCCCTATGACGTCGCCGGATGGACCCTGCCCTACATGATGGACGTGCGCGCCGAGGTCATACGCGCGCCGTTTTCGGCGAATCTCGTGAATGTCGACACGGTCGTTCCCGCGCCGGGGCGGATCGAAGGGGCAGGCGAAGCCTTCATCCTGAAAAATCGAACGAACGGCGAATCCCGGGCGGTCGCGGCGCTTCTGGCGGCGGGCCAGTCGGTCACGATCGCCGGCGACAGCCTGATCGTACGGGGGCCTCGCGCGCGCGCGATTCTCGCCGAGCATGCCGCGCGGCGCGGATTCAACGTGACGGCGGTGCGTGCTGCTCCGGCAGGGCGCTCAGGAATCACGCGGCACCGCTTGCCGCGGATCGCGCTCTACCAACCCTGGACCGCCAATCACGATGAGGGATGGACGCGGTGGGTATTTGAGCAGTATGGGATCAGCTACACGACAGTCCACGACAATGACCTCAAGGCGGGGCGGCTCCGGGAGCGATTCGACGTGCTGGTGCTGCCGGACGCGGAGACGCGCTCGCTGCTCGAGGGATCTAACACGACTCGCATCCCGGTGCGCTACGCTGGCGGGATGACGGAACGAGGCGCCAAGGCTATTTCGGCATTTGTTCGGGGTGGTGGCACCCTCGTGTGCCTCGATGGTTCAAGTAATTTCGCGATTACACGCCTTAACCTACCGGTGGTCAACGTCCTAGGAGGGGAGGCATCGGGTCCCCAAGTTTTGCGATTTTACGCTCCGGGTTCTATTTTCGGTACGGTTTTGGGGGGGTCTGGCAGCCCGGTAACGCTCGGCACGCCTGATTCACTCAAAGTCTACTTCGAGAGTAGCGCCGCCTTCACGGTATCGGGCCCAGCTCGGGCCCTGGCGACCTATCCCCCGGAGCCCCTGCGATCGGGCTATGCCCGGTTCCCGGAGCGCCTGGAAGGAAAGGCGGCGCTGGTGGAGGCACCGGTAGGCAGCGGGCGGGTGATCCTGTTCGGCTTCCGGCCCCAGTTCCGGGGTCAGACCCACGGCACCTTCAAGCTGCTCTTCAACGCGGTCCTGTTGGCGGCCCCATGACCGGGGCCCGGAGGAGTCCCGATGAAGCGGCTGGTTCTCCTGGTGGGATTGATGACCTTGGCGTCGATTCCCGCCGCGGCGCAACGCGCGCAGAACATCGAATTCGGGGGCTTTGGGTCGTGGTGGCGGTTTGACCGCTCGTTCCTGATCAAGAACGGATTCGGCGGCGGCGCCCGCATCGGCTACAACCTGAGCGACCGAGTCGGCCTCGAGGTCACGGGCGATTACATCGCCACGACCAACACGGCCGCCACCCAAGACATCACCGTCAACACGATCAGCGGCAGCCTCGTGCTGAACTTCCCGATGGGCGACCGGCTCACGCTGCTCGCCTCGGGCGGCTACTCGCGGATGGTGTTCGGGCCCGATCCTCCGTACGAATTCACCCAGCACATGGTGAACGGCGGCCTCGGCTTCCGGGCGTTCGTCGGCTCGCACGTCGCGCTGCGCGGCGACGTCCGGGCCCAGTACCGCCCCGACAACCCGTTCTTCAGTAACGCGTTTACGGGTGAGGTGCAGGGGTCGCTCGGGGCTTCCTACTTCTTCATTCCGCCCCAGCAGGGCCGCGGGTTCAACACGAACTTTCAGTGGTTCTGGGGCGCGCAAGGCGGCGCGTTCGTCTCGAAGACCAACACGCAGCCCCTGGTCTACGACCCCATCGTCGGCGGCCACTGGCTGATCACCTCGCGCCGCACCGCGCTGTACGTCGCCTACGAGCAGGCGTTCTTCCTCACCGACGCGAACGCGGTGATCTTCGATCAGAACTCGAGCAACTCGTCGGTGGGGCCGAGCTTCCGCGACGTGTCGTTCAACGACATGCGGCGCATCATGTTCGGCGTCCTTGCCTTCCCGGCTCAGAAAGTGATCGAGCCGTTCGGCGGCGGCGGGTTCGCGCTGATGCAGGTTCTGAACGCGACGCCCGACTGCTCGTCAGGGTGCACCCTGTCGGAAGCCACCGAAGCGGGAGATCGGGTGCATGAAGCGTCCAGCCGCGCGTTCTTCTGGTTGATGGGCGGCCTGCAGATCAACTATTCCAGCAAGCTGAACGTGTTCGCCCAGTACATCCTGACCTCCGGCGCCGCGAACTTCCTGCTCGAGAGCAACACGCATACGCTGCAGGGAGGCATTCGCGTGAGCATGGGGTCGTCGAAGGAAGGAATTACCGAGCGGCACTAACCCAGGGCGACCCCTTGAGATAAAAGCGCAACGGCCAGTCTCTGGCCTGCGTGATCCCGACCCGAGGCCCCGCGACGATCTGACCGCCGCGGGGCCTCGTGCCTTCCAGAATCCGAAGCGCGCCTCGCTGCAGGGACGCGCGATTCAGGTCCCCCGTCACACCCAGCGCGTCACACAGGCGAGCGGGACCCTTGCACAGCAGGCGCTCGTCGTCTGTCTCCCGACGCTCGCGCATCGTGTCGAGGCCCTGGAGCGGCTCGAGGGCCCGAATCAGCACGGCTGCAGGGAAACCCTTCGGCTCCGTCACGGCATTGAGGCACCAATGCATGCCGTAGGTGAAGTACACGTACGCGGTGCCGGGCCGGCCGTAGAGCGGCTCGGTTCGAGCCGTGCGGCGGAGACCGTAGGCATGACATGCCGGATCGTGCGGGCCGACGTACGCTTCGACTTCGACGATCCGACCGGCGGTGCGACGGCCGTCGACGTCGCTGACGAGAATCCGCCCTAATAGTCCACGCGCGACCTCTTCCGTGGGTCGCGCGTAGAACCTGGCCTGCACAGCGGCGCCGGAGATCTTAGGCGCCACCACCAGTCAGACCTCGCTTCACCTTCGACCAGAACGACTCGCCGGGATCCGCATCAACGGCTTTGGCGGGCGACGGTGCAGGAGGCGGCGGCGGCGGTGACTGCTCGACCGGCGCCGGCGCCGGCTCGATCATCGGCCGCGCGCTATTGGTCGCTTCCGCGCCTTCGGACTCGTAGCGCCGGGGACCGCGGCCCCTGCCGCCACGTCCACCGCGCCGGCCGCGACCACGCTCACCACCCCGATCGCCGTTCTCTCCGCGATTGCGGTCGCGCCCGCCGCGGCCACGACCACCCCGCCCGCCGCGTTCGCCGCGCTCGCTCCGCTCACCGCGTTCCTGAGTCGAGCTCGGCACGCTCGAGCCGGGCTGGCCGGAAGGCTGCCGAGGCGGGGTCACGTCGCCACGCGGCCGGAAGTTCGGATCGACCTCGACCACCCCGATTCGGGGGATGTCGGGAGCTCCGCCGGGCCCGCCACGCGGGGCACCACCGCGAGAGCCGCGCCGAAACCGCGCGCTGCGCATCGGGACGCCGGTCGATGACGACGGGGTGCTGTACGGCGGTGGTGGCGCGGAGGAGGCCGGCATCGGGATGTCGTCTTCTTCTTCCTCGAGGTCGCGCTTTGGCGCCGCGGCCTCGGTGGACTCTGACGACACCGGCTGCGCGGTCTCAGGCTCCTGAGCTTCCGCCGCGGCAGTCTCGCTATCGCTACCGGTGATGGCCTGCTTCAAGCGACCGAATGCATCGCCGAACGAGAATCCAGCCTTTGCGGCCGGCTCCTCGGACTCGACGTGGGACTCGGCCTGCTCAGGCTGTGGCGCCGGCTGCTCTTCCCGGTCCCGCCCGCCGCGGCCACGGCCCCTGCCGCGGCCGCCCCTGCTGCGAGCGGGCCGATCCGCGCGCTCCGTTGCCTCGCTGAGCGCGGCCAGTGCCGGCTGCGCGGGAGCGCCTTCGACCTGAGGACCGAGCGCGATCTCGTATTGGCCGTTGTCGAGCCGGGTGAGGGTGATCAACCCGCGCCGCGCCGCCTCGATCACGAACTTGCTGAAGCGCGAGAACCCCGCGTCCTTCTCGTCGAAGTTCGGGTCGATCTCCTGCATGACCTGCTTGAGCCGGTCGGAGCGCATCACGTCGTTGTGCGCAGTCATCTGCTTCACCGCTTCGACCACGAGCTCCCACGGATCGCGCTTCACGTACTCGACGTCGCTCGCCTTGGTGAAGCCGGCCAGCTCGTTGTAGGAGTAGTACTCGTCGCAGTTCTGGATCAGGAGATCGCTGGACGACTCGCGGATGCCGACGCCGATCACGTACTTCCCGTACTCCTTGAGCTTCAGCACGAGCGAGGAGAAATCGGAGTCGCCCGAGAGCAGGATGAACGTGCCGATTTCGGGGCGGGTGAAGACTAGCTCCAGCGCGTCGATCGCGAGGCGGATGTCAGTCGCGTTTTTCTTGTTCGCGCCGTGTGCAGGGGCGAAGATCAGGTCGATCGATGATTCGGAGAGTGGGACGATGTACTGCGGGTAGCGGCGCCAGTCGGCATACGCGCGCTGCACGGCGACCTTCCCGCGGATGATCTCGGATTGCAGCAACCGCTTCAACTCGGTCTGGAGATCCGAGCGGATCGCCATGGTGACGTTGTCGAAGTCGATCATCAGCGCCGCATTGGGCGCGTGGGCAGGGGGTTCCTTGTGCATCGGGCGTGCTAAATGGCTGTGCTGCTGCTGTGTCATAACGTACTCTGTTGTTCCTGCCCGGCGTCCGGACAAACTCGTACCACATCCCCTGTTGGGAGGAAGGGAACGACGCTCGTATACCGCGTCGGGCGATGAGGAATGGCGTATGGCGCCGTAAGTATCGCTGGCAGGCTACTGGGGAGAGTCGCCGATCACCTCGGCGCGCCGTGCGCGCTACCCCGACCCGATGCCGAGGCCCGCCAGCGCCGCCTGATGATTAGCCGCCCCCCGATCCGCTGGGAGACTGCCAGTCGTGTGAACGGTTGAAAATAAACGAGTTGCGCGACAAACACCACTGGTAACGTTTTCTTTGTCCAAAGCATTGGTATCGTAGCGCATGGCCACCCGCGTGGAGCCGTCACCTGTCGCAACCCCAGCCGCCCTGGCCGAGCAGGCACGCGCCGGGAGGGTCGGTCACACCCACGCGCTGGGGGAGCTGTACCGCCTGTACGGGCCGGCGCTGTTCAGGGTCGCCTACCGGCTCACGGGCTCCCGGGAGGACGCCGAGGACGTGCTGCACGACGTCTTTGTCGGGCTGCCGGAAGCCCTGGAGCGGTACCAGGAGCGGGGGCGTCTGGACGCCTGGCTCCGGCGGCTGACGGCCCGGAGGGCGCTGATGAAGCTCCGCGGCGGACGGCGCCACGTGACGCTGCAAGCCGAGCACGACGAGGGCCACGTGCCGCCGCAGCGCGACCACGATCTCCAGGTAGCCGTGAATGCGCTTCCGGTAGCTCTGAGAAGCGTCGTCGTGTTGAAGGAAATCGAAGGCTACTCACACGCCGAAACGGCCGAGATGCTCGGCATTAGCGTCGTCACGTCGCGCGTTCGTCTGATGCGAGCAATGGCCCGCCTACGGCGAATGCTTGGAGGCAGGCAATGATGGGGCACGAAGAACTGAGAGCTGCGCTCCGGCAGCTTCCCGCTCCGGAGCTGAGCGCCGAAATGTGGCCGCGCATCCAACGCAGCCGGGTATTGGGGGTCCGCGTCGCCGGGCAACAGCGCTCGATTGCGATCCCCTGGCGTTGGCTCGCCGCCGCCGCCATCGCGGGTGTGTTGATCGGCGGATCGTGGATTGTATCCCTCTCGCTCTCCAAACTTGGTCGCTCGTCCGAGATGCGTGAGCCATTCGGCGACTGGTTGAGACGAACCGGCATGCTGCCGCCCGACGACCCTCGTGGATCGATGAGCGAGGTTCCGCCGCCGAGGTATGCCGTCATTACGACCGATGATCTCGACGTCACTCGTTTGACCGAAGGAACCTGGCATTACACAGAGACGACGACGACGGATGACGTGCTTACACGATTGACGGGCAAGATCGCTATTCGACTGGTGCGGTCGAACTACCAGGGGCGGCCTGCGTTCATGGTGAATCAAGGCGAAGAGGTGGCCGGAATCCCGTGGGGTCTTCGTGCTGATACGACTCACCTGGACGCCGCATCATTGCGGCCATTGCGCACGGTGGCGTACGGCAAGCACGTGCGTTTTCTCCAAACGTTCTCCGCCGACAGCGGCTACGAAGCGATTGTTCGTACGGGTCCAATGCCGTTGACACGCTCCAGCTGGACTGCTTTACCATTTTCACATGATGCCTTGTTCATCAATGACTGGTCCACGACTCGCCTCGCGGTCCTGCTGGGAGCATTCCCCCTCGCGCGCCGGTGGAGTGGCTCGCTGTACCAGGTGGGATACATCACGCAGGTCCCTCAGCGCAGCAATGCGCCGATCGACCTTCGCGTTGTGGGGACTGACCGGGTAACGGTCCCTGCCGGAACGTTCGACTGCTGGCGCTTGACTGTGGAGACGCATCTCTGGCGCGGCGAGCGTGAGACGTTTTGGGTCTCGCGCGACGACGGCTGGCTCATCAAGAGGGAACGGCGCTATAGCGACGTGACCGTCGCGACACAGCTGACGAGTTACGAACCCGGCAGCTGAGCCCGGTTGCGCGCCTCGGCCAGCATCCGCTCGGTAA
Organism: Gemmatimonadales bacterium; assembly: GCA_035706765.1. Taxonomy (GTDB): domain Bacteria; phylum Gemmatimonadota; class Gemmatimonadetes; order Gemmatimonadales; family GWC2-71-9; genus 20CM-2-65-7. The sequence continues at coordinate 14,277 of DASSUS010000063.1, forward strand.
AATCCAATCGCTCTTCCAGCTCGACGACTTTGGATTCGGTCCGCTCCAGCCGGTCCTCCAGTGCCTCGAGCAGCCCGGGGTCCACCCCCTGAAGCACCGGCTTCCTGCGGAAGAAGATCATCTTTACACCCAGCCCAAGCATGAGGAAGACGAACCCACCGGCGCCAATGGTGACGATCGCCTTCAATGCCAATTCGAAGTCCATCAGCGCAGCTCCGCCGGAATCGGGTTATCGGGCCGCTCATCGTCCCAGATCGCGCTCGCAATCCACCAGCGCGTGCCATCCCAGAATAATTGAATGCTGTTGACCCCACGGCCCAGCACCGGCCCGTTCTCGGTGGCGCGGTACTCGTAGGCGCTCATGACGTGCGCAATGTTGCCGAAGCGCGTCGTCGACCGCTTCGTTTCGCGCTCGAAGAAGCCGCGATTCACGAACGCGCCGTTGTACCTGGCCGCGAACGTTCCATGGTCCATCACATCCGCGACCGGCTTCCCTCTTTCGACACTCATCGCGACGAACTGCACGCGCGGGATGTAGAGCGTGCTGTCGCGCTGCCATTGGCGCGGCTGGCCCGCGGGACCGGAGATCACGTCATAGAAGGCGTTGATGATGCCGTCTATCGTGGCCACATCTTCTGGACGCGCGGCCATGGACTGCGCGCTTGCGGCACTAGCCGCGCCGAGCATGAGTAGAACCGCCAACCTGTATTTCATGAACGAGGGACCTCGTGATCGGTTAGGACCGGGAGATATTGAACCCATGGGCCGACCTCGGCCCGATACTGCTTCGCCATTACGCGCGCGACCTGCGCGATGTGTCCGAGATCGTGCACGACCCAGGCCGCCAGGAGCTGGCGCAGCGTGACGGGGCCCAGACTGGGATGCTCACCGCGCAGGTCGAGCTGCGCGTCGGTCAGGTTCCAGGATCGCAGCGTCTTCAGGTTGTTCCTGCGGAGGAGAGCGAATTCCTCGAGCAGTGACTCGAGCGTACGACCGGCGCTGCGCACCTTGTGCCGGAAGCGATCGTAGGGCTCGAATCGGCGGTTCTTTCCCTGATCGAGAATGATCCGGGCCCGCACTATCCAGTCCGTTTCTTCACCATCGACCAGATGGCCGACGTTGTCGAACGGGCTGAACGTCTCGGGACCTTCAGTGCCGCGCTCCCAGCCGTGGCTGATGTCGCTCAAGAGTCCGCGCAGTGTGCCGGGCGTGCGCTCGAGAACCTCGATGGCGTCTACAAGGTTAAAGTCCATGTCTGATTGAAACCTACGATTTCAAGCAGAAGCGGCCAGCATCATCTGCTGGCCGCCTCGTTACATCAGCGTCCCGGCACGGTCGGGGGCTTGGGATCTCTGGGAATCTTTGCCGGTTCCCAGGGCTCGGGAGGGCGCGGCTTGGTCGGCTCCGGGATTTCAACCGGTCCCGGATCCGGTCTGATCGGTGGCACTTCCATGATGGGCTCCGGAGAAAGGGGCGTGTGATCCCTACGTATACACGCGCCTACGGGAGTCGATCTGGGACGCCCCCAAGAGTCGTCCACGCTACGGTAAAGCGAACGCCACGTACGTATCACTCGACTTGGAACCGAGTTTGCCACCCCCCGCTGCCACGACGACAAACTGCCTGCCTCCCACCGCATACGTGCTCGGCGTCGCATAACCAGGTGCGGGCAACTCGGCCTCCCACAGTAGCGCGCCGGTGTTCTTGTCGAACGCGCGGAATTTCCCGTCCTGCGTTGCCGCAATGAAGACGAGCCCGCCGCGGGTCACGATTGGGCCGCCGTACAGCTCTGTCCCTGTGGGTGGAACACCTCGAGCCTTCAGCTCGGGGAATTCGCCGAGGGGGATGCGCCAGCGGTACTCACCGGTGTTGAGGTCGATCGCACTGAGCGTGCCCCAGGGCGGCTTCACCGCGGGGAAGCCCGCCGAGTCCCGCCAGCGCTCGTAGCCGGCGAACTCGTACGGAGAGCTCGTGGCCCGGGCGCGTCGACGCGAGGCACGCGGCGCATCCGGACGAGTTGGGTAGCCCAGGTGCTCTAGCAACGCGTCCTTTTCCGCCTCCGGGAGTCCTCCGAACCCCGGCATCCCGCCGCGCCCTTCATCGATGATTCGGCGAGCGTCGTCGCGCGTGAGCCGTTGCGCCAGCCCATCGAGGGATGGTGCGCCGAGCCCGCGCGCCTCATGGCACGCGGCGCATGTGCTCGCGTAGATTGTCGCTCCGGGGCGAGTGGTTGCTGCCAGGGCGGAAGTCACGTTCTGCGCCTCGCGCATCGCGGCGATCCACGGCACGTCACTCGCATTGACGTACAGCACGCCGGTCTCGGCATCGATGGCCGCCCCGCCCCACTCGCCGCCGCCGTCAAACCCTGGCAGCACGATCGTCCCTTCCCTGCTCGGCGGGGCGAAGAAGCCACCCTGGTTCAGCCGGCGGAATCGTGCCGGGTCGGTCACGTCTGCTGCGCTGACCGTCTGACGCGCGAACGGAGCGGGCTTGACGGGAAACGGCTGCGTGGGCCACGCGCGCTCGCCCCGCAAGGTGGATGATGGAACCGCGCGCTCCTCGATGTCGAATAGCGGCTTTCCGGAAACGCGATCGAACAGGAAGACGAATCCGCTCTTGGTGATCTGCGCGGCGGCGTCCGTGCGGCGACCGCCGTGGGTGACGGTGACGAGGCCCGGCGCAGCCGGGAGATCGCGATCCCAGAGATCGTGGTGCACGGTTTGGAAATGCCACAGGCGCTTGCCGGTCTCGGCGTCGAGCGCGATCAACGAGTTGGCAAAGAGGTTCGCGCCGAGCCGGTCGCCGCCGTAGAAGTCCGGCGTGGCCGACCCGGTCGGCACATACACGATGCCGCGCGCCGTATCGACGCTCATCCCCGCCCAGCTGTTCGCGCCACCGGCGGTACGCCACGCGTTCGGCGGCCAGGTATCGTGACCGAGCTCGCCAGGATGCGGGATCGTGTGGAAGGTCCATCGGATCGCCCCGGTGCGGACGTCGTAGGCACGCACATCCCCCGGCGCCGATCCTTCCTCTTCGCCGACGCGCATCCCCTGAATCAGCAGATCCTGATAGATCGCGCCGGGGCTCGTCGCCACCAGATAGGCGTCGCCGATGTCGCGCGAGAGACCGGCCGCGAGGTCGATCGATCCCGAATCACCGAACGCCGGGATCGGGCGGCCCGTCGCGGCCTGGATCGCGTACAATCGACGTCCGGCGCTGAAAAAGATCCGCCGATCGTCGCCGTCGGCCCAGTACACGACGCCACGGTTGACGTGAGACAGATCCGTACGTCGTACGTCGTTCGCCGTGCGTGGGTCGAAGCGCCAGATCTGTTTGCCGTTCTCGGCGTGTAACGCGACCAGGGCGAGCGCCGGCGTCGTCGTGTAGAGCACACCGTCGATGACGATCGGCGTCGCCTGGATTTCGCCGCGACCTTCCGTCAGGTCATCGGTGTGATAGACCCAGGCCACGCGCAGGCGGCTGACGTTTGTCGTGTTGATCTGATCGAGCGACGAATAGCGCGTGTTGCCCGCGTCACCACCCACCGTCCGCCAATCGACGGAGGGAAGATTCGCGCTCGGCGGCGCCGCGCTACAGCCCGCGGCGAGCAGCAGAGAGCCGAGTCGCCTCAGCGCTTTTTCCAAAGGTCGATCGGCTTTGCGACGCCAAGAGGCCGGAACGGGAGCGCAATCTTCTTCCCCTCACCGGCTGACGCGTACGCCGCGTACAGGACCTCCTGCACGACTCGCCCCGTCTCGCCGTCGGCAATCGGCTGCTCCATACCGCGCACACAGCGCGCGAAGTGCCGCATCTCCTGCGGGAAGCCGTAATTCCAGTGCTCTTCGAACACCGGATAGGTCCACCCCTTGGTGCTCGCGGCTTTTTCGACCGCGTAGCCGAACCCTACCTCCGAATAGGTCGGCAGCGCGTTTCCCATCAGCATGTCGGCGTAGGTCTGACCCTTGTCTCCGAACACCTCGATGGAGTCGTCCATACCGCCGGGACGATTCCAGCTGCTTTCGACCATGCCGATCGCGCCGTTCTCGAACTCGAGAATTGTGATCGCTTCGTCTTCGCCTTTGGTCCTGTGCTGATGTACCTGCGTCGACATCTGCGAGTACACGCTCTTGATCTTCTGCTTGCCCAAGAACCACCAGCAGAAGGCGATACCGTGGCAGCCGAGGTCCATGACCGCGCCGCCGCCCGACTGCTCGACGTCCCAGAACCAGTCCGAGTGCGGACCGGAGTGCTTCTCGCCCTGTTTTACGAGGTGAATTCGCCCGAACGCGCCCTCGTCCGCCATCTGCTTCGCCTTCACGTACTTCGGCGCAAAGAACAGCTCTTCGGCATAGAGCAGCAGCACGCCGGCCCTGGCGCACGCATCGATCATCGCGTCCGCTTCCTCGAGCGTGATGCACAGCGGCTTCTCGCACACGACGTGCTTGCCGGCTTTCGCGGCATCGATCGTGATCTGCGCGTGCAGCCGATTGGGGGCGGTGATCGAGATCATCTCGACGTCGGGATTCCGAAGCAGCTCGCGGTAGTCGCTGTAGGCGTGCGCGACGCCGTGCCGTTTGGCGAACGCGGTCGCGTTGCCCTGGGTCGGCGACGCGACCGCGATCAGCTCGGCGACGTCCGCGTTGGCTTTTACCGCGCCGGCGATGCAGTCGGCCTGAAAGCGCGAGCCGACGATGCCGACCTTGACGTTACCGCGCGCGCCCATCGGCCTCCAGACGAATGTGGTTGGGTGTTATCGCTCGGACACAGCGACGGCGACGCGGGAATCGGCCGTGCCGTAATAGAGATACCACCGGTCCTGGAATCGGACGAGACCCTCGACGAAGGTGGTCCCCTCGACGTACTGCCCTGTCCGCTCGTACGGCTCGGTGGGCCTGATGAAGGGGGTGTTGGATCGGCGCAGCAGCTTGAGCGGATTGCGCGCGTCGAACAGCGCCTGACCACCTGTGTAGACCCGGCTCGGGAGCGTGGAGTCGCCGTACGTGGCGTTATTGCCCGCGTTATAGAGCACCACGATGCCGTCATTCGTAAGGAGCGCCGGCGGACCCGCCTCCACCAACCACGAATCGAAATAGCCTGGGCGAGCCGAGAGCACGCTCAGCGCGTTGCCGTCGCCGTCCTCGAGCGGCGTCCAGTCGATCAGGTTTTCGGACGTCGCGATGCGAATGTCGGGAACGCCGAAATACATCCAGAACTTGCCGTTCACGCGCGCGGCGACGATCCGGTCGCCCGCCAGGCGACTGAGAATCGCGCCCGACTTGGATTCGGTGCGCAGATATTTCCCCCCGGCGGCCTTCGCGAACGCGGGACCGTGCTTGGTCCAGGTGATGAGATCGCGCGAAATCGCGACGGCGAGCCGCGGGACGTCGCGGTTCCATTGCGTGTACGTGAGCACGTACATGCCGTCGTCGGTCTCGACGATGCGTGGGTCCTCCACACCACCCGGCCACTCGTTGGATCGCTGGGCATCGGTATCGGGGTACAGCACCGGCGTGGCGCGGCGCGTGAAGTGGAGGCCGTCACTGCTCTCGGCCAGGCCGAGGCGCGACGTGTGCCCGCCGATTTGCTCCGGGCCGCTCGCGTCTTCGGCGCGGTACAGCACGTAGATCCTGCCGTTGCGGACGACCGCGGCGGGATTGAACGTGGCGTACGCCTCCCAGGCGACGACGCTGTCGTTCATCGGCGAGCGAAAGCGCGCGGCGGGATTCGGGGTGATGACCGGGTTGATGCCGGCGGGCTTCATGAATGGGCCGAGCATCCACGACTCCTGCGAGGGCGCTACATTGCCGCGGATGCCCAGCAGCACCGCAAGCACGGCTACAACTGTGACTCGCGCTGACCGCGCCGCCATCACCGAATCGGCACGGGCGCGCTCAACGCCGAGACGCCGTTCTCATCGAAGCTCTCGATCGACGCCCAGTACGCCTGGCCTACCGTCAACGCGCGCAGCTCGAGCGTCGTCCCCTGATCGGCGAACCGTTGGTAGGTCTGGTACAGCTTGGTTGGCGCAATCCCCCACCGGACGTTGTAGCCCACGACGCCACGGACCGGTTTCCAGGTGATTGTCGCGTTGCGCTCGTCCATGTCGCGCCGCGCCGTGAAGCCCGAGGGTGTGGCGGGACGTTTCCGCGAGCCGTTACCAAATACGCGGATGTCGCTGATCGCGAGGTTGGCAGCGCCGACGTGAACGTGCTCGTAGCGGATGAACCGGGCGCGCGTCGGCGCCGGCAGCTCCACGTACGCGTTGGGGCGATCGCGCGTCTCTCGCGACAAGTCGGCTATCGTCGTCCACTGGCGACCGTCCCCGGAGGACTGGAGACGAAACCGCGTCACCACGGTCGAGTCGGTCCCGTACAGCCCTGACTTGTAGTCCGCGTAATTCACCTGCACCGCCTTCACATCGTACGGAGCGCCCAGGTCGATCGTGAGCCATTGCCCCGGCTCATTCCGGGTCGCGACCCAAAAGGTGCGCGGATTCTCGTCCACGATGTTGCCCGGCGGAAAGCTGTCGCGCGCCGACGACGCGGTGACCGATTTGCGGTACGAGAGCAGCATCCAGCCGGTGAACAGCTCGTCGCTGCGCTGCCATTTCCTGGCCGGCAGCCAGTGCGGGAAATCGCCGAACCGGGTGTCGGCGTACATCTGGCCGTCGGCATCGAAGCCGGCCGGATGCATCCCGATGCGGCGCTCGAAATTCCAGTTCACGCCGATCCACGGCGTCCCCGTATTCCACCAGTTGCCGTGGACGTCCTGGAACGTGTTGCCGTGCCCCGCCCCCTGCACGAATCCCCCTGGCTTGTACGCGACGGGATTGTACGGCGCGTACGTGAACGGCCCCAGCGGGTCGTCGCCGACGTAGACGCCGTTGGCGTACACGTTGTACTCGGTGCCCGGCGCGCCGTATTGCAGGTAATAGCGGCCGCCGTGCTTCGTCATCCATGCCCCTTCGATGAACGGCTTGATCGTCGAATCGCGATGATCGCGTCCGAACCGTTCCCAGCCGTGCCGCTCGGGATGCAGCCCGAACAACCAGTTCGGCGTGCCCAGATATGAGAGCTGCTTGTTCTTATCGAGCTCGATCGCGTGCAGCGGATAGGCGTTCGATGAGTTCCAGTACAGGAACCAGCGCTCGGTGTCGGGATCGTGAAAGAACGCGGGATCCCAGGGACCTGGTTGCACCGAATCGGGCTCGGCGAGCTTGTCGGTTTCGCGAGACCGAGCCAGCGGCAGCCAGGGCAGCAGGCGATTGTAAAAATCGACGCGCCCGCTCGCCGGCTCGGTGAGCATCAGAATCGGCAGCGGGCTGGTGGTCGACGGCAGCAGGTAGATCGTGTCCCGCACCGACAGGGCCGCGGGCGCCACGATATCGGTCAGAGACCAGCGCGACGGAGTGATGTGCTGCCATGTGCCGAGGTCCGTCGAGCGCCAGTAACCGTCACCGATGGTCTCGAACAGGTAATAGGCACCGCGGTGCACCACGATGACCGGATCGGCGCCCGAGCGATACGAGATGCTCTCGTTCTTTTGCTCGAAGTTGTAGCGGTAATCGATGTCGATCGGATTGGCGTACGTGCGTTGCTGCGCCCGCGCAGCCGGAGCCGCGGCGACGACGATCAGCAGCGCCCATCGGAGCGTCATATCTCGCTCCGTTTGAGCCGATCGACCGCATAGTGACACGCGCGCGCCGTGAGGGCCATGTACGTCAGCGACGGATTCTGGCACCCGCTCGACGTCATCGCCGCGCCGTCGGTGACGAACAGGTTCGGCACATCCCACGATTGGTTCCAGCCATTCAGCACGCTGGTCTTTGGATCGCGCCCCATGCGCGCCGTTCCCATCTCGTGATTGGTGCCGCCAGGCGTGCTCGGTCCCCTGGGTGCTTCGATATTCCTCGCGCCTGCCGCTTCGAGCAGCTCCGCCGCGGTGACGTTCATGTCGCGGTGAATCGCCAGATCGTTCTCGCCCCAGCGGCAATCGATGTGCAAGGACGGAATGCCCCATTTGTCGACCAGCGTCGGATGGATCGTCGCCCGATTCTCCGCACGTGGCAGCATCTCGCCGAAGCCCCAGAAGCTCATCGACCATGGGCCGAGCTCGCGCAGGCGCTGCTTGAACGCGAGACCGATTCCCGGAGTCCGCAGCGCGGAACGCCAGCCTTCCCGACCCGCGGCGCCCTGAAATCCGTACCCCCGGATGAAGTCGGGATGCCGTGTCGAGACGTTGCGGAAACGGGGGACATAGATGCCGTTGGGACGCTCGCCGGTCACCTTGCGGTCGGTCCAGCCGTCGAGCTCTCCGGTTCCTCCGCCCCACTTGATGTGGTCCATGATATTTCTGCCGACCTGATCGCTCGAATTCCCCACGCCCGAATTCAACATGATGCGCGCGCTCTCCAGCGCCGAAGCGCACAGGAACACGACCTTCGCCCCGTACTCGCGCTCGGCGCCGGTCTGCGCATCGACGATTCCAACTCCCGTGACTCGATTGGTGCGACGGTCGTAGGTCAGCGCTCGCACGATGCTGAATGGCCGCAAGGTGAGTCGCCCGGTTGCGCGAGCGGCCGGAAGCGTGGCGTTCACGCTGCTGAAATAGGAGCGCGTGATGCAGCCGCGATGGCACGGCCCGCAGTAATGACACGGAGCGCGGCCCTGATGCGCGGCGGTGAGATTGGCCACCCGTCCGATCGTGAGGATCCGTTCGCGCCCAAACCGCTGCTGCATGCGCTCGCGCACGTGCCGCTCCACGCAATTCATCTCCATGGGCGGCAGAAATTGCCCGTCGGGCAGATGGGCGAGGCCCTCGGCCTGGCCGCTCACGCCGATGAACCGCTCAACGTGGTCATACCAGGGCGCGATGTCGGCGTAGCGGATCGGCCAGTCGACCGCGACGCCGTCGCGCAGATTGGCCTCGAAATCGAGGTCGCTCCAGCGGTAGACCTGTCGTCCCCAGATGATCGACTTGCCGCCCACTTGGCGCGCGCGGAACCAGTAGAAGGGCCGATCGGCGGGCGTGCTGTAGGGATTGTCGACGTCGTCGGTCCAGAACACGTGGCTCAGCTCGTCGAACGACACCGAGTTCCGCTGCATCGCCTGGCGCGCGGCGATGGCGCGACGGTCGCCCATGCCGCGGAACGGCAGCTCCCAGGGCGGCTTGTGCTCGGTGTAGTCGCGCTCCGGTACGATCGGCCGACCCGCCTCGAGCACGAGCGTGCGCAAGCCGAGCTCGGTGAGCTCCTTCGCCGCCCATCCGCCGGTCATGCCCGAACCCACGACGATCGCGTCGAAATCGGTCATACTGGAGCGCACCCGTCGTAGCGCGAAGGCGGAGGCCAGAGCTCGAGCTCGCGCATCCCGATCTCGGACGTGCAGTACCCGTAGGCGGTGAGGTACTTGAGACGGGCATACCAGTCAGGATTTGCCTGATCGATGGACTCGAGGCGCGACAGATCACTCAGCTCCCTGAGTCCCGCCTGGATCGGCGCGCGCTCCTCCGGCGTATGCCAATCGTTCAACATCCTCTCGATGAACGCGGGGACGCCCGCGTCTGCTGCTCCGGGGAGGATTCGCTCGGCGAGCGCGGCGATCAGAGGATCGGCATGCGCTCCCGCTCGCGCGTGGACGTCGCGGCCGAGCGCGATCAGATCGTCGGGCGCGAGCGTGTCGAGCGCGGCAACCCCGGCGCTCGCCACGAGCCACCGAATCAGCTCCCGTCGTTCCATCGACCCAGGCTTTCTAGAAAGCGGCGGCCGATCGCGTTCGATTCCTTCGGCGTATTGGCCCTGGGATCGGCCAGGTCGTCCACCTCGACCACGCCCCAGCCGTCGAACGCGATGTCGTCGAGCGCCGCGAACACCGCCTTGAAATCGACACTGCCGCGCCCCAGCTCGATGAAGTGGCTGCCATCCACATCCTTCAGGTGCAGCAGCCGAATCCGTCCCCCGTATCGCCGGATCGCCGCGGCAGGATCGCCGCCTGCCTGCTTGTAGTGGGCTGTATCGAGCAACAGATGGACCACGCGCGGGTCGGCAGCGTCGAGAATTCGGGCCAGCTCATCCGGCTTCTCGCCAAACGCACCGATATGATTGTGATAAACGAGCGGCACGCCGAGATCGGCCGTGCGCTTTCCGAGCTCGGTCAGCAGGCGGCCAACGTAGACGTAGTCATCGGGCTCCGGCGTGTGACCCCGGGGACGATCCTCCAAAATCTGAAGGTAGCGACCGCCCGCGTCCTTGAGGAACCGCGCGTGGCGGTAATGCTCCTTCAGGCTCTGTGACGCCTGCGCCGGATCCAGTGCGAGGTTGCCGCTCGACAACGCGACGAACTCGAGCTTCCGATCGGCGAGCAGCGTCTTCAACTCTTCCGGGAATTCGCCCCAAGTGTTAAAGGCGGAGCCGCGGAGCTGGATCCCCCGATAGCCGAGCGCGGCAATGTCGTCCATCGCTGCGAGGTCATTGCCGCCCCACGTAATCGCCGCGCAGCCGAAACGGATTCGCGCACGACGCCAGGGTCTTGCGGCGGCGCTCCCGAACAGCGCCAGAGTCGCTCCGGTGGCCAGGAAGTCGCGTCGCCTCATGAGATCAGTAGCTCGCTCGTCCGTTGGTGACGACCCGCAGCACCGACTCCTGATTGAACCGGCGCTTGTACTCGGCAATGATCACGACGATGGCGGAGTCGGAGCTCGCTGAACGCGCGGGATGGACAACCTCGAGCACGAAGCTCGGCTCAGGCGTCCCGCGCCACGCACCTTCCGCCGTCCAGAACGTGAATCCCTCCAGTCGCGCACCGACCACCTCGCGGACAAAAGTGCCCCAGGCCGAGTCCGTCACGCCCAGTGTATCGCGGATATTGCGACCGAAGTACAGGCGTTCGGTCACGACCGGCTGCAAACCATTCGGCGGCGTCCTGGGCGCGCAGGCGGCGGGCGCGCTGAGCGCGGCGACG
>DASSUS010000064.1:0-2952 GCA_035706765.1 Gemmatimonadales bacterium
TTCGCGATCCACCTTGCCCGGGTAGGCAGGTTGGCGTGGGCGTCAACCCAACTCTCAATGCAAGATCGAGGATAAGCGATCCGTCAGGCGGCGTCCATCGGCCGGTGCCGGTGCGCAGTTTTCGTAGTTGTCAATCGCGGACTTACGCGCGGCGCCTACTCGCCCATGAACTCCCCGATCGGCTTCAGCTCCTCGACGTGGTCGCAGACGGCCTTGAAGACCATCAGGATCGGCAGCCCGAGCAGCAGCCCCCAGCCGCCCCACAGCCATCCCCAGAACACGAGGCCCATGAACACGACGACCGCGTTCATGCGGCTCGTGCGGCTCACCATCCACGGCGTCAGCCAGTTCTGCAGGCCGTGCAGCAGCAGCGAAGTCGCCGCGACCGTGAGCGTCATGCCGATCGTGCCGAACTGGTAGAACGCGACGAGCGCGGTGGCGCCCATGATCACGATGAGGCCGACATAGGGCACGAGGTTCAGCACGCCGCCGATCAGGCCCCAGACCGCGGCGTTCTCGAGGCCGAGCGCCCAGAACGCGAGCCCGCTCGCGATGCCGAGCGCGACGCTGCCCACGAACTGCACGAACAGATAGCGCTGCACCTGGTTGCCGATCTCGTCCATCACCTGGACGGTGATCCGACGCTTGCTCAGCGCGGGGCCCGACAGCTTCACCCACTTGCGGCGAAACGTGTCGCCGGAGGCGAGCAGGAAGAACGCGAGGAACAAGATCATCACGCCCGCGCCCACCGCCGCGACGACGCTGGCCGCGCTCGTCAGCAGGTATTCCCGCACGTTGAGCTTCGGCTTTTCGACGACCACGCGCGTGACGCCGGGGGCCAGCTTCGAGCCCGCCTCCGCCTCGGTCGCGCGCGCGAGCTCCTCCGCCGCCTCCTGAACCTTGTCGATCGTGCTGTCCGGCCCCGCGAGCTCCTTGCGGAGCGCGACCTGCAGCTTCTGCGCCGCCTCGGGCAGTATCTCGAGGAGGTTCGACGCCTCCGCGCGCAAGGCCAGCGCCGATGCGCCGAGGCCGACGATCAGCGCAAGCAGCAGCACCGCGGCGGAGAGCCAGCGCGGGATGCGGATCCGTTCCAGCCGGTCGACGAGCGGCGCGAGCGCATAGCTCACGATGAGCGCGAGCACCAGGGGCACGAGCACGGGCTCCGCCCAGCGGAGGAAGAAGATGACCGCGAGAATGGTGAGCAGGATCAGCGGAACGTTGCGGGCGGGCGCGGCGGGTGCCGGTGCGGGGACCATGGCGGGGCCATTATGGGCGCGGGCCCGGGAAATGTGCTGAATTTGGTGGACTCGGGGGCGGGGCGCGGTGTCCACTAAGCCCATGAAATTGCGCTATTTCGTGCTGGTCGCCGTGGCCTCCGCCATCGTCGCCGTGCTCGCGTATCGCGCACTCACGGCAAAGCCCGACGTCGTCCTCTCCTCCCCGCTCACCGACGAGATGATGGTGATGCGCACGCAAGGCGGCATGCTCGAGGTGTCGCGCATCACCGCGCGCGAAGTCTTCGACGCGAAGTTCGCGCACCAATTCCTGTTCGTCGACCTCGACCCGACGGTCACGCGCATCCGCGTGCCGGCCGTCTACACCTACCGCATTCCGCTCGCGAAGGAGTGGAAGGTGATGCGCTTCGGCCAGGACTTCGCTGTCGTCGCGCCGAGAGTCGAGCCGGCGCTCCCGGTGGCCGTCGACCTCGGCAAGATCGAGAAGAACGTCTCCGGCGGCTGGTCGTTCTTCACCGGCGCCGAATCGCTGGACGCCGCCGAGCGCGCGATGACGACAAAGCTCGCGCTGAAGGCCCGCAGCGCCGCCTACATCACCCTGCAGCGCGAGCACGCGCGCAAGACCGTCGCCGAGTTCGTGCGCAAGTGGCTGGTCACGCAGAAGCAGTACGGGCACGTCGACCCGGACCGGGTGCACGTGTTCTTCGCGGACGAGCCGATCGCCAAGATCGACCCCCGGGTGTTCCCGCTGAACCAGCAGCCCGAGGCGACCGCCGGGCGCTGACTCCCGCCTTGAGCGCTGCCCCGCGCGGCCGGGGCGGGTCGGGGTTTTGGGCGTTTTAAGCGTCACGCGTGACGAGAATCGAAAACGGCAGCGAAACAGCCGCTGGACGCGTGTTTCGGATTCTCGTCACGCGTGACGCTCAAAACGCAAAAAAACGAGGCCGGCCGGCCCCTTACGCCGGGGCGGGCCGCTACTTCCCGAACTTCTCGATATCCCCCGGCCGCCGGAGCATCTTGTCCACCTCGCCGAGGTGCTGCTCCTCCTGCATGATCATCTCGCGCGCGTACTCCTCGAGCTGCACGCTGCTGCCCTCGACGAGCTTCAGCAGCGCGTAGTAGTGCGCGAGCGCCTCGCGCTCGTGCTGCATCGACTCGCGCAGGATGTCGCCGATGTCGTGCTTGTGCGTCTCGAGCAGCGGGCCGATCGCGAGCGAGGGGTGGCCGCCGAGCTGCGTGATCAGCTCGCCGGCGGCCTGCGCGTGCGCGAGCGACTCGGTCGCCTGGCCGCGCAACCAGCTGACGATCGGGATGCGGTTGTAGCCGTAGGTCATCAGCGAGTAGTGCGTGTAGCGCACGGTGCCCGCCAGCTCGTACTCCATGATCTTGTTGAGCGCCGCGATCACGGCCTGGGTGTCGAGTGCCATCGGCGGACCTCGCAGGAAGGGGCCTGTCCGATGGCGAGCATAGCGCCCCGCCCGCGCCTCGGGCAGAACGGGAATCATTCCAGTTTGGCCGCCGCCTGCCCCCGGCGCATAATCCCGCCGTCCCCAGGGAGCGCGCCCGCCATGCTCAGAAAGCTCTGGATCTTCCTCGGCCTGATCGTCCTTGCCGTCGCGCTCTGGACCGCGTTCACGCTGACCTGGAGCTACGCCGACGGCGAGCGCGCGGGCTACGTGCAGAAGTTCTCGAAGAAGGGCTGGATCTGCAAGACCTG
>DASSUS010000065.1:0-9170 GCA_035706765.1 Gemmatimonadales bacterium
GTCGAGCGCGCACCGGGTGCGCGCAGCATGCCGCGTGCGTCGATGCGCGCCAGGTTGGAATCGCTCGTGCTCCAGGCGACGTAGAACTGCGACACCGGCGCGCCGGCATTGAAGCCGAGGACCTGGAATCGCAGCGAGTCATTGAGAAGAATGAAAGGAGCGTTCGGTACGACGACGACGCTGTCGACCGTGGGGCCAAGGTAGGTGTCGACCAGGAGCTCGGGCGGCGGCAGCGGGGTCGGTACCTCGACGAGCTGGCTGCCGCTGAAGAGCGGCGTGGTCCCGCCGAGCGCCAGGATCGAAACCGCCACGGTGTCGGGATTGCGGAGCAGCGGGATGCGAAGATCGATCGCGATCTCGGTGGCACCCGGCGGAATCGCGACGGTGGTATCGGCAAGCGTGTCCGAGATGGGTCGAACGACCACGAAGCGAACGGCGTCGATCGTCAGGCCGAACTCGGCGAGCTCGGCCCGGGACGGGAGGACGGGAGCGACGGCCAGCCGGGCGGAGAGCCCCGGTTCGAATGAATCACGACAACGCGCGAGGGTCAGGGCGAGCCCCGCGACGATGAGGGAGCGGCGGAACAGCTGGGCGTGGCTCACGATAAGTACGGTCTTGAGGCCAGCGAATTGATCCCCGGCCGGAAAGGCCGTCAAGGCGGTATCTTGTTGACCGTCATGCGCACCCGCACAGCACGCCGCACGCACGGCTTCACGGAATCGGTGATCCGGGGGATGACGCGCCTCGCCAACGAGCACGGCGCCATCAACCTGTCGCAGGGCTTCCCGAACTTCCCCTGCCCTGACGTCCTAAAAGAGGCGGCGGCCCGCGCGATCCGCGATGACGTCAATCAGTACGCCATCACCTGGGGTGCTCTCCGACTGCGGAACGCGTTGGCCGCGAAGTACCAAGATTGGTACGGCATGGCCGTCGATCCAATGACCCAGGTCACAGTCACCTGCGGCGCAACCGAAGCGATGGCCTCAGCGCTACTTGGCATCGTCGACCCGGGCGACGAGGTCGTCGTGTTCGAGCCGTTCTACGAGAATTACGGGCCCGACGCGATCCTGTGTGATGCCAAGCCCGTGTTTGTGCCGATGCCGCCCGACGCGCCACTGGACCTCGACCGGCTGGCGAAAGCCTTCAATCCCCGCACGCGCGCGATCATCGTCTGCACGCCCAACAATCCGACGGGACGTGTGCTGTCGCGCATCGAGCTGGAAAAGATCGCCGAGCTGTGCCAGCGCTACGACGCGTTCGCCGTCACCGACGAGATCTACGAGCACATCTACTACGAAGGCGAGCACATCCCCATCGCAACGCTTCCCGGGATGGCGAACCACACGATCACGATCAGCGGCGCGTCCAAGACGTACAGCGTCACCGGGTGGCGAATCGGCACGATCATCTCCCCACCGGACGTGACCGACGCGATCCGCAAAGTCCACGATTTTCTCACCGTCGGCGCGCCCGCGCCGCTGCAGGAAGCGCTCGCCGTCGGAATGGAAACGCTCGGCCGCGACTATTACGAGAGTTTGGCGCGCGACTACAAGCGCCGCCGCGACATTCTCTGCACCGGTCTGCTCAAAGCTGGGTTCAAATGCACCCCGCCCCAGGGTGCCTACTACGTCATGGCCGATTTCTCCGCGCTCTCCGATTTGCCCGACGACGAGTTCGCCAAATGGCTCACGGTGGAGCACGGCGTCGCGTCGGTCCCGGGGTCGAGCTTCTACTCGAAGCCTGAAATGGGCCGGTCGCAGGTTCGATTCGCGTTTTGTAAGACCGAGGACATGCTCCACCAGGCGGTGGAGCGGCTGCAACGCGTCCGCGACTAGAGCGCTTCCTCCACCTCGCGCAGCCCCTCGATGTGCCGGCCGATGTCGCTCGCGATTTCGCGCGCGAGTCCCAGATCGGTCGTCAGACTCTTCACCGTCGTGGTTCCGGCGTGCAACCGCAGCAGGTTCAGCCGGATCGTCTCCAGCGCGGCGACCGCGTCCTTGAGCCGTTGCTGCACCAGGTCCCGCTCCCCGGTCAGATCGGCCACGATCTTCTCGTGGCGCGCCGCGATCGCGGGCTCGAGCTTGCCGCGCTGATCCACACCACCGAGTGCTTCCTGCAGCTCCTCGAGCCGCGCGCGCATCTGCTGCGCGTCCTGCTCGAGCCGGTGCACCACGTCCGGAAGGTCGCGCAGCTGCGTCCGCGTCTCCTTGGGTAGCGACTCGAACAGCTGCTCGGCCGCCATGCCAAGCGCGAGCTCGGTGGGACGATGGGTGAGCGACGCCGGGAGCGCCCTGCGGCTCGTGAACATCCGCGCGATCCCGAACAGCCAGCGGCCCAGCCGTCCGGTCCACAGGCGACCCCAGAATTCCGCGTCCACATCGCGGCGGCGTTGCAGCATGATCAGCGCGCCGATTCCCGAGCTCACGCCGATGGCCATCGACCATCCAAAAATCGGCGCCAGGGCCAGCGTCATTGGTCCGCCCGCGATCATGAACGGCAGTGTCGTGAAGGCGATCCCGAGCGATGGCAAACCGATCCAACGCAGGACCCGCTCCATGAGCGACGGCCCGCCGCCGTGCCCCAGGCCGTACGCGCGCTCTTCGCGGCTGCGATCGATCTCCGCCTTGAACGCGACCCCGATGTCGCCGTGGCCGAACCCGGCATTCATCAGGCGCCGCGCGCGGTTGATGAGGACGCCAAGCGGCACGAGCGTGTAGCCGGACACCAGCGTGGCGAATCCCAGCGCCACGGAGCCGGTCCACAAACCGACGAGCGGCGTGGCGATGAGCATGGCAAACGGATAGAGCAGTACGCCGCTGCCGTCGAGCCGGGCGTCGTGCTTCACGAAAGCGCGCAACGCGACCGGCAGCTCGCGGCGTTGCTCCAGCGCGTGGCTCAGCTGCTCGGCGAGCGCGGCTGGTCCTTCGAGGCGCTCTTCCGGCTCCTTGTTGAGGCAGCGATCGATCGCCTGCGCCATGCGGCGCGGCACGAGCGGCGCCACGGACGAGAGTGGCGGTGCCGGCTCGGTGACTTGCTTCGCCAGCACCTCGGTCGCCTGCTCCGCTTCGAACGGCAGCGTGCCGGACAGCGCGAAGTATCCGACGACACCGAGCGAGTACAGGTCGCTGCGAGCGTCCACCGCCTCGCCGAGCGCCTGCTCGGGGCTCATGAACTCAGGGGTCCCCACGATTTCGCCGGTCGTCAGGCTCGCGGCGCCGTCGACGACTCCGGCAATACCGAAGTCGGCCACCAGAACGCGACCGGTGTTCTCGAGCAGGATGTTGTCCGGCTTCACGTCCCGGTGAATCACGCCCTGCGTATGCGCGTATGCCAGCGCCCAGGCCACGTCGCGCAGCAGGCGGGACCCGTCCGACGGGGCGAGCGGCCCGCGCCGCTGAACTCGCTCCGTCAGCGTTTCCCCCTCCACATACGCCATCGCGAAAAACACGAACTGGTCGATCTCTTCGACGGCGTGAATCGGAATGACGTTGGGGTGTGACAGCTTGGCCGCTGTGCGCGCCTCGCGCAGAAAGCGCTCACGCAGGCGGGGATCGGACGCCTTGGCCGGCGGGAGCAGCTTGATGGCGACCGGACGGTCGAGCCGTACTTCCCGCGCCAGGTACACGACCCCCATACCGCCGCGTCCCAGCTCGCGCTCGAGCGAGTACCGGCCGGCGACGGCGGCCTGAAAATCGAGAAACAGGCGATCGAGGATGGGGGGCGTCATGGCCCCCCAAAATAATGATCGCGGCCTAAACGGGCTCCCAGGATCGTAACCACGCGCGGCGACGGACCTTGCGTCCTGATGACGCGTTTATGTGATCCATGCTGGACACCATCGCCCTCATGAGGGCAAATTGGGCCGCCTATGACCAGCATCCCTGCAGCTCATCAGCCCTACGTTCCTCCGAGCGAGGCTCCGCCGGAGCTGACGCCGCGCGCGATCGCCCTCGGCGTCTTGTTGGGACTGATCTTCGGCGCGTCGAACGTCTACCTGGCACTGAAGATCGGGCTCACCGTCAGCGCGTCGATCCCCATCGCCGTGCTGTCGATTACGATCTTCCGCTGGCTCGGCCGCTCGACGATCCTCGAAAACAACATCGTGCAGACGACGGGCTCGGCGGCGGACTCGGTCTCCGCCGGCGTCGTGTTCACGATTCCGGCGATTTTGTTGATGGGCTACGACCTCGACATCGGGCGCGTCACGGTGCTGGCGATCGCCGGCGGCCTGATGGGCGTGCTGATGATGATCCCGCTGCGTCGCGCCCTGATCGTGAAGGAGCACGGCAACCTGCCGTACCCGGAAGGCACCGCCTGCGCCGAAGTGCTGATCGCCGGTGAGCGGGGTGGAATTCACGCCAAGACGGTGTTTCAGGCGTTCGGCATCGCGTTCGCCTACAAGTTCCTGATGACGGCGTTGAAGACGTGGCAGGAGTATCCCGGCAGGATTTTCCGCGGCTATCAGGGCGCCGAGCTGCGCGTGGAAGCGAGCCCCGAGCTGCTCGGGGTTGGATACATCATCGGCCCGCGGATCGCCGGCTTTCTGTTCGCGGGGGGATGCCTCGCATATCTGGTCCTGATGCCGGCGATCAAGCTGTTCGGATCGGCGATGACCGAGCCGATGTTCGGCACTACCAAACTGATCAGCGAGATGAACGCGGGCGAAGTACGGGCGGCGTTCGTGTTCTACATCGGCGCCGGAGCCGTGGCCAGCGCCGGCATCATCGCTTTGATCCGTTCGCTGCCGACGATCGTCGGCGCATTCCGGGCGGGGTTTGCGGATATGCGTGCCAGCCGGCTGGGCCAGGCGGTCGCGGCCAAGCTCCGCACCGACGACGACCTGCCGATCAGCCTCACGATTTTCGGCTCGATTGCTCTCGCCATCATCATCGCCTTGCTGCCGGCTGTAGGTGTGAACCTGCTCGGCGGCATCCTGATCATCATCTTCGGCTTCTTCTTTACGACCGTGTCGTCGCGGATTTGCGGTCAGGTCGGCAGCTCGGCCAACCCGATCTCCGGAATGACGATCGCGGCGTTGATCGCGATCTCTTTCATCTTTTTGCTGCTGGGCTGGGACCAGATCGACGACCGCGTGCGCGCCATTTCGATCGCCTGCGTCATCGCCGTGGCCGTCGCCAACGGCGGTAACACGTCGCAGGACCTGAAAACCGGCTTCCTGGTCGGCGCGACGCCCAAACGCCAGCAGATCGCGATCCTGATCGGCGCCATCGGCTCGGCGCTCGCCGTGGGGTGGACCCTCACCTTCCTCAATAAGGCATACAGCTACCCGGTGCCCGAAACCCGGCCCGGGTTCGTGGCTCCCGCCAGCGGGGCCAGCGCCGACGGCCACATCGTGGTGCACGAGGAGACGATGTCGAACTTCGGCATCGGAGCGACGGACTCGATCGACCACAACAGTTATCAGGTGGTTCGCGTCTACGTCGAAACGCAGGGCGTGCCGGCCGGCAAGTACCTGGTAGATCCCGCTTCGCACGAGATCCGCTACGTCGTGGATCCCGGTATCGGCGGGCGCATCCGCGAGTACCGCGGGCACGAGCTGAAGCGCCTCGACTCACCCAAAGCCACGCTGATGGCGCTGATCACGGACGGGATTCTCACCCACCGGCTCCCCTGGGGCCTGGTCCTGATCGGCGTCTTCTTGACGCTTGCGATCGAGCTCATGGGCGTGTCGTCGCTTCCCGTGGCCGTCGGGGTATACCTGCCGATCACGACCTCGGCGGGGATGTTCGCCGGCGGGATCGTGCGCTGGCTCGTCGAGCGGCGCATGCGGTCCGCCAACCAGTCGCTCGCTGAAATCGAGTCGGGGCCGGGCGTGCTATTTGCGAGCGGGTTGATCGCGGGTGGCGCGATCTGCGGTATCGTGGTCGCGGCGATCGCGGGTTGGGGCAGCTCGCGCGGCATGGCCGCCGAGTGGCTCGCCGACAAGATCCCGGTGCATCAGTGGCTCGGCGGGATTTCGACCTCGTCGATCGTCGGGCTGATCATGTTCGCGTTGTTGGGGATTCTCTTATATCGAACGGGGCAGCGCCGCCAGCAACCATGACCATACAGAGCCTCAGTTTCCTCAAAAAGCTGCTGGATACGCCTGGTCCGTCCGGGTTCGAGCAATGGCCCGCGCGTGTGTGGCGCGACGAAGTCAAGGGCTTTGCCGACGACCTCCGCGCCGACGTGCACGGCAACTCCGTGGCGGTGGTGAACGCCAAGGGCAAGCCGCGGCTCATGGTCACCGGGCACATCGATGAGATCGGGTTTCAGGTCACGCATATCGACGACGATGGCTTCCTCTATTTCAGCGCGATCGGCGGCTGGGACTCGCAGGTGCTGGTCGGCCAGCGGGTCGTGCTGCTGGGGCGCGAGGGCCCGGTCAAGGGGGTGATCGGCAAGAAGGCGGTGCACCAGCTGAAAAAGGAAGATCTCGACCGCGTCTCCAAGGTGATCGATTTGTGGATCGACGTCGGGGCCGCGGACGGCAAGGAAGCGAAAGCGCGCGTCCGGGTCGGCGATGCCGGAGTGCTCGACACGCGCGTCGAGGAATTTCCCAACGGCCGGATCGTGTCTCGCAGCATCGACAACCGGATCGGCGCGTTCGTGGCGGCGGAGGCGCTGCGCCGGCTCTCCAAGGAGCGACCCAGGAACGCCGGCGTGTACGCGGTCGCGTCCACGCGCGAGGAAATCGCGTGGACCGGGAGCGGCGCGCGCACGAGCGCGACGGAAATCGAGCCTGATGTGGCGCTGGTGGTGGATGTGACGCATGCGACCGATTATCCGGGCGCTGACAAGAAATACGCTGGCGACCACACACTCGGTGGGGGGGTCGTGTTGTCGCGCGGCTCGTCGGTGAGCCCCGTGGTGTTCGACATGCTGGTCGAGTGCGCCGAGCAGGCCAAGATCCCGTATACGGTGCAGGCGGCCCCCCGCGACACCGGCACGGACGCGGATGCGATCTACAACGCGATGAAGGGGATCCCCACCGGCCTGGTGAGTGTCCCCAACCGCTACATGCACAGTCCCAACGAGATGGTGGCGCTGCAGGATCTCGACCGGGCCGCCGATCTGCTCGCCGCCTTCGCGCGGCGGCTCGAGCCCGGAGCGGACTTCATTCCCCGCTAGGATTTTCCGCCTGGAAAAAAACAGAGCCCCGGCAGACAGCCCGGGGCTCTGAATTGGTCAGGAAATTATGCGGTTACTGCAGCAGCATGAACCCGAAGTTGCGCTCCACATGGGTCTCGATCGTGCTAGCGATGCTTAACACGTAACCGGCGCCACCGCAGGCCGTACCGCTGCTCGGCTCCGAGCGGGAGTATCCAGACGGGCCGACCGCGCACACGATGTACGACGTGTTCGTCGCGAGGCCGGGGAACTGGTACTGGCCGTTCTCGTCTGACACCGACTCAGCGATCACGCGGCCGTTCCAGGACAGCTGAACGGTCACACCAGCGATGCCCATCTCGCCCGCGAACATGTCGAAGTGGGCGTTGCCGTCGACGTCTTCATACACGACGCCCTTGGCCGTGTGCGGGCCTGACGGAGGCGGTTCATTCGACGGCGGGGGCGGCGGCGGCGCATCAGGACACTTCGCCGCCAGTCCCGGAGGCGCTTCACGACCCTCGGCACGCGCGCGCTCGAGGGCAGCACGGTGCTCGGGTTTGCACTCGCTCTCGCTCTGAGCGCGAGGCTTGTCTTTGCCACGGCCCTGCGCCGCAATCGCCCCGAAGGGCAGCGACGTCAGCGCCATCAGCGCGATCGTCAGACGAAGGCTTTTCATAGCGTCTCCTGACCAAGGTTTCGGGTGCATGAATTCGACGCACCCCGAGTTGGCAAGAAGCGCACCCAAAATGAAAATGCCTTCCTAACGGTCAGCAACAGAACGCTTTAGCCGGTCGGCACGGTAGGAAAATGCCCTGTGCTGCCGTACAAGTTCTTGACGTTGCGTTATGCGGTTTTTGACGCTTTATGCACGGTGACAATAAGGCAGCGAAAACTGCCTACATGCGCTTCAAATCCTCGAGCGCTCCCTGCGCCGCATTTCGAACCTGCCTGTCCCCGTCGTCTGTCAGTCCTTCGAGCGTTCCGATCGCTGCCGGCGTGGCCGCGAGGCGCAGCGCTTCCACGGCTGTCACCCGCAGCGCCGCCGGCTTTCGTCCGAACAATCGCCCACCCGGCTGCGCGAACTTGATCAGCGCCTGCACCGAGGCGGGACTCGCGATGCGTCCCAGCGCCAGGATCAGCTCCCGCTCCACGTTCTCGTCTTCCTCTTCTTCCATCGCCACGACGAGCGGCATCGCCAGCGCGCTCGACTTCCGGCCCGCCACGCCGAGTGCCGCCTGCATCCGGACGTCGGGCGACTTGTCGCGCAGGGCCCGCCGCAGCGGCTCAGCCGCGGCGCTGCTCCCAATCTTGGCCAGGGCGAGCGCGACAGCCTTGCGCACCCGCTCGTCGCTGTGACCGAGCTGTTGCGCCAACGCCGGGACGGCATCATCGAGCGCCAGCTCTCCCGCGAGCTCCGCCACGTTGCGGACTACGAACCACTGCGGGTGCCCCAGCATGTGCACGAGCTGATCCATCCCTTCCTTCATGCCCGTGAGCGCCATGAAGATCCCGCGCCGCTCCTCGATCGTCGGGGCCGCCACGAGAAGGTCGAGCAGCACCTCGACCCCGTCCTCCCCTGCCCTGCGCAGCACGAGCAGCGCCGCCTCCCGATCGCTCGGATGGTTCGCGACCTCGGCCACCGCTTCGAGCAGGGACTTCGTGTACATGCGCTTCAGCGCAATCGAGTATTGGCGCTTGCGGCTGGCATCGGACACCTGCTGCTCGGCCCGCACCACCCCGGCCACAATCGTGAGTGCCTGAGCCACGCGATTGGCCTTCATCGCCGTCTCGAGCTGCCGCCCCAGCACGGCCAGCAGCTCGCCGGCCTGGGGGCCCGAGGGCTTTTCGTTGAGCTCTGCAATGAGGTCCGCCGTGGACCGCGAAGCGGCGGTCGATGGCGAAAATGTGGCGCTCTCCCCGCTGCCTTCGCGCACGATGTCCGGAATGTCCGGCGCAGCGGCTTCCGGAGTCTTTGGCGCGGCACGAGGAGGAGCTGGTGGCGATCGAGTAGGAGGAGGTGCGGGAGGCGGCGGCTCGACCACCAGCGACTGAATCGCGAC
>DASSUS010000066.1:0-8984 GCA_035706765.1 Gemmatimonadales bacterium
GCAGTATCTCGCGGGCCGGGTCCGTGCCGAGCTCGGCTCCTCCAACCTCAGGACGATCGAGGTCGAGGTGGAAGAAAACTTCGGCCAGTCAGCGAGCTATCGTGAAAACCTCGACTAAGCTTTCAGCGGCTGAAATCTCCGAGCAGCTGGAGGATCTTCCCAACTGGCGGCTCGAGCACGGCGCGATCGTGCGCGACTATGAGACCGACGGCTGGCCGACGACGTTGATGCTCGTGAATGCGATCGGATACTTCGCCGAGGCAGCCGATCATCATCCGGACCTCGTTGTCAGCTGGGGGAAGGTGCAGGTCAGGCTGTGGACTCACAGCGCGGGAGGGGTGACGGCGAGCGACGTCGAGCTGGCGCGCCTGATCGAGCAGACGGCGCAGTGGCGCCCGCGCGCGGGGAGCGCGCTGCGCGGGACGAGCAAGAAGTTCGTCGGCCCGTGACGATAGTCGTCCCGCTCACGCCGGCTCCCGATCCGTTCGGGACGTGCGTGCGTTGCAGCGCGCTTCCCTACCTCCTCTTTCTCGACAGCTCGGCCCAGGGCACCCTGGGCCGTTATTCGTTCCTCACCGCGGATCCCGTGGCGCTCGCGCGCACACCGGACGAGGGCCGCGCCATGCTGCGCCGCTACGAGGCCAAGCCGCTCGACGGATTGCCGCCATTTCAGGGCGGGATCGGCGGGTACCTGACCTACGACTGGGGCGCGGAGCTGGAGCGCGTGCAGCGACCGGCGCCGGACCAGGCCACGCCCCGCGTCGCCGACGTGCTGCTGGCGCTGTACGACTGGGTGATCGCCTGGGATCATCTGGAAGAGAAGGCCTGGCTGATCTCGACCGGGATCGACGCCGGGGGTCGCGGTGAGAGCGCGCAGCGTGCCGCCGCCCGCGCGACGTGGGTTCGCGAGCGCCTGGCCGCGCCCGGCGCGCCCGCGATCCGCGATCACGCCCCATCGGTGACGAGCGAGCCGCAATCGAACTTCTCCCGCGCCGAGTATGAAGCCGCCGTGTCGCGGATCCGCGAGTACATCGCGGCGGGAGACGTCTACCAGGCCAATCTGGCGCAGCGGTTCCAGGCGCCGTTTACGGGATCGGCGTTGGCGTTGTACCGGCGGCTGCGCGCGCGCAATCCGGCGCCGTTCGGCGCCTACCTCGAGTTCTCGGGCGCGGCGATCGCGAGCATCTCCCCCGAGCGATTCCTGCGCTTCGATCCGGCGACGCGCGTCGTGGAAGCGCGACCGATCAAGGGCACGCGCCCCCGCGGCAACGGCGCCGAAAAGGACCGCGTGCTGGCGCGCGAGCTGCTGGCCAGCGAAAAAGACCGCGCCGAAAACGTCATGATCGTCGATCTGTTGCGGAACGACCTCGGGAAGGTGTGCCGGCCGGGCTCGGTGCTCGTGCCGAAGCTGTTCGCGCTCGAATCACATCCAACCGTCCACCATCTCGTGTCGACGGTGACCGGCGTGCTCGCGGACGGCAAGGACGGATTTGATCTCCTGCGCGCCGCGTTCCCCGGCGGGTCGGTGACCGGCGCGCCGAAGATTCGCGCGATGGAGATCATCGCCGAGCTCGAGCGCGCGCCGCGCGGAGTGTACTGCGGCGCGATCGGCTATGTGTCGAGAACCGGGGCGATGGACTTCAACATTCCAATTCGGACGATTGTCGTGCGGGACGGCCGGGCGAGCTTTCACGCGGGCGCGGGGATCGTATGGGATTCCGATCCGGCCGCGGAATATCAGGAGACGCTGGCGAAGGCTCGCACGATGATCGAGGCGCTCACTTCCCCACGCAGAACGCCGCGAACACACGGTCGAGTATATCCTCAGGCGTGACCACGCCGATCAACTCATCGAGCGCGGTCGCCGCGGCGCGTAGATGCGTCGCGGCCGCCGCGGCGTCGATACCGGTCTCGCGCGCGCCCCAAAAATTGTCGAGCTCGAGAATGGCGCGTTCGAGTGCGGCGCGGTGGCGCGCGCGCGTCACGACCGGAGGCTGGCCACCGGAAGACATCAAGCCGCCGAAAGCGGCGATCGCCAGCTTGCGCTGGAGCTCCGCGAGGCCGTGCCCGCTGATCACGGAGACGGACACGCCGTCGGACCGGCGCGGCTCCGGCCGGTCCGGCAGGTCGGCCTTGGTGACCACCTCCACAACCGGCGTGCTGCCGGTCTCGGGCAGCTCGTCCGCGTCGCTGTCGCGGCAGAACAGGATCAGATCGGCCGATTGGAGATAGCGCTTCGAGATCTCGATCCCCAGCTGCTCGATGCGCTCGGTGCTATCCCGCAAACCCGCGGTGTCCACGAGCCGGAATGGGTATCCTCCGATAACCGCCGGCGCCTCGATCGCGTCGCGCGTAGTTCCGGCGATCTCGGTAACAATCGCGCGCTCCGAGCCCAGCAGCGCGTTGAACAGCGAGGACTTTCCCGCGTTGGGGCGTCCCGCGATCACCAGCAACGCCCCTTCGCGCAGGCGCTCACCCTCCGGTGCCGTCTTCACGAGATCGGCCAGGCGGTCACGCACGACGGACCACGCAGAGCGCACGCGGTCCGGCGACACCGGCCCTTCGTCTTCCTCAGGAAAGTCGATGTCGTAGGCGATCAGGGCCTCGAGATCGAGGATTTCCCGTCGCAATGCGTCGACCCGGTCCGAGAAGCCGCGCTCGAGGTGGTGCAGCGCGACGCTGCGCTGCACCGGGGAGGAGGCGTCGATCAGATCGGCGGTCGCTTCCGCCTGCACCAGATCCATTTTGCCGTTGAGCACGGCTCGGCGTGTGAACTCGCCGGGGGCCGCCGGGCGCGCGCCGGCGGCGCTGAGCGCGGCGACGGCCGAGGCCGGCACGATCAGCCCGCCATGGGTCGTGATCTCGACCAGATCGTCACCCGTATACGAATGGGGCGCGGGGAAGCAGACGGCGAGACAATCATCCAGGTGCGCGCGCGTCGTGGGATCGAGCAGGCGCGCGCGAAATACGGTGCGGGGCGGCGAGGGGTGGAACGGCTCCAGGCATCGGGCGGCGACGTCGAAAGCACCGGCGCCCGAGAGCCGAATCAGGGCAAGCGCGCTCCGACCGGGCGGCGTCGCGAGCGCGACGATGGGGTCGGAGAGCAGCTCCTCACCCCCGTTCCCCCCCTCCACGGCGTGGAGAGGGCGCCTGCGGGACTGGTCGGGCCAGCGGTGCCTCCCGCAGCCGGCGCTTCGCGATCAGGTATTGCTGCGGAATGCTGAAAATGTTCTGCGCGGCGTAGTACAGGTTCAATCCCGACGCGAAGTTCAGGAACAGGACCGTCAGGAAGATCGGCATGAAGTACAGCATCATGCGCGTCTGCGGATTCGGCGGCACGCCGATCTGCCCCACCTTGGACAGCGCGAACATCGAGAGTCCCATCACGATCGGAATGATGTAGTACGGATCGGGCCGCGACAGATCGGGCAGCCACAGGAACGGCACGCCGCGGAACTCGATCGTGTTGCCGAACACGAAGAACAGGGCGAACAGCACCGGCATCGGCAGCAGCATCGGCAGGCAGCCGCCGAATGGATTGACTTTGTGCTCGCGGTAGACGCGCAGCATCTCTTTCTGGAGCCGCTGCGGATCGCTCTTGTACTTGTCCTGGATTTCCTTGATCAAGGGCGCGACGGCCTGCATTCGAATCCCGGACTCCATCGCCTTCTGGTTCAGCGGCCAGAGCACGACGCGCACGATGATGCCGAAGAGAATCAGCACCCAGCCGTATTCGAGGTGGAGCGTGTTGTGCATCCACAGCAGGATGTTCAACACGAACACGGAGACCGGCTGAATGATGGGCCGGAAGATCCCGCCGTACGGATTCGCGTCGTCGAGCCCGTGCCCGATGGCGGCGAGCTGACGATACTCGAGCGGTCCGGTGTAGACCTGATACGCGAAGCTGCCCGCCGGCGTGACCGGCATCGTGACGGTCACCGTGGCGCGCGAGGCGGCCTTGCCGGTGCGCGGTCCCCCGACGGCGATCGCGCCGCCGAACCTGGGCTGTCCTTCGTCCAACGCGAGCGCGGCCGTGAAGAAGTACTTCGATTTGACTCCCACCCATTCGAACGGCCCGTCGAACAGCATCCGCTCGCCCGGATCGAGCTTCGAAAAGTCGGTGCGCTCGCTTTTCGACGCCTTGGTCACGACCGAGAAGTGGCGGAGGTCGTCGAGCGAATCCTTTTCCGCCGAGCGCAGGCCGTCTGACAGATCGAGCAGGAGCACCGCGCCGCCCGCGAGCCCGGTGACCGATCCCTGCACGTCGAACAGATAGCCCTCTGGTCGGAATCGATACTCGAGCGCCACGCGCATCCCCGCACGCTCGGCCTCGAACCGCAGCGGCTTCGGTCCCTGCCCGGAATACACGACGATGCCCGCGACATCCGGCACCGGCCGGAAATTCCAGTCGCGCAGCGAGATCGTGTCGCCGCGGGACAGCACGAGCCGGTGGCGCAGGAAGGCGTCGCCTGGGGGCACGAGGTCGACGGGCTCACCGGTGTCGCCGGCCGCAAAAGATTGATACTGCAGGAGTTTCGCCGACACGAGCCGGCCGCCAACCGTGCTGAACGCGAGCTCGTACAGCGGCGACGTGACGCGAACGATCCGGCCGGTATCGGACGGGTCGGCCGGACGGGCAGACGGGCCGGCGGCCGGCGGTGCCTGGCGCTGAATGGTGTCGCGGACCGTCGCTCGAGCTGTGTCGGCCGCCTGCCCGGCCGTCTGGCCGTCCGGCCGTCTGGCCGTCGGTTTCGGCGGCCAGATGATCATCGGCGCGAGCCAGACCAGCAGCATCAGGAAAACGGCGAGAATGACGCGTTGGCGATCCATGTCAGGCCTTACGGAACCGGATCATAGCCACCGGCGTGAAACGGATGGCATTTGAGAATGCGCTTGATGCCAAGCCAGGAGCCTTTCAGCGCGCCATAGCGCTCGACGGCTTCGTAGGTGTAGCGCGAGCACGAAGGTTCGAACCGACACTGTGTGAACATGAGATGCGACAGCGTCAGTTGGTACCCGCGAATGAGCGCCATGACGAACAATCGTGGCAGTCGTTGCAACGTCACGTCAGCGTCTCCACGACGCCGGTCAATTCGGCGCGCAGTTCTGCAAACGAGGCGGTGTACGCCGAGCGCTTGGCGCGAATCACGAGATCGACGGCGGGAAGAACGCGCAGCACGTCCCGTCGCAGGATCTCACGCAGCCGGCGGCGCAGCCGATTGCGATGGGCCGCCGTCGACTGATGTAGGGGAACGATGAGTCCGAGCCGCGCGTGACCCGAAGCATTGTGACGCCAGACCAGATCGAGGTGCTGAGTGCGCCGGCGGCGTCCCGCTGTCCAGCAGGACGTGAGCTCCGAGCCGCGCGTGATGCGAACGCGGCGCGGGTACCGCTCGCTCGTTTACCGGCTCCGGTGTTTGGATGGAGAACGGACGGTGAGACGCTTGCGACCCTTCTTGCGCCGGCGAGACAATGTGGCGCGGCCCCAGACGGTTTTCATCCGCGCGCGAAATCCATGTTTATTGATGCGGCGCCGATTTCTCGGCCGATACGTCGGACCCATAAATTCCTCGTGTAAGGCCGGGAAAGTTATCCGGCTGAGGGCGCGAGGGTCAAGGTTGACTTTTCCACACACCGCCCGTAGCTTCGGCCCCGCCCTTGTTGGACAGCCCACCTTCTTTTGAAATCGTAATGGAGCAATCGGTAAACGAAGCTTGGAAGCGCCTCCTCGACGAAGCTCGACGCGAACTTCCCGAGGCGACGGTGCGCACGTGGCTCGAGCCGTCTGAACCGATCGCGCTCGACGACGGCCGCCTCATCCTGGGCGCACCCGATCAATTTGCCGCCGAGTGGAACGAGTCGAAGCACGCGGGACTTCTGGCGCGCGCGGCCGAGCGTGTACTGGGCCGACCGACGACCGTCGTGTTCCGCGTGCAGGAAGACCGCCAGCGCCGGCCGCAGATGGACTTCTTCGTCGCGCCGCGCGAAACCGCGGGGAGCACGGCGACGGCGTCCGCCGTCGCGACCACGCCGCTCAACGAGCGCTACACCTTCCAGACCTTCGTCATCGGGAAGTCCAACGAGCTCGCCGCGGCCGCGGCGCACGCCGTCGCTGAAGCGCCGGGGAAGACGTACAACCCGCTCTTCATTTATGGCGCGACGGGACTCGGCAAGACACACCTGATGCAGGCGATCGCGCACGCGGTGCTCGAGAAGAACCCCGAGACCCGGCTCCAGTATTTCGGCGCCGAGCAGTTCATCAACGACGTGATCGAATCGATTCACGCGCGCACGATGTCGGAGTTCCGCCGCCGCTATCGCAACGACGTCGATCTGCTCCTCGTCGACGACGCGCATTTCCTGGAAGGCAAGGAAATGACGCAGGAGGAGTTCTTCCACACCTTCAACGCGCTGTTCGAGGCGCACAAGCAGATCGTGCTCACCTCCGACCGGCCGCCGAAGGAAATTCCGGGACTGGAAGACCGGCTGATCTCGCGCTTCGAGTGGGGGATGGTGGCCGACATCGGTCATCCCGATCTCGAGCACCGGATCGCCATTCTCCGGAAAAAAGCGGAGCAGGATCATCTCGAGCTGACGATTCCGGACGACGTGCTCCGGTTCATCGCCGAGCACATCCGCTCGAGCGTGCGAGAGCTGGAAGGCTGCATCATCAAACTGCTGCTGTTTGCCTCGCTCAAGAACCGCGAGGTGACGATCGAGCTGGCCCGCGAAGCGCTGTCGGACAAGATCCGCCAGGGCGAAGAGGGAACGTCCTATGGTGGTGGCAGCGGCTCGGCGCCGAGCATCGATCGCGTGCAGGAGGTCGTGGCGCGGCGCTGGGGCGTCACGCCCGAGGGGCTCCGTTCCAAGGCGCGCACCAAGACGCTCACGATCCCGCGCCAGGTCGCGATGTACCTCGCGCGCGACATGCTCGGCATGCAGCTGGTCGAGATCGGACAGGCGTTCGGCGGGCGGGATCACTCGACCGTGATTCACAGCGTCGACAAGGTCGAGCGGCAAATGATGCGCGATCGGACGTTCAAGGAGCGGGTCGAGATGGCGCGCCAGGAATTGTCCGCACTGTAACCCACAACGGCGTGGGAAAACGGCGTGGGATGTGGGGAGTGGGGAAAGCACGGCACATTTCCGCAAAACGCCAACAGTGCCAACAGTGCACCAACATCGTGTGACGTACGACAGGTGATTCACTGGTTGCGCTTTAGCAAAAGCGCCGACATATCCCCAATGTCTACTACTACTACTAGTAGTTCTATATAGAGAAGCAGTAATAAGACTTTCCTCATTGGAGACGGCACAGCGGTCATGAAGTTCACGATCACACGGGAACAGCTCCAGGAAGGCCTCGCAGCGGTTGCGGCAGCCGTTCCCGCCAAAACGACGTTACCGGTTCTCGCGAACGTCCTGGTCGAGGCCTCGAAGCAGGCCGGGGGACTGAGACTCTCCGGCACCGATCTCGACATCGCGGTCAGCACCACCGTTCCGGCAGAGGTCGACGCCGACGGCGCGGTCACCTTGCCCGCCAAAAAGCTCGTCGATATCGCACGCGAGCTGCCGTCGGGTCCCGTGCGCGTGACCGCGGCTGGAGAGGCGCGCGTCTCGATCGAGTCGGGCCGCTCCAAGTTCAAGCTGCTCGGCCTGCCGCGTGAAGAGTTCCCGTCGTTCCCCGCCGTGAAGTTCGACAAGGCATGGAAAGCCGCCGCCGGCGTCGTCCATAAGCTCGTGGGCCACGTGGCGTTTGCGGCCTCGACCGAAGAGAGCCGCCCGATCCTCAACGGCGTGCTGTGGGAGCTGCGCCCCGACCGGATGCGCATGGTCGCCACGAACGGGCATCGCCTGGCCAAGATGGACGTGCCGGCGACCGGCGGCTCCACCGCCGATCTGATCGTGCCGCCGAAGGCGCTCGAGCAGATTCGCCGGCTTTATGCCGGCGATGCCGAGATCGAGCTCGCGAAGAGCGACAATCACATCGGATTCCGCGCCGGCGGCACGCTGGTGTTCTCCCGCCTGATCGAGGGCCCGTACCCGAACTACGAGCAGGTGATTCCGCGCGAGAACGACAAGCACGCCACGGTCGACAAGGCGGCAATGGCCGCGGCACTGCGCCGCATGAGCGTGGTCGCCAGCGACCAGACGCACCGGATCCGGCTCGCGTTCTCGGGTGGCAACGTGAAGTTTTCGGTGCAAACGCCGGACCTGGGCGAAGCGCAGGACGAGCTGGCGGTGACCTATGAAGGCGAGCCGCTCGAGATCGGCTTCAATGCGACGTACTTGCTCGAAATCCTGAAGTACATGCCGACCGACGAGGTGAGGTTCACGTTCAAGGCGCCGGAGCGCGCGGCGACGATCGAGCCGGTGGGGTGGAACGATCCCGCCTCCTACATGGCTCTGGTCATGCCCCTGCGGCTCGTGGACTGAAGACCAGGACAGGCAGAGACTAGACGCGCAGACGCACAGCGGTGAACAGGAGTTAGTGAACGGGACCAGCCGAGTCAGGCTGGTCCCGTGTCGTATCCGGGATCGCCACCGTGTCGAGAAGCAGAGGCAGGATCGGTGGCTCGATCACGGGAACATCCGGAATCGAGTCATCTGCCAAGTGCGGAACAGGAGTCCTGCCGCCGTAATAACGGGCCAGGATCAAATTCCGGCGCTCCAGCATGCGCGTGGGCCGGAATGTCGGATTCGACGTGCGCGGCTGCGGCAGAGTGGCCGCGAGCGCCGCCGCCTGCGCGGGACTCAGCTTCGACACCGGAACGTCGAAGTAGGCCCGGCTCGCCGCATCCATTCCCCACAGTCCGGGTCCCATCTCGGCGACTGCCAGGTACAGCTCCATGATTCGCTCTTTGGGGAGCGCAAGCTCGAGCCGCACCGCGGTCACGGCCTCTTTCATCTTTCGAAAGATCGAGCGCGATGGCGAAAGGTAGAGATTCTTCGCCAGCTGCTGCGTGATCGTGCTGGCGCCGCGG
>DASSUS010000067.1:0-7401 GCA_035706765.1 Gemmatimonadales bacterium
ATACGCGGCTCGGGACAGGCGTAGCGGTTGCGCAGCACCTTGGACATGCGTTCGCCTTTGCGAAGCTTGTCGAGGGCGAGCGCGGCGCCGCCGAGGTATCCGGTCACCCATAACGCGTCACCTTCACGCGCGCCGGAGCGCTTGACCGGCCGCTCGGCTTTTCCGATCACGCACACGTCGACCGAGTACTTCTCGGCGCGAGTCATGTCGCCGCCGAGAATCTGCGCGCCGACGTTTCCGCACATCGCGGCCACGCCTTCCATGATCTGGACCGCGGGATCTTCCGTCGTTCCGTTGCGCGTGGGCAACCCGAGTGAAACCAGGAGGCCGAGCGGATATGCCCCTTCGGCCGCCAGGTCCGACAACGCGGCGCCCGCCGCGCGAAACCCGATCTCCTTGAAGTCGAGCCAGTCGGTCCGGAAGTGCACGCCCTCGAGCGACGCGTCGATGCTCAGGGCGAGCGTGCTGTCGCCGACCGGCACCAGCGCACAATCGTCGCCGAGCGCCACATTGTCCGGGAGCAGCTCGGCCAGCCGATCGAAGATCGCGCGAATGCGATCGAACTCTTTGCCGGGACCGAGATTCATTGGATCCGCACCAGGCCGCTGTCGGTGGCGGCCCAGAGGTAGTCGCGATCGCTCGTGAGATCGCGCACGGCGGCGGGAATGTCGAACGGCACCCGGTGCACGTGCAGCAGGCCGGTGCCGAGCTCGACTTGCGCGAGCCCGCGGGTGCCGCCCACCCACAGCTCGCCGAGGGCCGCCGTCAACGCGGTGGGAACGCCGAGCGCCGGCGGCAACGGGCGGGATGCCCAGACCCGCGTCGCGGGATCGCGCCAGAACAGCTCGGTCTCGGTCGCCATCACGATGGTGTCCTGAAGATTACCCAGCGCGTACACGGTCACGTGCAGGCTCGGGCGATCCGCGAACTCGGGCGGCCTGCTCAGCGCGGTGGCACCCGGCAGCAGCTGCATCAGCCCCATGTTCGTCCCCACCCACAGCGTGTCGCCCGTGGCCAGCAAGCTCGTGACCGCAATACCGGCCGGTCCGAGCTCCTGCACCCCTTCAGCGGTCGTTATTAAGGAAAGGCCGCGTGTGGTACCGACCCACACGCCCCTACGCGAGCGCGCGAGGCAGGTTGCGTTTGGCAGATCCCACTGACGCGAGTTGAAACCGGTCGTGTCTACCCGCAACACGCCCTGCTCGCTCGCGAGCCAGAGCAGGCTTCCGTCGAACAGCAGCTGTCGTGCGAAGTTAAACGAAAAACCGAGCGCTGCGCGTCCACCTTCGGCGGTGCGCGTTTCGGACAGATCACGCGCGACCCAGGTGAAGCCGCGCCGCTGCGCGCGTCCAGGAGCGGCATTCGTTGCCGCCCAGACGCCGCCCACCGTGGACGCTACGGCGCCCACACTCGGAGCCAAGAGACCGTACGTAAGCACTTCCCATTCGCCTGTCTGTTTATCTACCCGAACCAGCCCCAGGCCGTTCGTTCCGAAGAAAATCTCCGGACGATCGGGCGTTGCGGCGGCGGCGGTGAATTCGCTGGTGCGCAGCCGCCGATCAGTCAGGATCGCCGCGCGCATTGCGTCGGCGAGCGGGGCGGCGGCGAGCGCGGCCTCGACCGTCAGCACCTGGCCGCTCACTTCGGGCGGGAGCGAGCCGGGCGTCCAGGTCCGTCCATCCACATCGTATCGGACGTAACCAAGGCCCGGGCCAAGATCCAACCACACGGCATTGGATGATGGATCGGCGAACGCGCGCCGCACGCGACGGCTCGGGTAGCCGTCGATGGTCGTCACGGGAAGCCGAAAGCGGTGCGCGACGCGATCGTAGACGAGCAGTCCGTGCGTCGTGGCCGCGAACACGAACCAGGACGACGCGGCCACCGCTTCGACGACGCTGAAGTCGGACAACACAACGCGGTTGTCGGAGCTCCAGACGCGCGCGGGTTGCACACCGCCGAAGTGCGCGGAGGAGCAGGCGCCGAGCAACAGCACCGGTGTGAGCGCGCTACAGCAATTCGGGAGCTTCAAGTTCGCAGAGAACCGGAGGGCATGGCTTGGCGGGCGACTGCCAGACGCGCCACACCTCGGGCAACGCCGCGAGCACATCGGCGGGTCGCAGGCTTCGCGCGGTCCATTGCTTCGCCCCCCGGTCCGCCGCGCAGCCCAGCGCATGAGCTCCGAGTGCCGCGGCCTCCGCGGGCGCCGTGCCTCGTGCCAGGAATGCGCCGATGAATCCGGCGAGCAGGTCGCCGCTGCCGCCGGTTGCGAGTCCCGGGTTGCCGCTCGCCACGACCAGCTCCGGCCCGCGCAGGTCGGCGATG
Organism: Gemmatimonadales bacterium; assembly: GCA_035706765.1. Lineage (GTDB taxonomy): Bacteria > Gemmatimonadota > Gemmatimonadetes > Gemmatimonadales > GWC2-71-9 > 20CM-2-65-7. Next base: position 2,326 of record DASSUS010000067.1, read on the forward strand.
ACGGTAGGCACGCCTTTGAGCAGCACGGTGCACTTGAGCTTTGCGGCGGCGCGCGCGGCCGCCGACCAGCGGTCGTTGGCGGCCTCGTCCGCCAGGACGTCTCCGGCGAGGACCCTGAACTCACCCAGATGGGGCGTGCACACGACGGGCCGATTGGCTGCGCCTTTGAAGAAATGCAGCGCGTCCGCGTCGATCACCGTGGGAATGGCGCGGCGCGCCAGGATCTGCGCGACGAATCCCTCGCGCGCGCTCGAGCGCCCGAGTCCGGGGCCGAGTACGAGCGCGTCCGCCCATTCCGCGGCTTCGGCGACCGCGGGCTCGAGCGTTTCGGCGAACGTCGTTTCCACGGTGAGGAGATCGGGCAGGCTGGCCTGCGCCGCGGCGATCGTCTCGCTGGCCGCGACCAGCTTCACGAGTCCCGCTCCCGCGGCGAGCGCGGCGCGCGCGGCATGCAGCGCGGCCCCGCTCATGCCGTCGGCCCCGCCGATCACGCACACGCGGCCGCGATCACCCTTATGCATCTGAGGAGCGAGGCGCGGCAACCGTTCGCCGGCCCAGCCGTCGGTCACCAGAACCGGCCAGCCGGCGTCGGGCGGCGGAAAGCCGATGTCCACGACGACGACCGTGCCGCACCATTCGCGCGCCAGCAGGTGCCCGCGGCGCGGGCCGCCGAAGGTGACGGTCAGGCGCGCGCGCACGGGACCGTGCGCTTCCCCGCTCGTGAGATCGAGGCCGGTCGGGCCGTCGACGGCTACGATCGGGGCGCCGTAATCAGCCAGCCGGTCCGCCAGGAGGAGCACGTCGCCCTTGGCGGGACCGGTCGCCCCCGTTCCGAGCAGCGCATCGACGGCGACGGCGGCCTGCGGCCAAGGCTCTTCCCGGCCGAGCTCGCGCACGCCGTCGACGCGCGCCAGCGCGCGGTTATCGATCGCGTCGTCGGTCTTGGGATCGACCGCGGCGACCCACACCGGGATCCCGGCCGCGTGCAGCGCGCGCGCCATGACCCATCCGTCGCCGCCGTTGTTGCCGGCCCCCGCCGCCACGAGCACCCCGCCGCTCGCCGCGTCCGGCATTGCGGACAACAGCACCTGCACCACCGCACGGCCCGCGGTTTCCATGAGCACGCGGCTGGGAATGCGGTACTGCGTGCGCGCGGCGGAGTCCCACGCGGCGGCTTCGCTCGCCGACAGCACCGGAATCGGATTCACGAAGTCAGGGATTTCCGTTTGGGAATTGGGGAAAACCGTCCTGCCCGAGCGGCGGACGGGCACTCACTCCGAAGAGGGGACTCCCGGCCAGCGATAGCCCGATCCGGCCTTGAACACCTCGGCAAACTCGTACACCCGCTCGAAGTCCTCGATCCGGTCGCTCGGCTGGCGGGCGAGCAGCCCGACGTCGATCAGGATGAACACGATCCGGCCGAAGTCTTCCGTTGTCTGGATTCCCCAGTGGGTCAGCACCGAGTTGGCGAGCATGCCGAACTGCTCGAGCGCAAAATCGCGGCAGGCCCAGGCCAGCTCGACCCCGCTGAGATGGCGCCGGGCGGGCAGTTTGGTCTGAGCGTACTCGAGCGCCGCCAGGACGAACACATACGCCCGCTCGTTGTACTTGCCGTCGCGTTTGCGGATCTCGGCCAGGGCCGCCTCGAGGGTCGCGACGTCGCTCATCGCCGGATCTCTCCGGGAGGCGGTGGCGCCGAGGGCGGCGCCGGAGGCCCGGGCGGCGCGTTCACGACGCGAATCCCGCCCGAGCGCCGGTCAACGCGTTCTTCGGTCGGCGGCACGTCGAGCAGCGCCAGGTCGAGCACATCGTCAATCGTTTCCACGAGCTTGATATCAAGCAACTTCCGTACCTCTTCGGGTAAGTCAATAAGGTCGTTTTTATTCCGCGCCGGGACCAGCACCGACTTCACCCCGGCGCGCGCCGCCGCCGTGAGCTTCTCCTTGAGTCCGCCGATCGGCAGGACGCGGCCGCGCAACGTCAGCTCGCCCGTCATCGCAACATCATGGCGCGCCGGCCTGCGGCACAGCAGTGAGGCCAACGCCGCCGCGATCGTGATCCCGGCCGACGGCCCATCCTTCGGAACGGCACCCGCCGGCACGTGCAGGTGCACGTCCGACTGCGTGAACGCGTCGAGCGCAATACCGAGGGCGCCAGCGCGGGCGCGCAGCAGGCTCCAGGCCGCCTGCGCCGACTCCTTCATGACGTCGCCGAGCTGGCCGGTCAATGTGATCTGGCCCTTGCCCGGCATCCGGATCGCCTCGATGAACATGATGTCGCCACCGACCGGCGTCCACGCCAAACCGGTGGCCACGCCGATTTCGGGAGCCCGTCCGGCGACCTCGCTCTGGACTTTCGGTTGCCCGGCGTACTTCTCGAGATTCTTGACCGAGACCTTCACCATCTTCGCCCCACCCTCGACCACCTCCAACGCCGCCTTCCTCAGCACGCCCTGGATCTCGCGCTCGAGCTGGCGCACGCCCGCCTCGCGCGTGTACTCGGCGATCAGGCGATCCAGCGCGCCGTCGGCGATATGGGCGCGCTCGGGGTCGCCGCCGAGTCCCGTTTCTTTCAGCTGGCGCGGCATCAAATAGCGCTTGGCGATCTGGAGCTTCTCGGACGGCGTGTAGCCCACCAGCGTGAGCTGCTCCATCCGGTCGAGCAGCGGATCGGGAATCGGCATCGTGCTGTTCGCGGTCGCGATGAACATCACCCCGGACAGATCGAACGGCACCTCGAGGTAGTGGTCGACGAAGGTCGAGTTCTGCGCCGGGTCGAGCACCTCGAGCAAAGCGGCGGTCGGATCGCCGCGCACGTCGGCGCCCATCTTGTCGACTTCGTCGAGCATCAGCACCGGATTGCGCGTCTCGCAGCGCTGCAGCGCGTGGATGATGCGTCCGGGGATCGCGCCGACGTACGTGCGGCGGTGCCCGCGGATCTCGGCTTCGTCGCGCACGCCGCCGAGCGAGACGCGCGTGAACTTGCGGCCAAGCGCTTCGGCGATGCTCTGACCCAGCGAGGTCTTGCCGACGCCCGGCGGTCCGACGAAGCACAGGATCGAGCCGCGGGCGTCGGGATTCAGCGTGCGCACCGCGAGATACTCGAGGATCCGCTCCTTGACCGTCTTCAGGTCGTAGTGGTCGCGGTCGAGGATCTCGCGCGCCGCTTTCAGGTCGAGCCGGTCCTGGGTGACGCGGTTCCAGGGCAGCGCCGCGAACACGTCGAGATAGGTGCGGGCGACCTGGTACTCGGCCGACTGCGGCGACATCTGGCGCAGCCGCTTCAGTTCGCGGTCGGCGACCTTCTTCGCCTCCGCGGAGAGCTTCGCCTCTTCGAGCCGGCGGCCGAGCTCCTCGAGCTCGTCGTCGCCCTCCCCTTCACCGAGCTCCTGGCGAATCACCTGCAGCTGTTCGCGCAGCACGTACTCGCGCTGATTCTGATCGAGCCGGTTCTTTACCTTCTCCTGGATCTGGGTCCCGACTTCGAGCACCTGCAGCTCCTGCACCAGAAACTCCTGGAGCCGCTCGAGCCGGCGCGTCACGTCGTCGATCGCGAGCAGCTCCGCCTTGGCGGGGAGCGCGAGATCGAGGTTGGCCGCGATGAAGTCGGCGAGCTTGCCCGCCTCGGTGATGCCGGCGAGCACTTCGTGCAGCTCGGCGCCGAGATAGGGCGCGATGTCGATGACGCGCGAGAACTGCGCGACGACGGTGCGCTTCAGCGCCTCGGTGCGCGCGTCCTCGAGCAGATTTTCGTTGAGCGACTCGGCGTCGGCCATGAGCCACTTCTCGCCCTGCGCCACGTTCATGAGGCGAGCGCGTTCGAGTCCCTGCACCATCACCCGGACCGAGCCGTCTCCCAGCTTCAGCATCCGCACGATCGTGCCGAGCGTGCCGACGTCGTAGAGCTGATGCGGCAGCGTGTTCATTACCGCGCCTTCGGGCGGCTCGACACCGCCCACCGACTTCACGACGCCGAGCAGCAGGCGCTTTTCGCCCTGGATGATCTCGTCGATCAATTGAACGGCTTTCGTATCGGTGAGCGCCAGCGGCAAAACAACGTGCGGATAGACGACGAGCTGGCCCAGGGGCAGGACCGGCAGGCGTTCCATCAGGTCACCCGCACGCTGTGCAGACCGGTGGAGCGCGGCGGCTGTTTGGCGAGCCGGATCTCGAGGAATCCGTGCTCGTAGGTGGCCCGGATCGACGCCGGGTCGACGACGACCGGGAGGCGAAAGCGCCGCTCGAACGGCCCGACCTGTACTTCCATGGAATGGTAGTGGCGCTTGCCCTGCTGGCGCGTCGCGCGCTCGCCGAAGATGCGCAGGATGCCGTCATCCAGCTCGACATTGAAGTCCTCGGCCCGCATCCCGGCGATGTCCATGTGGACGATCAGCTCGTCATCGGTCTCGTACACGTCGGTGCGGGGCTTCCACTTGGGCGACGCCACGAAGCCGACGGGACGCCCGTGGGCGACCTCGTTGAAGTAGACGTCGAGCTCGTCGGCGAGGTGAACCGTGAGGGAACCAGACCCGCGGGAGGGCCGATTCGGCGGAGGCGCGCTTTCAGCCATGCGGGCCTAAGATAACGCCCCGCCCCCGGCGCGCCTATGCTGCGATCGCGTTGCGCCAGTGAACTGTGATGGCTGACCCGTCGGCGAGGATGGCGGAGATGGGAGTCGTGAGCTGGCCCGCCAACTCACGCCCGCAGAGCGGCACCGGTTCGTAGTCGACCCGCGTAGAGTGGACGCGCCAGATGTGCCAGGGCGAGTGGTCGACCCGATACTCGAGCGTCTCTCTCCCTTCCCCATTGTAGCCCCAGTGCCGCTCCGTGATGAACTCATCGAGCGACCCCGGCGCCAGCTCCTTTCCCTCACCATCGGCGGCGGCGGCGATCGTGCACCAGCGCCCGACGTCGTTCCACTGGTACTCGACGACGGGCGCCGGCGCCGCTCGCACCTTGCTGCGCATCGGCACGACGATGTACGGCTCACGATAGAGCAGGCGCGCCATCCCGCCGACGAACGGCCGCGGCACCAATTCCTTGATGGACACGACGCCGTGGCGTACTTCGTCGCCCA
>DASSUS010000068.1:0-2826 GCA_035706765.1 Gemmatimonadales bacterium
CCGAGGCCGACGAAACGGCGGTCATGCTCGCCAAGATCTACACGGGGCAGCAGGAGATCATCGTGCTTCGGCACAGCTACGCCGGTCGCAGCCAGGGCGCGATTGCGATTACGGGCCAGCAGCCGTGGCGCGTACTGCCGACGCAGATCGCCGGCATCAAGCACGCGTTGTCGCCCTACTGCTATCGCTGCCCGATGGGACTCGAGTATCCCGACTGCGGCATCCGCTGCGCCACCGACATCGAGGACCTGATCAAGACCACGACGACCGGCCGGATCGCGGCGTACATGGCCGAGCCGATCCAGGGCGCCGGCGGGTTCATCACGCCGCCCAAGGAGTACTTCGAGATCGCGGTCGGCATCATTCGCAAATACGGCGGCGTGTTCGTGTGCGACGAAGTCCAGACTGGCTGGGGACGCACCGGCGACAAGTGGTGCGGCATCGAGCACTGGAACGTCGAGCCCGAGATCATGACGTTCGCGAAATCGGCGGCGAATGGATTTCCCGTCGGCATTACGATCGCCAACGAAGAGGTCGCCAACGCCTTCACGGGGCTGTCGCTCTCGACGTTCGGCGGCAATCCTATTTCCATGGCCGCCGTCGACGTCACGATGGACGTCATGGAGCGCGAGAACACGCCGAAGCGCTCGGCCGAGCGTGGCGGGCAGCTGCGCGAGGCGCTCGAGGAGTTCAAGAAGCGGTTTCCGTTCATCGGCGATGTTCGCGGTATGGGTCTGATGCAGGGCGTGGAGCTGGTCGAAGACCGCAAGACCAAGGAGCCGTCGCCCAGGAAGACCGCGGCGCTGCTCGAGGCCTGCAAGAAGCAGGGGCTCCTGATCGGCAAAGGCGGGCTCTACGGCAACGTGCTGCGCATCGCGCCGTCGATGTTGATCAGCAAGAGCGACATCGAAGACGGATGCCGGCGGCTCGAGCGCGCGCTCGCCGAGGTCAAATGACGCTGCCGGCGCGGACGCAGCTCGCCAACGAGGACCTCCTGCCGGTGCTGCCCGAGCGCCGGACGTGGAATTGGTGGCACATCGCGTCGCTCTGGATCGGCATGGCGATCTGCATTCCGACCTACACTCTCGCCTCGGGGCTGATGGATCAGGGCTGGACCTGGCAGGCCGCCGTGGGCGCGGTGACCCTCGGCAACGTCGTGGTGCTGCTGCCGATCGCGCTCAACTCACACGCCGGGACGCGCTACGGCATCCCCTTCCCCGTGCTCGCACGCGCGTCCTTCGGCGTGCTCGGCGCGAACATCCCGGCATTGTTGCGCGGGCTCGTCGCGTGCGGCTGGTTCGGGATCCAGGCCTGGATTGGCGGCTGGGCGATTTACAAGCTGATCGAAGTGCTCTGGCCCGGAATCGCCACCCTGCCGCAGATCCTGCCCGCCTTCGTGGGGCTGAACACAGGGGAGTTCCTCTGCTTCATGCTGTTCTGGGCGATGAACGTGTGGATCGTGCTGCGGGGAATGGAGTCGATCAAGTTCCTCGAGACGTGGGGCTCGCCGTTTCTGCTGGCCGTTGGAGTCGCGCTGTTTGTTTGGGCATGGGTGCGTTCGGGCAGTCTCAGCGTGATGCTCGCGAATCCGACGGCCGGACGGCCCGACGGCGCGACGGCCGGGGGCGTCTGGGGAGCCGGCTTGACGTCCGCTGTCGCGTTTTGGGGCACGATGGCGCTCTCGATTCCCGACTTTTCGCGCTACGCGAGGAGTCAGCGCGATCAGGTGGTCGGTCAGGCGGTCGGATTGCCTGCAACGATGGCGCTGTTTGCGTTCATCGGCGCGGCCGTCACGAATGCCACGGTGGTGATCTTCGGGACCCGCATCGCGGACCCGGTGGCGCTGCTCGCGCGCATCGGCGGACCGCTCATGATCATGCTTTCGATGGCGGGGCTGATCGTCGCGACGCTCACCACCAACATCGCCGCCAACATCGTGGCGCCGGCCAACGCTTTCTCGAACCTGGCGCCGCACCGCATCTCCTTCAAACAGGGCGCGATGATCACCGCGGTGATCGGAATTCTGATGATGCCGTGGCGACTCTACAACGACGCCGCGGCTTACATCTTCACCTGGCTCATCGGGTACGGCGCGCTGCTCGGCCCGGTCGCCGGGATCATGATCGCGGACTACTTCTTCGTGCGCCGCGGCGAGCTCGTGCTGAACGATCTGTACAAGCGCCACGGCGTTTACGAATACTCCCGCGGGCTCAACTGGATCGCGATCGGCGCGCTGGCGGTGGGAGTGGCGCCCAGCCTTCCCGGCTTCCTCGCGGCGCTGCGCGGGCAACCGGCGGGCGGATTCTTCGGCTCGATCTACAACTGGGCCTGGTTCGCGGGGTTTGCGATTTCGGCGGCGATCTACGTCGTCGGCATGAAAGTCACGTCGAGAGAGCGCGTTGGCGTCGCTGCCTGAGGCCCAGCTCGCGGCCAATTTCGCCGACATCGCGCCGCCGCTGACGAGCGACGCGGCGCTGCTCGAGGCGAACAAGTGCCTGTTCTGCCACGACGCGCCCTGCACGCTCGCCTGCCCCACCCACATCGACGTGCCGGCCTTCATCAAGAAGATCGCGACCGGCAACCTGCGCGGCTCCGCGCGCGTGATCCTCGACGCCAACCCCTTCGGCCACTCGTGCGCCCGCGCCTGTCCGGTCGAAGTGCTGTGCGAAGGCGCGTGCGTGCTGAACGACCGCGACGAGGAGCCGATCAAGATCGCGCTGCTGCAGCGCCACGCGACCGATCGGGTGCTGGAGCACAAATGGAAGTTGTTCGAGCCCGGACCGCCGACCGGCAAGCGCGTCGCGATCGTGGGCGCCGGTCCGGCCG
>DASSUS010000069.1:0-2309 GCA_035706765.1 Gemmatimonadales bacterium
GCCGTGATGTTGCCGCACGCCGGTGAGCAGCGCGAAGCGCCCGAGGGCGGCGAAATCTTCCGTCAGGCCGATCTCGCGGCGACGCTCCGCAAGCTCGTCGAGGCCGAGCAGCAAGCGCTGCGGCGGGGCAAGAACCGGCGCGACGCGATCATGGCGGCGTATGAGCGGTTTTATCGGGGCGACATCGCGCAGGAATTCGTGCGCGGCGTGCAGGAAGAAGGCGGGCTGATCACGCTCGCCGACCTCGCCAACTGGCGCGTCAAGATCGAAGAGCCGGTCATGACCACCTACCGCGGCATCGACGTCTACAAGCTCCAGCCCTGGACCCAGGGGCCCGCGCTGCTGCAGGCGTTGAACATTCTCGAGGGCTTCGATCTCAAGGCGATGGGCTACAACAGCTCGCGCTACATCCACACCCTGTATCAGGCGATGAGTCTCGCGTTCGCCGATCGCGACTTCTATTACGGCGATCCCGCATTCGCGCCCGAAGAGCCGATCCGGGGGCTGCTCTCCAAGGACTACGCGCGCCAGCGGGCGCAGTCGATCAATCCCACCCGAAACGATCCCGAGATCAAGCCGGGCGATCCGTATCCCTTCCAGGGCGGCACGAACCCGTATTTGCCGCTGCTCCAGAACTGGTCGGCGCAGCCGGCGACCACCACGTCACAGGAAGAGGAAGCGGCGTTCGACGAGGCGTTCACGCGCGGCACGACGTCGATCGAAGCGGCTGACACATCAGGATGGGTCGTGTCGATCACGCCTTCGGGCGGCTGGATCCCCGCGGTGATCGCCGGGCGTACCGGGATCGGGCTGAGCCAGCGCGCCCAGCAGTTCGTGGTCGATTCGGTCGACAATCCGTTCAACGTGATTCGCCCGGGCCAGCGCCCGCGCGTGACGCTCACGCCCAGTCTCGCGCTGAAAGATGGAAAGCCGTTCCTCGCGTTCGCGGTGCAGGGCGGCGACACGCAGGATCAGAACCTGCTGCAGTTCTTCCTGAACGTGGTGGAGTTCGGCATGGACGTGCAGGAAGCCGCCGAGGCCGCCAACATCACGAGCTATCAGATGCGCAACTCGTTCGGCGATCATAAGACCGAGCCAGGCCGGCTCACGTTGCGCGAGGACACGCCGAGCTGGATTCGGCATGAGCTGCGCTCGATGGGTTATCGGCTCGATTTCGACGATCGCACGTCGGGGCCGATCAACGCGATCTTCTTCGACTGGAAGCACGGCTCGTTCTGGGGCGGATCGTCAAACCACGGCGAGGATTACGGCATAGCGTGGTGATGGATCTCCATGTTGACACTTTTTCCGGAGCGGGGTATATCCATCGCATGACACGCACGCTGTCGCACCGGCATCACCATCATCACTCGGTCCACGGGGGATAGCCGGAGGCGTGTAAGGTCCTGAATTCATCACCGACGCCGGCCCCCCAGGGCCGGCGTCGTGCTTTTTGGGCGTCGTCGCGCACCTCGGGGGGCTCCGTTCGGTCAACGAAGGAGTCGCTCGATGTCATTTCGCATAGGTCTTCCGAAGGGCCGCATGGAAAGCGGCGTGCTGACGCTGCTCGGCGACGCCGGCATTCGCGTCCGTCCCGGCGCGCGTGGGTACCGTCCCGACGTTTCCCTGCCCGGCGCTGAAGCAAAACTGCTCAAGCCGCAGAATGTGGTGGAGATGCTCGCGCTCGGCAGCCGCGATGTCGGGTTCGCGGGGGCCGACTGGGTCGCCGAGCTCGAGGCGGACGTCGTCGAGCTGCTCGACACGGGGCTCGATCCCGTACAGCTCGTCGCAGCCGCGCCGGCCGTGCTGCTCGAGAACGGACGACTCCCGCGATTGCCGGATCGACCGCTCGTCGTTGCTTCGGAGTACGCGCGCCTGGCGCGCGGCTGGATCCGCGCGAACGGATTGTGCGCTGACGTCGTCCGGTCGTACGGAGCGACCGAGGTGTTCCCGCCCGAAGACGCCGATGTCATCGTGGACAACACGGCGACGGGCGCGACGCTCGAAGCAAACGGTCTCGCGATCGTCGATGTGCTGATGCGCTCCTCGACCCGCCTCTACGCGAATCGAGCCGCGCTCGATGATCCGCTCAGGCGGCGATCGATTGAGGATCTCGTTCTGCTGATCAATTCGGTGCTCGAGGCACGCCGACGCGTGATGCTGGAAGTGAACGCGTCCTCGGCCTGCCTCGATGCCGTCGTTGCTGTATTGCCATCGATGCGCCAGGCCACCGTCGCCCCGTTGTTCGGGAACGGCGGCTACGCGGTCAAAGCCGCGGTCCCGCGCGATCTGTTGCCGCAGCTGATTCC
>DASSUS010000070.1:0-5305 GCA_035706765.1 Gemmatimonadales bacterium
CCTGTTGCAGGTCCCGCTGCAACTCCCCGACAGCGCGATGGTCTACCACGTTCGACCCAACGTCGACGTCCCCGTCACCCTCGGCGTATCGCTTGGCTCCCTGTTTGCGTACTTGTACGCGAAGAATCTGATCACGCCCCGCTGTCCCTGCGATCCGAACGAGGTGAACAGGTTCGATCGCGGCGCGATCGGCCACACGAGCTCCAGCGCTCGGGCACTCAGCGACATCACCGCCGGCGCGGCGATCATCGTCCCGCTCGTGGCCGACGCCCTGGACCTCGGGCGCGGGCCGGCGCTCAATTCCGATGCCGTCGTGTTCGCCCAGACGATCGCGATCAACGGCGCGCTCGTGACCCTGGCGAAGTACGTCTTCGTGCGCCCGCTGCCGCGCACCTACGCCGGCGATCCGGCGCTGATTGCCCGGCCCGAAGGGTACCGTTCCTTCTATTCGGGCCATACGTCACTCGTTTTCGCCGCCCTGACGGCGTCCGCCATGACGATTCGGCTGCGGTATGGAGAGAAGACCTGGCCCTGGGTCGTGGTCGTGCTGGCCGGGGCCAGCGTGGGGATCGAGCGTGTCGCGGACGGTCGCCATTTCCCCAGTGACGTGCTCGTAGGCGCCGCGATGGGGACGGCGGTCGGTTACATCGTTCCCAGGCTGCACGCCCTCAAAAACCCCCGGTTTCTGGGCCCCAACGTGCGCCCCATCGAGGGCGGCGGGCTCGCCCTCGGCGTCTCGCTCCGGTTCTGACGGTACTTGACCTAAGTCGAACTACCTGCTTAGTTTCGCGGGCTTCGGAGCAGCGTTTTTCAGTTCGATTTCGAGGGTTATTTGCCGACCATCAATCAGCTCGTCCGGCGCGGACGCCGCGACGTCGAAAAGAAGGAAAAGGCGCCGCATCTGCGCGGCAATCCGCAAAAGCGCGGAGTCTGCACGCGCGTGTACACCACCACGCCGAAGAAGCCGAACTCGGCGCTGCGCAAAGTGGCGCGCGTTCGGTTGACGAACGGCTTCGAAGTGACGGCATACATCCCGGGTGAAGGGCACAATCTGCAGGAGCACTCGATTGTGATGATTCGTGGCGGCCGCGTGAAGGATCTCCCGGGCGTGCGCTACCACATCATCCGCGGCACGCTGGACGCCGCGGGCGTGAACGAGCGCAAGCAATCGCGCTCCAAGTACGGCGCGAAGCGTCCCAAGGAGACGAAGTGAGTCGCCGCAAATCCGCCATCCGGCGTCCCGTACCCGCGGATCCGCGGTACGACAGCCAGACGGTTTCGAAGTTTTTGAACAACCTGATGGAGCGCGGCAAGAAGTCGCTGTCCGAGCGGATTTTCTATCAGGCGATGGACATGATCGAGCAGCGCACCGGGCAGCCGGGCGTGAACGTGTTCAAGCAGGCGCTGTCGAACGTGAAGCCGGCGCTGGAAGTGAAGTCGCGCCGCGTTGGTGGCGCGACGTATCAAGTGCCGGTCGAAGTGCGGCCCGAGCGCCGCACCGCGCTGGCGATGCGCTGGCTGATTTTGTACAGCCGCGCGCGCAAAGAGAAGACGATGGCCGAGCGCCTCGCCGCCGAGCTGATTCTGGCGTCGAAGGGCGAGGGCGAGACGATAAAGAAGAAGGAAGACACGCACCGGATGGCGGAAGCCAACCGGGCATTTGCTCACTATCGCTGGTAATGGGTAGAGAGCCCCGGGGCCGTGCCCCGGGGACCTTAAACAAACAATCTCGGGTCCCTGCTTAAGGGATCCTGCATCGAGGAGGCCGAAAGCCTCCCGATGTGAGCGGAGCGACACCGGCCCATCTGGGCGTCTGGTCGCCCCGCGTTTTTGCTGACTAAAGGAACGAAATGCCACGCACGACGCCGCTCAGCAAGTATCGGAATATCGGCATCATGGCCCACATCGATGCCGGGAAAACGACTACGACCGAGCGTATCCTCTATTACACGGGCCGCACCTACAAGCTGGGTGAGGTGCACGAAGGTACGGCCACGATGGACTGGATGGAGCAGGAGCAGGAGCGTGGCATCACCATCACCTCCGCCGCCACCACCGCGAACTGGACCCGCCTCGGCGAGCAGTACCGCATCAACATCATCGACACCCCCGGCCACGTGGACTTCACCGTCGAAGTGGAGCGCTCGCTGCGCGTGCTCGACGGCGCCGTCACGGTGCTCGACGCCGTGGGCGGCGTGGAGCCGCAGACCGAGACGGTGTGGCGCCAGGCCGATCGCTACGGCGTGCCGCGGATCATTTTCGTCAACAAGATGGACCGCGTCGGCGCCGATTTCGACATGTGCCTGAAAATGGTGCGCGAGCGGCTCGGCACGAAGGCGGTACCGATTCAGCTGCCACTGGGCTCGGGCGAGCTCTTCACCGGCCTCATCGACCTCGTGCGCGAAGTGGAAATCGTGTACGACGACGACACCATGGGCAAGAAGTACGTCGAGGGCCCGGTCCCGGAAGCGCTGAAGGAACGCGTCGCGCAGATGCGACACGACATGCTCGAGGCGTGCGTCGAGCATGACGACGCCATTCTGCACAAGTACCTCGAAGGACAGCCGCTCACGCAGGACGAGATCCGCTCCGTCATCCGCAAAGCCACCATCGCCGGCCACGTCGTGCCCGTCATCTGCGGCGCCGCGTTCAAGAACAAGGGCGTGCAGGCGCTGCTCGATGCCGTGGTCGATTATCTGCCGTCGCCGGTGGACATCCCGCCGATCAAGGGACATCTGCCGCATCACGACGCGACCCATGCCGAGCGGCCGGCCGCCGACGACGCGCCGTTCGCCGCGCTGGCGTTCAAGATCATGACCGATCCGTACGTCGGAAAGTTGACGTTCTTCCGCGTGTACTCGGGCGTGCTCAACGCCGGCTCCTACGTCTACAACAGCACGAAGGACCGCAAGGAGCGCATCGGCCGCCTGCTGCAGATGCACGCGAACAAGCGCGAAGAGATCGAAGAGGTGCGCGCGGGCGACATCGCGGCCGCGATCGGGCTCAAGGATACGCGCACGGGCGACACGCTGTGCGACGAGAACCACCCGATCATTCTCGAGGCGATGCGGTTCCCGAACCCCGTGATCTCGGTGGCGATCGAGCCGAAGACCAAGGCCGATCTGGACAAGCTCGGCGTGGCGCTCGCGAAGCTGTCGGAAGAAGATCCGACGTTCCGCGTGCATACCGACGCCGAGACGACGCAGACGATCATCAGCGGGATGGGCGAGCTGCACCTCGAAATCATCGTCGACCGCATGAAGCGCGAGTTCAAGGTCGACGCGAACGTCGGCCGGCCGCAGGTGGCCTACCGCGAGACGGTGCGCAGGCGCGTCGAGGACGTCGAGGGGAAGTTCATCCGCCAGTCGGGCGGGCGCGGCCAGTACGGTCACGTGGTGATCAACCTCGAGCCCGGCGAGCCGGGGACCGGCTTCGTGTTCGAGGACAAGATCGTCGGCGGCGTGATTCCCAAGGAGTACATCGGACCGGTCGAGCAGGGCGTCAAGGAAGCGCTCGAAAACGGCGTGCTCGCGGGCTATCCGATGGTGGACGTCAAAGTCGAGCTGATCGACGGCTCGTTCCACGACGTCGACTCGAGCGAAATGGCGTTCAAGATCGCCGGCTCGATGGCCGTGAAAGAGGCGGCCCGCCAGGCCGGCCCCGTGCTGCTCGAGCCGATCATGGACGTCGAAGTCGTGACGCCGTCCGACTACATGGGCGACGTCATCGGCGATCTGTCGAGCCGCCGCGGCAAGATCGGCGGGATGACGCAGCGCGCCGACGCGCACATCGTCGCGGCCAGCGTCCCGCTGTCAGAGATGTTTGGCTACTCGACGACCCTGCGCTCGATGAGTCAGGGGCGGGCGATCTACTCGATGGAATTTTCGCATTACCAGGAAGTGCCGAAATCGAAGGCGGACGAAATTGTATCGAAGGTGAAAGGGTAGCTGTCAGCTACCGGCTAACGGCTATCAGGTTTTTCCCGATGGCTCATAGCCGATACCCGATAGCCATTCAAAGGAAAGGTTAAATGGCAAAGGCAAAATTCGAGCGCAACAAACCGCACGTGAACGTCGGCACGATCGGCCATGTCGATCACGGCAAGACGACATTGACCGCGGCGCTGACGAAGGTCTCGGCCGATAAGGGGCTCGGGACGTACGTCAGCTACGATCAGGTGGCGAAGGCGAGCGAGAGCCAGGGCCGGCGCGACGCGACCAAGATCCTGACGATCGCGACGAGCCACGTGGAGTACTCGACGACCGAGCGCCATTACGCGCACGTCGACTGCCCGGGCCACGCCGACTACGTGAAGAACATGATCACGGGGGCGGCGCAGATGGACGGCGCCGTTCTCGTGGTGAGCGCGGTGGACGGCCCGATGCCGCAGACGCGCGAGCACATCCTGCTCGCCCGCCAGGTGAACGTGCCGGCGATCGTGGTCTTCCTGAACAAGTGCGACCTCGTCGACGATGCCGAGCTGCTCGATCTGGTCGAGCTCGAGGTCCGGGAGCTCCTGTCGAAGTACAACTTCCCCGGCGACGATGTCGCGGTGATCCGCGGCTCGGCGCTCAAGGCGATCGAAGGCGACAAGCAGTGGGTGGCCAAGATCGAGGAGCTGCTCGCGGCGCTGGACAAGCAGATCCCGGTGCCCAAGCGCGAGGTCGACAAGCCGTTCCAGATGCCGGTCGAAGACGTGTTCTCGATCACGGGCCGCGGCACCGTCGCCACGGGGCGGATCGACAAGGGCAAGGTGAAGGTGGGCGACGAGGTCGAGATGGTGGGCTTCGGGACCGACAAGAAGACCGTGGTCACCGGCGTCGAGATGTTCCGCAAGCTGCTGGACGACGGCCAGGCGGGCGACAACGTCGGGCTGCTGCTGCGCGGCGTCGAAAAGGATCAGGTCGAGCGCGGCATGGTGCTGGCGAAGCCGGGCTCGATCAAGCCGCACACGCAGTTCGAGTCGGAAGTCTACGTGCTGACCAAGGAAGAGGGCGGCCGCCACACGCCGTTCTTCAAGGGTTACCGGCCGCAGTTCTACTTCCGGACGACGGACGTGACGGGGAACGTGGAGCTGCCCGGCGGCGTCGAGATGGTGATGCCGGGTGACAACACGAAGATGACGATCGAGCTGATCACGCCGATCGCGATGGAAGAACAACTTCGATTCGCCATTCGCGAAGGTGGCCGCACCGTCGGCGCCGGCGTGGTGACGAAAATCCTGAAGTAACGAGGACTCAATGGCGAGCAAGATCCGCATCCGGCTCAAAGCGTTCGACCACGCGCTGATCGATCAGGCGGCGGC
>DASSUS010000071.1:0-18145 GCA_035706765.1 Gemmatimonadales bacterium
CAAGGCTGATAACTGCAGCAGCAGACGCCCGTTTAACGTCGTGGAAACTACAGCGAGAGCGCACAATGTCGTGGAAAGCACGCGCAATCTTCATGAGCATGGCGGCAACCCTGGCCACCGGGACAGCGGCCGGGCAGTCACCCCGAACGCAGGAGCATCGAGGATTCTGGATCGGATTCGGGGTTGGTGGCGGGGTCAACCTCAACGAAGGGCTGGACGGCGAACGGCTCGGCGGCGGCAGCGGCTACATCCGGCTCGGCGGCACGCCCAGCCAACGCGTGCTGCTCGGGTTTGAGGGCTATTTCTGGGGACGGGACCAAGACGGCGCCACGATCGCGCGCGGCAACGGCTCGTTCATCGCGCAGTTCTACCCGAGCGAGAGCGGCGGCGGGTTCCTGAAGGGCGGCGTGGGAGTCTCGAGCATCTCGCGCGCGTCAACATCCGGCAACACGACCACCACTACCAGTGAAGGCGGCTTCGGCCTGACGGTCGGCGCCGGGTGGGATGTGCGGCTCGGAAACAATCTCTACCTCGCGCCGACCGCCGATCTGCTCTTCCAATGGTTCGAATCGAAGACCGACCCGATCCTCGGAGACATCCCCGGCCGCAACACACTGCTGCTGTTCGGGCTCGGGTTGACCTGGCACTAGGGCCCGAGGGCGACACGGCCCCGGGACATGACGAAGCGCACCCGCTGATATGCCTGAACATCGGTCAGCGGGTCACCCAGCACGGCGATGATGTCCGCCCGCAGGCCCGGCGCGATTCGACCTAGGGAATCGAGCCCCAGCGCCTGAGCGGCGTTGCTGGTCGCCGCACGCAGCTGCTCGAGCGCGGGGACGCCCGCCGCCGCCAGCGCCACGAACTCCTGCGCATTCTGGCCGTGCGGCAGCACTCCACCGTCGGTGCCGAAGACCAGACGCACGCCCACGCGCTGCGCGAGACCTGTCCCCTCGATCAATCCGCGTGAGACGGCGCTCGTGTCTCCCGCCGTCAGCGATGCCAGCGTTGGAATCAGAAAGATCGAATTGCGGCGCAGCGCCGCCGCGATCGCGCTGTCCAAGAAAGCCGCGTGCGCCAGCCCATCGATCCCGGCCGAGATCGCGGCGCGCACGCCCCCGCGCGAAATGTCGTGCGCGATCACGAGCCGGTGCCCCGCGTGCGCCGTCTCGACCACCGCGCGCAGCGTACTGTCGGGCAGCTCGTATTCGTCGGGACTCGCGTACGCGCCAGCCGGCCACCCGGTCACGCAGACTTTGATCACCTCGGCGCCCGCGGCGATGTTGTCGCGCACCCGCTGGCGAAAACCTTCCGCCCCGCCCGGAATCCCGATCCCGCCGAATTCACAGACGCCGTCCTTGCGACCCACCCAGATTCCCGCCGCGAGCACGCGCGGACCTGGTATCTGTCCGCCATTGATCGAATCGCGTAGCCGCAGCAGCCGGTGGGTGCGCGCGCCGAGATCGACGACCGTCGTGAAGCCGGCCCGCAGGTCGGCGAGCGCGTTATCGCGCACGCTGCCGCCGATCGCGAGATGAACGTGTGCGTCGATCAGACCGGGAATCACCGTGAGTCCGGGCAGGTCGTAGACCGTGGCGCCATCGGGCACCCTGAGGTTCGGCCCGACCGCCCGGATCCGCTCACCCTCGACGATGATCGTTTGCTTCAGCGAGACATGGCCCGTCACCGGGTCGATCACGCGATCGGCGCGGATCGCCGCGACCTGGGCGAGGAGCACCACGGCGAGTATTGGAGTCATGGCCCCAAATCGTACGGCCCCCTGCAGCTGTCACTAGGGGGCCGTACCGAATCGGACGATTCGCTGACCGACTACTGCCCTGCCGTCTCCCATTGCTGCCGGGTCAGCACGGCGATCGGCTCGAGGATCTGGCATGAACCCGTCCGGTGGGCGGATGAGGGACGTTAGAGGTCAGCCCGGCAGAGGGGTTTGTCAAGATGAGCGACTTGCCTGTCAGATCGGCAAAAACATGCCGCCAAAATCCGGCACGGATGCTGCCATGGGCCGTGCGTGGAAGGCCATAACGAAACCATTAATGGAAGGAGGAACCCATGTACCTGACCACTCGCAATACTGGGAATGAGATCAGCAACCGGATCAGCCGTTTGCTCAATGACGCATTCGGCGCACTCGACTGGCAGTACCGGGATAGCGTAAGCGCGTCCTGGGTCCCCCCGGTCGACATCTTCGAACAGAAGGACTCGATCCGCATTATGGCCGAGGTGCCGGGCGTGAAGCCCGAGGACGTGAAGATCTCGCTCGAAGGGAACGTGCTCACGATTCGCGGCGAAAAGCAGCAGGTCGCCGAAGAGCAGACCGACCGGGTCCATCGCTACGAGCGGACCTACGGCCAGTTCGAGCGCACGTTCACCCTGCCGGCCACGGTCGACGCCAACAAGATTTCCGCCTCGTACGAGCACGGGATTCTGACGATCACGCTTCCCAAGGTGGAGCAGGCGAAGCCGCGGCAGATCCAGGTGGAAGTGGCCAAGAAGTAACGAGCGAACGGGGCGGCTCCGGCCGCCCCTTTTTTGTGGTAGTTTCTGGGCCCATGAAGCAGTTCCCCAACCTGACCGTCCTGTCACACCCGCTCATCCAGCACAAGCTCACGATTTTGCGCGACAAGCGCACCAGCACGCGCGACTTCAAGCAGCTGGTGAACGAAATCGCGATGCTGATGGCGTACGAGGTCACGAACGATCTGCCGCTCGAATCGGTCGAGATCGAAACGCCGCTCGAGCGAACGACCGGCAGCCAGGTGGCGGGAAAAAAACTCACGCTCGTGCCGATCCTGCGCGCGGGGCTGGGCATGGTCGAGGGGATCTCGCAACTGATTCCATCGGCTCGCGTAGGGCACATCGGGCTCTATCGTGACCACTCCACACTCCAGCCCGTCGACTACTACTTCAAAATCCCGTCCGGCGAGGCCGATCGGGCGTTTTTCGTGCTCGACCCGATGCTGGCGACCGGCGGCTCGGCGGTCGCGGCCGTCAGCGCGCTCGCGCGGGCCGGTGCGCAACGGATTCGCTTTCTCTGCCTCGTTTCGGCGCCCGAAGGGGTCAAGGCCATGCTGGACGCGCACCCCAAGGTGCCCGTCTACACCGCGGCCCTCGATCGCCAGCTCAATGAGCGCGGCTATATCCTCCCCGGGCTTGGAGATGCGGGGGACCGCCTGTTCGGCACACGCTAACCGCTCGCCTGCCCGACGTAACCCTTTTCTCCTTCCTCGTGTCCCATCAGTAGTTACGAGCCCAGCCCGTCACCTCGGAGCTTCGTGGACGAATCAACGCTGATAGCCCGCGTCCGCGCCGGGGATAGCGCCGCAGAGCGCGCGCTGTACGACGCGCATGTGGACCGGGTGTACCGCCTGGCGTTCCGGCTCGCGGGCGATGATGCCCTCGCGCAGGACTTCACCCAGGAGACGTTCATTCGAGCGTTCGACCGGCTGGACTCGTTCCGTGGCGATGCCGCGTTTTCGACCTGGTTGCACACGATCACGACCACGGTCGTGTTGAACGGGCTCCGCAAGGTGAAGCGGTTTCGGCAGCGGGAAACGGACATCGACGACGCGCGCGAGATCGGCACAGTGCATCGGCAGGCCGAGCCCGATCTCAAGATGCGGCTCAAGCAGGCGATCGACGCTTTACCGGAGGGTTATCGCACGGTGTTCCTGATGCATGACGTCGAAGGCTACACTCACGAAGAAATCGGCGTGGCGTTGGGCGTCGAGACCGGCACCTCCAAGGCACAGCTGTCTCGCGCGCGCGCCAAGCTGCGCGCGGCCCTGTCGGACTTTGCAGGAGAATGGATCGCATGACGGACCAGTACGAAGACCCGAAGTTTGACGCGTGGCTCAAGGACGCGGCGCGCGGCACCTATCACGCGCCGCCCACGACGCCTCGCGACGAGATGTGGTCCCGCATCGCCGCCGCGCGGCAGCGGCGCGCCCGCCGCGTCATCGAGCTGCGTCCCTGGATGCGCTGGGTGACGGCCGCCGCCGCGGTGCTCGCGCTCGGCATCGGGATCGGGCGCTGGACCGCCGATCGGTCGTCCGGGAAGGGGACGGACGTCGCGGTCACGAGGGGAGTCAACCGGGAGATCGATTCGCTGGCCGGCGTGGCGTACCAGGTCGCCGCGACGCAGTACCTGTCGCGCACCGAGGCGTTTTTGACCTCGTTCCGCGCGGACGCGAACCGCTCGGTGAACACCGCGCGGCTCACGCGGCAGGCGCGTGAGCTGCTCACCACGACGCAGTTGATGCTCGATTCACCCGCCGCCAACAATCCGCGGCTGCGCTCGTTGCTGGAAGACCTTGAGCTCGTGCTGATGCAAATCGCCCTGCTCAATCCGGTCCGGGACGGCCGCGACCGCGATCTCATTAACGAAGGCATGAACCAATCGAACGTGTTGCCCAAGCTGCGCTCGGCGATTCCCGCCGGGCCCGTACCGGCGCGCACCGAAGGAGCACTCTGATGTTGTCTTGTTCGTCCCTCTTGCTCGCCGTCACCATGGCTGTACAAGGAACGACGCCGGCACCGGCAAAGCCGCGCGCCCGCGCGCACGATCGCGCGCCGGTAGTCGCCGCGCCGTATACGATGTCGGTCACGCCGATCCCCATGATCGACCTGTCGGAAGTGGGTCCGGCGCTGACCATTGCGCAGGCCCGGCTCGAAGCGCTGAGCGAGCACTCGCCGGTCATGGCGATCGCCGCGAACGAGCTCGAGGTGGCCGCGTTCGCGCTGCAGGCCGCGCCC
Organism: Gemmatimonadales bacterium; assembly: GCA_035706765.1. GTDB lineage: Bacteria > Gemmatimonadota > Gemmatimonadetes > Gemmatimonadales > GWC2-71-9 > 20CM-2-65-7. The sequence continues at coordinate 4,774 of DASSUS010000071.1, forward strand.
GTCGCTCTGGCATGGGACCTCGATGACTTCGACGCGATCGACGAGCCGGACTTCGAGCAAGCGCAACAGGGCGATGTCGCGGACTCCCTGTATCGCGTCGCGCGGCAGGCGTTGAACGACAATCAGTATCAGCGCGCGGCGGAATTGTTCAAGAGCATTCGCGAGCGGTATCCCCGCTCCACCTACGTCGCCAACACCTATTACTGGCAGGCGTTCGCGTTGTACCGCGCCGGGTCGCTGAGCGAAGCGCGCGACGCGTTGCGGACGCAGGCGAGTCGCTACCCCAAGGCAACCACGCGCCGCGATGCCGAGGTGTTGCTGCGCCGCGTTCAGGGCGAGCTGGGGCGGCAGGGGGACGCCGATGCCGCCGCCGCGCTGGCCGCCGACGTCGACGTGATCGTACCGTCGGTCCCGCAGCCACCACAGGCCGCGCAGCCCGCCCAGCCACCGCAGCCTGCCAGCACCCCTCGGGGGGCCCGCTCTCGCGCGAAGGGCGATCGCTGCGACGACGATGAAGACGATATCCGCATCGCGGCGTTGAACGCGGTGCTCCAGATGGACGCGGATCGCGCGGTGCCGCTGCTCAAGACCGTGCTCGCGCGCCGCGACGACGGCTCGGCATGCCTGCGCCGCAAGGCCGTGTTCCTCGTGTCGCAGAAGCGCAGCGACGAGACGTCGCGGATCCTGCTCGATGCGGTGCGCAACGATCCGGACAAAGAGGTGCGGGAGCAGGCCGTGTTCTGGCTCTCGCAGGTGCCCGGCGAGGAGACTGTCACGGCGCTGGATTCGATCCTGCAGGATCCCAAGGCTGACCAGGAGATCCAGGAGAAGGCGATCTTCGCGCTGTCACAGCACCGCAGCCAGCGCGCGGCGACCATTCTCTGCACCTACTCCGGGCGCCGCGACCGGCCTTCGGAGCTGCGTGAGAAGTCGATCTTCTGGCTCGGACAGCGCCGCTCCGCCGAGAACCAGCAGTGCCTGAGAGATCTCTACCGGAACCTCGATACCGACGAGCTGAAGGAGAAGGTGATCTTCTCGCTGTCGCAGATGGGCGGCGCCGACAATTACCGCTGGCTGATGGACATCGCGCTCAACCAGCGCGAGAACATCGAGCTGCGCAAGAAGGCGCTGTTCTGGGCCGGCCAGGGCCGGAGCGTGGATATCGCCGATCTGGTCCGGCTCTACGACAGCATGGCCGACCGTGAAATGAAGGAGCAGCTGATCTTCGTGTACTCACAGCGTCGCGAAGACGCCGCTCTGGAGAAGCTGTTCCAGATCGGCAAGAACGATCCCGACCGCGAGCTCCGCAAGAAGGCGATCTTCTGGGTGGGGCAGTCGCGCAGTCCGAAAGCGGCGCAGTACCTCCAGGACCTGATCAACCAATGAACAACCGTGCGTGGTTCAGCCTGCCTGGTGCATTGGCGGCGCTCATCATGGTCTCGGCCGCCGAGGCCCAGTCACTCGAGCGGCGCGTCGCGAGCGCGCCCGATGGCACGATTCGATTCAGCTACGCCGCGAAGCCCGGCGTGTACGGCGACGGCAGGAATCGGATCAGCTGGGATTGCCGGGATGGAAACTGCCGGCACAACCAGATTCACGACTCAGACGATGGCTGGCAAGACGATTGGGACGCTCCGTGTGACTCGGGTCCCGTCCGCATCGCGATGACGAAGCGCTCGGGCAGAATTTCGGACCTCCGAGTCTATGTGGGCGGCGAGTGGCGGCCGGGGACGGGCGCCACCGATCTCGGCCTGGTCGGTACGAAGGAGGCCACCAGCTATCTGCTCGACCTGGCGTCGCGTGATGAGTCGCGTGCGTCGGACAAAGCGATCTTCGCGGCGATCCTCGCCGACAGCGTGAGCGTCTGGCCCGATCTCCTCAAAATCGCCAAGCAGGCTGATGTGTCTCGCAAGGTGCGTCGCTCGGCGGTGTTCTGGCTCGGGCAAGCCGCGGGGGACGCGGCCACGCGCGGGCTCACCGATCTGGTCGACGACGGCAGCGCCGATCGGGAGGTGCGGGAGACCGCAGTGTTCGCGCTCTCCCAACGGCCCCGCGACGAAGGGGTGCCGGCGCTGATCAGGATCGCGCGGCAAAACCCCGACCCGGAGCTGCGCCGCAAGGCCATTTTCTGGCTGGGTCAGTCCGAGGATCCCCGCGCACTGAGCCTGTTCGAGGAGCTGCTGACTAGGCCGTAAGAACACGGGACGGGGGAGGGGTGACGGGGGTGGGTGTGCCATCGAGCACATCCCACCCCCATGTCTTGATATCTTCTTCGCATGCCAATCTGGACCGGACGGCGTGTCCTTGGCGCTATCCTGCTCGCACTGCTCTTAATGGCCCTCGCGTGGGGGGCTGTCGTCATATCGGTCGCCGTCCACGCGGCCAAAGACGAAGCCACCAGTGCCGACGCCATCGCCGTGCTGGGCGCCGCGCAATACAATGGCCGGCCCTCCCCCGTTTTTCGTGCCCGCCTCGACCATGCTGCCGCCCTGTATCAGCGCGGGCTCGCACCGGTCGTGCTCGTCACCGGTGGCGTGGGGCAACGCGACAGCCTGAACGAAGCCAACGTCGGCCGCGATTACCTCGTGCGATTGGGGCTGCCCGCGGAGGCGGTGATCCCCCTCGCCGGAGGACACGACACCTACACATCGATGGATCAAATGAAGGAGTGGTTCGAAGGCAGGGGCAGCAAACGGGTTCTGCTCGTGAGCGACGGGTTTCACATGCTCCGCCTCCAAATCATCGCGCGCCGTCGAGGACTCGTGCCCTACACGTCGCCGGCGCGCGGCTCACCGATCCAGGCCAGTCTACGCCGCAACACGGGCTACCTATTCGCCGAAGGGTTCAAGGTCCCATTCACATGGCTATTTCAACATTGAAGAGCGTGCGCGGCTATACCGGCAAGTTCATGCACCTCGACATCGACACGGTGCGCTTTCCGGACGGGTCGGTCGGCGAGCTCGAGATCATTCGACATCCCGGGGCGGCCGCCGTGATCCCGTTTGCGTCCGATCCGGGCGGCCCCGACCCCACGATTCTCCTGATCCATCAGTTCCGCTATGCCGCCAACGGACTGCTGTATGAAATCCCTGCCGGTCGCCTGAACCCCGGGGAGGACCCGCGGGTATGTGCTGAACGGGAGCTGCTCGAAGAAGTCGGTGTGACCGCCGGGCGGGTGGAGCGTCTTACTACTATATGGACCACCCCGGGATTCACGGACGAGCGGATTCACCTGTTCTGGGCTAGCGACCTGACCACGGGCCAACACGCCCGTGAGCCCGACGAATTCATTGAAGTGACGCCCAAACCCCTGTCGGAGGTCTTGGCTCTCATAAAGAGCGGCGAGATCTGCGACGCCAAGACGTGCTTGGCCATCTTGTTTGTAGCGGGTTTCACCCTGGGGCATTAGTCCTTTCCGCTCTTCGGATCTAGATCAAATGTGGAATTGCGGCGTCCTCTGGCTGGGACAATATTCCCATTTCGCAGTTCCCTGCGACACGTAAGTACGTACGAGATAAGGGGTTACTCCTCCAGCCAGGGAGGCACGATTCGTGCCCACACAAGCTAAAGTCAATCAGGGCAGAGCGTTCCCTGTTCCCGTTAGAAACACAAGGGTACCTATGCGGACCACGCTAAAGCGTCCCACCCCAGCCATCGACAAGCAGCGCGCGCAGCAGCGCGAAGCGCTGCACGAGCTCGATGACGGCCAAGTGGTCATGCGGCATCTGGCTGGCGAACCGCAGGCATTCGGCACGCTCGTCGACCGGTACCAGACCCGTCTGCTCAACTTCGTGAACCGGACCATCGGTGACCGCGAGCGGGCGGAAGACCTCGTGCAAGAGGTGTTCATTCGGGTGTTCCGGCACCTGCACCGGTTCGATCAGACCAAGAAGTTTTCGACCTGGATCTACACGATCGCCTCGAACCTGGCCAAGAACGAGCTGCGCAATCGCAGCCGGAACCCACTCGTCCTGTTCCAGACGATCAAGAAGAATTGGGAAGCCGATCATCGGCCGCTGCAGTTCGAAGACACGACCGCGCGTCCGGACGACCTGTACCGCAAGCGCTTCCTGAAGGACGCTGTGGATCAGTGCGTGCAGCGACTGCCCGAGCATCATCGGGAGGTCTTCGTGCTCCGCGAGCTCGAGGGCAAGAGCTATCAGGAAATCGCGGAGATCACCGGTTGCAATTTGGGGACGGTCAAGAGCCGGTTGAATCGGGCGCGCAACAGCTTCGCCCAGCTCATCGGACCGATCCTCGTCTAAGGCAGAACCCACCGTCTAACCCCCGGTCACGGAACACGCCGTGGCCGGGGGTGGTACATTTCCACCATGCTCTGCAGCGAATTTCTCGAGCGGCACAGCGAATTTCGGGACGGTCTGGTGACGTCATCCCGAGACCTTCGTCGCTTTATGCGACATATGGCGCGTTGCGCGTCGTGTCGACGCTATGACGCGACCGTCCGTGAAGCCGTGCAGGTCCTCCATTCCGCATCGCCGATCACCCCGTCCGCAGATTTCCGTCAGCGCCTCGACGCGCGTCTCGCGATCGAGCGCCGGCGCGTGCCGCGCGCGCCCGCGCGTACCGGTTTTTCGACCGCGTTGCTCGTCCTCGCGGCTGTGGCGCTGTTTTTCTTCGAGATTTCCCATCGCCCGCGCATCGAGAAAGCGCCGCTGCTGCCGCCGGCGGCATTCCCGAAACCGGTCGCGAGCGCCGCGCTGCCGTTCGTGTCGTTCCAGGATCCGCGCGCCAGCGTGGTCAGCGGTAATCCATATCCGTACGGAACCGCATTGGTCCAGCCCGCCACGATCACGCTCCAGCCAGCAACTTCGGGGCGCTAGCGGCGTTTCGGCCTTTCTCGCGGCACAGGGGCGCGGTAACTTCGCCGTATGCCGGCCCTCACCCTCGATACACTCCTGCGCAGCCTGAAGAAGAAGGGTGCCGCTCCAGACCCTGTTTACCTGTTGCACGGCGATGAAGAGGTCTTGAAGGATGAGGCGATTCGCGCTCTCCTCGAGGCCGCCGTCGGCGCGAACCGCGACTTCAATCTCGACGTCCGCTACGCGACCGACCTGACTCCGGAATCGTTCAATTCGCTGGTGAACACGCCCCCGATGCTGGCGGAGCGGCGCGCGGTCGTCGTCCGGGGCATCGAGCAGCTCGGCAAGCGCAAAACCAAGCTGCGCGACGAGCTCGCGCACTATCTCGCACGTCCCAATCCGACCACGGTCCTTGTGCTCGTCGTCGCAGCGGGCGAAGAGCCCGATCGCGAAATTGAAAAAGCGAGCACGTCCGTGACGCTCGAGCCGCTCGCCGCTGACCGCGTTCCGAAATGGCTGCAGCATCACGCCTCGACCGTGGGGATTACGCTGGCGCCCGAAGCCGCCGATCTGCTGCTCTCCGCCGTGGGAAGCGACCTGAGCACGCTGGCGCGGGAGCTCGAGAAACTCGCCGCGCTCGCCGCGGGTGCTGGAAGAGCCGTTACCGCCGCGGACGTAACGAGCCTCGTCGGGGTGCGGCGCGGCGAGACGATTCATGACCTCGTGCAGGCGGCACTCGAGCGCCGGGCTGCAGATGCGGCGCGGCTCGTGGAACCGATACTCGAACAGGCCGGCATGAGCGGCGTGAAGATCCTGTCGCTATTGGGCACGCACCTCGTGGGCGCTGCGATCGCGCGCGCCGAGCGCGACCGCGGCGCGAATGCGGCCCGGCTCCCCGACGTCGTTTTTCGCCAGCTGCTGGCTGCCCGTCCTTACGGATTGCGCAGTTATAAAGAGGAAGCGGCCAACTGGAGCCGCTGGAGTGCCGGATGGTCGGCCGCGGAGCTGGCCGGCGCGCTGCGCGCCGCGCTCGAGGCCGACAACGCGCTCAAGACTGCAACTGTCTCGGATGATCGTGGGATCGTGATGCAACTCGTGCTGGGATTTGCCAAGCTGAGTCGGGAGGCTGCTTGAGGCGGCCCCTGCTGCTCGCAATCGTGCTGCTCGCCGTCGGGCCGTCCGCCCGTCTGGCCGACCGCCTGGCCGCCCAAACCGACAGTCGCCTCATCGAGGCGCTCCGGCTGGCGCAGTCGGGGCAGGTCGACTCGGGTCGAGCCATCGTACGGCGAGTCATGGCCGGATTGACGCCGGGGGACTCGCTCTACCCGCAGGCGCTGCTGGCGGCGGCCAAGATCGCGCCCGACGCCCCGACCGTGGCGTCAAACCTCAATCGCATCGTCGTCGAATACGGCGCGACGCCATGGGCCGATGACGCCCTGCTGCTCCTGACGCAGCTGTACTTCGCGCAACGCGATCCGGTGAGGACGATCGACGCGGCCGAGCGCCTGAATCGTGATTATCCTGATTCGCCGTTTCGCGCCCGTGCGAGCTTCTTCGCGGCGCGCTCGAATTTCGAGCTCAAGAACGAAGCCCGCGGCTGCGAGCTGATTCAGCAGGCGCTGGCCGGCGCCGGCGACGACGTCGAGTTCAAGAATCAGGTCAATTTCTACGCGGCCCGCTGCACGTCCGCTGCCGCTCCCACTTCGGCCGCGGGCAGCGCACCCGGAACTTCGATCGATAGCAGTACGCGCGGAACGCCGCCAACGCGCGGGTACGCCGTCCAGGTCCTCGCGGTGAAGAGCGCCGCGCAGGTCGACGACATGCTCACGCGGCTCAAGGTGATGGGATTCGACGCCCGCGTGGTCCGCGATTCCACAGGCTTCTTCAAGGTCCGCGTGGGCCCGTATGCCACGCGCGAAGAAGCGGTCCGCGCCCAGCAGCGCCTCAAGACGAGGGTCGGCGGACAGCCGTTCGTGGTGGAGGAGCCGTGACCGCGGGCGGCGTGACCGAAACTCCGCTCATGCAGCAGTACCGTGACATCAAGGCCCGCCATCCGCAGACCATCCTCTTTTTCCGGATGGGCGACTTCTACGAAATGTTCGAGGACGACGCCAAACTCGCCGCGCGCGAGCTGGGGCTCACCCTCACGTCACGCAACAACGGCGGCGCGGCAGAAGTCCCGCTCGCCGGCGTGCCGGTGAAAGCCGCGACCGAGTATCTGCGGCGGCTCATCGCCAAGGGGCATCGTGTCGCGATCGCGGAACAGGTCGAGGATCCGAAGCTTGCGAAAGGGGTCGTGCGACGCGCCGTCGTCGAGACGGTCACGCCGGGCACCGTGCTCAGCGACGATTGGCTGGTCAAGAACCGCAACAACTACATCGTGGCTGTGGACCCGCGCGGCGCGGCCATGGGGCTCGCCGCGCTCGACATCACGACCGGCGAGCTGATCCTGGAGGTCGTCCCCGCCGATAGCGTCGAACCGGCGCTGGCCCGCTACGAAGCGCGGGAGCTGGTCCTTCCCGTAGAGACCAGCGTTGCGGTCCCGCACGCCACGATCACCAGTCGCGAAGCCTGGGAATTCGATGCCGAGCTCGCGCGCGAAGATCTGGTGCGCACCTACGGGTTGGCGTCGCTCGACGGCCTGGGTGTCTCGGCCGAGGATGCGCCCGCCGTGGGTGCCGCCGGCGCCCTGTTGCGCTATGCGCGCGAGTTGAAACCGGGCGGTCTGCCGCACCTCGCGCATCCCACGATCCTGCGCCGGGGCGACGTCCTGCCGCTCGACGAAATGACGCGGCGCAATCTCGAGCTCGTCGAGCCGCTTCGTGCCGGCGCCGAAGGCGCGACGCTGCTCGAGACGATCGACTGCACGCTCACGCCCATGGGCGGGCGGCTTCTGCGCCGCTGGCTGCTCGCACCGCTCGTCGATCCGGACGCGATCAACGCGCGGCTCGACGCGGTGGAGACGCTGCTGCAGGACGGCCGTGGGCGAGCGCGGCTTCGGGAAGCACTCGACGGCGTGCGCGACCTCGAGCGGCTGGCGGGCCGCGCGGCGCTGGGGCGCGCCACGCCCCGCGAGCTGGGCGCGTTGCGGGATTCGATTCAGCGACTCCCGGACGTCGCGGGGGCGCACACACTCTCACTGCCGCTGGATCTGCTCGCGGACGTCGGCGCCGAGCTCGCGCGCGCGCTGGTGGAGCGCCCACCGGCGCAGCTCGACGAGTGCGACGCGATCCAGCCGGGGTACGACCGCGAGCTCGACGATCTGAAGGCCACGCGCGACGGCGGCAAGCAGTACATCGCGGGGTTGCAGGCGCGCGAGCGCGAGCGCACCGGCATCGGCTCGCTCAAGGTCGGGTTCAACAAGGTCTTCGGCTATTACATCGAGGTCACGCACGCGCATCGCGAACGGATCCCGCAGAACTACGAGCGGCGCCAGACGCTGACCGGCGCCGAGCGCTACGTCACGCCCGAGCTCAAGGAGTACGAAGCGAAGGTCCTCGGCGCCGAAGAGCGGATCGCGGCACGGGAAGCCGAGGTCGTCGATCGGCTGCGGCGTCGAGTGGGGGCCGAGATCGCGCGCGTGCAGGCGAGTGCCGCGGTGCTCGCGCAGCTCGACGTCTGGGCCGCGCTCGCCGACGTCGCGGAACGCGAGCGCTACGTGCGCCCGGGGATCACCGCGGAGTTTGCGCTCGAGCTCGAGGGTAGCCGGCACCCGGTAGTCGAGCGCATGATGGCCCGGGAAACGTTCATCCCCAACGACGTGCGGCTCGACGAGGCAGGCCGGGTCATTCTCCTCACCGGCCCCAACATGGCCGGCAAATCGACGTTGCTGCGCCAGGTAGGCTTGTGCGTCGTCCTCGCGCAGATCGGTTCGTTCGTTCCATGCCGGCGAGCGACGATCGGCGTCGTCGACCGGCTGTTCACGCGCGTGGGCGCGTCCGACAACCTCGTGCGGGGGCAGTCGACCTTCATGGTCGAGATGAGCGAGACGAGCGCGATTCTCCATGCGGCGACCGCGCGCAGCCTGGTCCTGCTCGACGAGATCGGCCGCGGCACCTCGACATACGACGGCGTGGCCATCGCCTGGGCCGTGACCGAGTGCCTTCACAACCGCATCGGCTGCAAGACGATCTTCGCGACGCATTATCACGAGCTGACCCAGCTCGTCGAAGAGCTCGAGCATGTGCGCAACTTCAACGTGGCCGTGCGCGAAGTCGGAGATGAAATCGTGTTCCTGCACCGGCTGGAACCGGGCGGCGCCGATCGCTCCTACGGAATTCACGTCGGCCGGCTCGCGGGACTGCCGGATCCGGTCGTAACGCGCGCCTGGCAGGTGCTCAAGCTGCTCGAAGCGGGCCATCACGTCGCCAGGCAGCGTCCGCCCGCGCCGCTCGACGCGACGCAGCTGGGGTTGTTCGCGCCGGCTCAGGATCCGCTGCTGCTCGAGCTCGATGGCCTGGATGTCGATACACTCTCGCCGCTCGAGGCGCTGAATCGCCTCGCGGCCTGGAAGAAACGCCGACTGGATGGAACTGCGTGAATAAGCTGATCGCCGCTCTACTCATGACGACCTTCGCCTGCCGCGGCTCAACGCCGCAGGCCGACGCAGAGACCGGCCAGGCACCGCCACCCGAATCCGAGCCGCCGGTCGCGCTCAACCCGGAAGTCCCGATCGCCTATCCGCCTGCGCTGTTCGAGCAGAAAGTGGAAGGTGACGTGACGCTGCGGCTGTACGTCGATTCGACCGGAAAACTGATCCCGGATTCGACCCGGCTCGCCGAGACCAGCGGCTATCCCGCGCTGGACTCGGCGGCGCTCGCCGGATCGACCGCGCTGCGATTCGCGCCCGCCAAGCGTCACGGCGTGCCGGTCGCCACCGCGTTCCTCCAGCCGGTGGAATTTCGCCAGGTGGGCACGACGCGCACCGGCACGGTCGTGATCCCGCCGGCGACACCGCCTGCGGCCGCCCCTGCGCCACCGCCCAACCCGCCACCTCCACCGCCACCACCTCAGCCGCGGCCGCGTCCCCCGGCGCCGCCGCCAGTTCGGCGCGATACGACGCGCGCCGATACCACCCGCGCGCGGCCCGATAGCGCGCCTGCACCGGCGGACACCACCAGCGCACGGCCGGACACGAGTGGCTCAACACACTAAGCCGTACGACAACGTCCTCGAGACGATCGGCTGGACCCCGCTCATCCGCCTGAACAAGGTCGCGCGCGGGATCCGCACGCCGGTGTACGCCAAAGCGGAGTTCTTCAATCCCGGCGGATCGGTCAAGGACCGCATCGGTCTCGCGATGATCGAAGCGGCGGAGCGTGCCGGCAAGCTCAAGCCGGGCGGTCTGATCGTCGAGGCGACGTCGGGCAACACCGGGGTGGGACTGGCGATCGCCGCCGCGGTGAAGGGCTATCGCTGCATCTTCACGATGCCGGACAAGATGTCGCAGGAAAAAGCACGGCTGCTGCGCGCGCTTGGCGCCGAAGTCATCATCACGCCGACGGCGGTGCCGCCCGATCATCCCGACAATTACATCATGAAGGGCCGCGCGATCGCCGCGGCACACGACAACGCAATCTTCGCCGACCAGCACTACAACCCCGTCAACCCGCAGGTCCATTATCAGACCACCGGTCCGGAGATCTGGGAACAGACCGGCGGAAAGATTACCCACTTCGTGTGCGCGCCGGGCACCGGGGGCACGGTGAGCGGCGCCGGCAAATATCTGAAAGAACAGAACGCGAAGATTCGCGTCGTCGCGGGTGACCCCGTCGGCTCCATTTACTCCGAGTACGCGAAGACGCACCAGAAAGGCGAGGGCGCGCCGTACAAGGTCGAGGGCATCGGAGGCGACAAGATCCCCACGTCCCTCCATTGGGACGTGATCGACGACTGGGTCGTCGTGAGCGACAAGGATGCCATGCAGATGGCGCGGCGGCTCTCGAAAGAGGAAGGGCTGTTCGTTGGCGGCTCGACGGGCGTCAACGTCGTGGCGGCGCTCGATGTGGCGCGCCGGCTCGACGATCCGAAAGCGCTCGTCGTGACGGTGCTCGCCGATACCGGTGAGCGCTATCTCAGCAAGGTCTATAATGAAGAATGGCTGCGCGAGAACCAGTTGGTCGACGACGAGCGACCAACGGTCGGGCGGTTGGTGGCGGCCAAAAAAGGAGACGCGCCGGCGGTGATCCACGTGGCTCCCGAAGCATCGGTGCGGCAGGCGCTGAACCTGATGTCCACCTACAACATCTCGCAGCTCCCCGTCATGGATGGTGAGGACGGCGTCGGCGCCGTGTCCGAGCAGGCGCTGATGGCGCGCGCCATCGGCCAGCCCAAAACGCTCGACAGCCCCGTTCAGGATGTCATGGATCCGCCCTTCCCGGTCGTCGACGCAGAGTCGCCGGTCGCGCTGCTCACGACGCTGCTCTCCCGCACGACCCCGGCGGCGCTGGTGCGGCGCAACGGCAAGGTCGTGGGCATCGTCACGCGCTACGACCTGCTGCACCAGCTTGCAGGCATTCGCTGATGCGCATCACCGTGCTCACGGGAGGCGCGACGGCCGAGCGCGCCGTGGCGTTTGCGAGCGCGTCCCAGATCGTGGCGGCGCTGCGGAGCCGGGGACACGAGCTCAGCGTCGTCGATCTGGCGGGGGGTCCGCTCGACGAGCGCGCCGAGCGCGAGCTCCTGGGGGGCGCGGTGGGCAGCGCTCCGCCGAGCGTGGACGCCCTCGCCGAGCGCGAGCGGCGCATCCTGTCGGAGGAGCTCGGCGAATTACCCGCGGTGCGGCAGGCCGATGTGCTGTTTCTCGCGGTTCATGGCGGCGCCTTGGAAGGCGGCACGCTTCAGGCGGTGCTCGACGTCGTCGGCGTGCCCTATACCGGCAGCGGCCCACTCGCGAGCGCGCTCGCGATGGACAAGGATCTGGCCAAGCGCCTGTTCCGCGCGACCGGCGTGCCGGTGCCGGCGTGGTTCATGGCACCGGTAGGCGCCGAGGACGTGAGCACGGCGCTGGGCTGGCCGGTGATCGTGAAACCCTCGAAGCAGGGATCGTCCGTAGGGTTGACGCTCGTGCGTAAAGCCCAGGACCTGGATAATGCAGTCGCGCTGGCGGAACGCTATGACGACGAGGTCATGGCGGAGCAGTTCATCCCCGGTCGCGAGCTGACGGTCGGTGTGCTGGGGGACGTGCCGCTCCCGGTTGGCGAGATCGTTCCCAAGCACGAGCTATTCGATTATGTGACGAAGTACACACCGGGAATGTCGGAAGAGACCTTTCCGGCGAAGATCGATTCGGTGCTAGCCCGACAATTGCAGGAGTATGCGCTGATGGCGCACCGCGCCTTGAAGCTCAGCGGCTACTCACGGGTCGACTTTCGAGTGAGTCCTGAGGGGGACATCTTCTGTTTGGAGGCGAATTCCCTTCCGGGAATGACTCGCACCAGTCTGTATCCTCAGGCCGCGCAGGCGGCGGGTATTCCCTTTGCCGAGTTGTGCGAGCGTCTCGCGCGTCTCGCCCGGAACAACCGGACGGGAAAGGGGGGATAACACGAAGACGCCCCATGACGCCATGACCTGGACACCTGAGGAAGAGATGGGCCCGCAGCGGATGTACAGTTTGACCGTTTGGGTGCGACGGTTGCTCGTCGCCAACCTGCTCGTCTTCCTGATTCAGAAGACGCTGCTGGTGGCGCCGAACTACATCGCGCCCTTCGGGTTCGACCCGATGAACGCGTGGCAACGGCCGTGGACGTTCCTCACCTACATGTTCCTGCACGGGAACTTCCTGCATTTGGCGTTCAACATGCTGACGCTGTACGTGTTCGGCCCATCGGTGGAAGACCGGATGGGCAGCCGCATGTTTCTCCTCTTCTATCTCCTGTGCGGGTTGGGCGGCGCCGCGCTGTCGTTCCTTCTCATGCAGTGGGCGCCCGTTGGGATGATCGTGGGCGCGTCCGGCGCGATCATGGGCGTCGCGGTCGCGTTCGCCTGGTACTGGCCCAGCTATCCCGTATTCGTGTTCCCGCTGCCTGATCCGATTCCGGCCAAGTGGCTGATCACCTTCCTCGTTGGCCTGGACCTCGCCCTGGCATGGGCGGGGGCGCTGACGCGCGGCGGGCTGGGTGGAGGCGTGGCCCACCTCGCGCATCTGGGCGGCGTGGGCGCGGCGCTGTTGTATCTCAAGGGCCAGGACTGGCGAGCGACCCACCGCGAGCGGCGCGGCCTTCAGATGGCGGAGTCCAGCGTGCTCGTGACCCAGCCGCCCCGCGCGAACCGCGGTGGCGTGCCGCCGTCGGCAAAGCAGACCAAGCGCAGCGCGCCCGATGCGCGCGCCAATGCCGAGATCGATCGCGTGCTCGACAAGATCAACGCGACCGGCATGGACAGCCTGACGCCGGCGGAGCGCAAGTTTCTGACCGAAATCAGTCGCCGGAAGCGGACACCTCCCAAGGGCTGAGCCGGTGATCACGCTCGCGCTGGCGCTGGTCGTGCAGCTGAGCGGATCCTCCCAAGACACCTCGATGGCGCGCGTCGAGTCGCTGCTGGTCACGGGCGAC
>DASSUS010000072.1:0-5496 GCA_035706765.1 Gemmatimonadales bacterium
CTCGCGGTTTTGCCGCTGTGGTGGTGGTGGCGCAGGAAACGCCTCGCCCGGCTCGCGGGCGCGCCGATGAGCGACGTGCGTCCCGCGGCGGGTCCCGTCGAGCGACTGTGGGTTGCGCGCCTTCCCGTTTCGTTGCGCTCACTCTGCCTCGCGGCGTGGATCGTCGCGGCCGCCGGGCCGCGACTCGGGTCGGCGCGGCAGGAATTGCGCAGTGAGGGCATTTCGATCGTGCTCGCGGTCGACATTTCGAGCAGCATGCTGGCGGAGGATTTTTCACCCGCGAACCGGCTCGACGTCGCGCGGCGGACCGCGACCGAGTTCGTGCGCGCGCGCAACTCGGATCGCATCGGACTGATCGCCTTCGCGGGGCAGGCGCTGACACAGGTGCCGATCACCACCGATTATCAGGTGCTCGAGGAAGCGATTCGCCAGCTCCGCGTCGGCATTCTCGAGGACGGCACCGCGATCGGCACCGCGATCGCCACGAGCGCGAACCGGCTGCGGCGCGCCCCGGGAAAGAGCAAGGTCGTGGTGCTGCTCACGGATGGAGAAAACAACAAGGGCACGGTCGACCCGCGCACCGCGGCGCAGGCCGCCGCCGCGTTCGGGGTCCGGATCTACACGATCGGCGTCGGGACGCAGGGCGAGGCGCCGGTCCCCACCGGTCAGGGTCCGCTGGGGCTGCGCTACGAAACGATGCCGGTGAAGATCGACGAGCAACTGCTTGGCGAAGTCGCCCGTACCACGGGCGGGCGCTATTTCCGCGCAACCGACGCGGCTTCGCTCTCGAACGTGTTCGGCGAAATCAATCGACTCGAGAAAACGCCCGTGCAACACCTCGTGTACCGCCGCTACGAGGAAGCGTATCGCTGGCCGCTCGGGATCGGCCTGCTCGCCCTCGCGCTGGAAATCGTGGTTGCGGCGACGTTCGCGGTGCGGGTCCCATGATCACGTTCGACGCTCCCGTAGTCGTCGCGCTCGCGCCGGTCGTCGGCCTGGCCGTCTGGTTGGCCGCGGCCTGGGCCCGGCGCGCGCGGATCCGCCGCGCCGCCGCGTGGTCCGAGGCGACGGCGACGATCGCGCGGAAGGCCGGACGATTCGGCGCGCCGGCGCTCGGCCTCGCCGCCGGGCTTGCGGCCGTTGCCCTGTCCGGCCCCCGCTGGGGCGAAGAGCGCATCGTCACCGAAACCCGCGGGCTGAACCTGGTGGTTGGGATCGACATCTCTCGTTCCATGCTGGCCGAAGACGTGAAGCCGAGTCGCCTGGGCCGCGCGCTGCGCGAGGCGCGGCGCCTGGTCCAGGATCTCGACGGCGATCGTATCGGACTCGCCGCATTCGCCGGGACCAGCTACATCCTCTCGCCGCTGTCGGTGGACGGTTCGGCACTCACGCTGTACCTCGACGCGCTCGATCCCGATATCGCGTCCGAAGGCGGCACGTCGCTCGCCCCCGCGATCGCACAGGGCATCGACCTGCTGCACGCGAGCCCGGAAATCGCCGATCGCGTGCTCGTGTTGTTCACCGATGGGGAAGCACACGATTCGCTCGAGCAATCGGTGCAGGAGGCACGCCGGCTTGCCGGCCTCGGCATTCATCTGATTCTGGTGGCGGAAGGCGGTCGCGAGCCGGTGCGAATTCCCGTGCGCGACGATCGCGGGACCCTGGTGTCGTGGCAGCAGGATCTGTCCGGAAATTCGATCGTAACAAGCCGCCGTGACGACGTGCTCGGCGCGGTCGCGGACGCGGCGCAGGGGACGATCGTCGCCGCCGAGCTCCCCGATCAGGCCGGCGCGGTGCGCGATCTCGTCGCCTCGTACAAGCGGGCGACCGCCACCGAAAGCCGAACGCAGCGCGGACGCCCGCGTGCCTGGATTCCGCTGCTCCTCGCCGGAATCGTGCTGGGCATGCAGACGTTCACGCGCAGGACGGCGGCGCTCGTGGGCATCCTTTGCGTCGCAGGCCTGCCGGCCGGACTGGGCGCGCAGGCACAACGGCCCCGCAGCGCGGCTGAGAAGCTGTGGGACAAGGGCGACGTGCGCGGCGCCGCGGCCGCCTATCTGACCGATCTCAAGGCCAATGAGGAAGACGACACGGCCTGGTACAACACCGGCACCGCCGCGCTGGCCGCGGGTGATCCCACGCTCGCGCGCGCGAGTCTTGCGCGGGCCGCGGCGTCGCTGGACCCCGACTTGCGATTTCGCGCGCTCTACAACCTGGGCCTGCTCGCGCTGCTGCAGGCGCGCTCCGACAGCGCCGGTCGCGACACGCATCTCGCCGACGCCGAACGTGCCTATCGCGAGGCGTTGCTGCTCAAGCCGTTCGACGAGAGCGCCAAATGGAATCTCGAGCTCGTGAACCGCATGCGCGGATCGAGCGACGCGAACAAACCGAATCCTCCACCGCCACCACAATCCGGTGGAGCCTCGGGAGGCGCGGGCGGCGGCACCGCGGGGCAGCCGCCGCCCCCTCCGCCACAGCCCAACTCGGGCGGCGGGATGAGTGAATCGCAGGCCGATCAGGTGTTGAAGTCGATCGGCCAGGAAGAGCTGCGGACCCGGCGCGATCGCACCGGGCGCACGCGCCGGGCGGCGGCCGCGGGAGTGAAGGACTGGTGATTCTCGCGGTCATCACCGCGGTGGCGCTGGTGCAGGGCGCCGAGGTCACCGCCAGCGTCGATCGCATCCGGCTGCGGGTGGGCGAAGAGCTGCAGCTGACCGTCCGCACGCGCACCCGAACGGCCGATCCCGTCGAGATCATGCTCCCCTCCCTGACCGGCTTCGCCGTCGTGGGCTCGCGGGACATGACCGAAGTCGCGTTCAGCGGCGGCACCGGGTCGGTTCGGACCAGCGTGCGCGAGCTCCGTCTGCGCGCGCAGCAACCGGGCGCGTTGTTGATCGGTCCCGTGCGCGCGCGCCAGAGCGGCAGCGTGGTCTCTACCGATCCCATTCTCGTCACCGTCGACAGCGCGGCCGATCGCGCGGCGCTGGCCCTGAGCCCGCTCGCGCGGGCGCTGCTCGAGAGTGCGCCGCCGCCCGTGTCACACCGGTCAGATCGCGTCGCCATCACGATGCTCGTGCCGAACGACACGGTCTTTGCCGGTGAGCAGGTGGACTTGATCGTCGCGGCGTGGGTCCCGCGCGAGTTGCGGGAGCGAATGCGGCGCCAGCCGCTCCTCACCCTGGTCACGCCGGAGGGGGTGTGGGCCTATCCCGCCACGACGTCGTCGGGGAGCGGGGGCGGCGCCGCGTTGTCCCGTCAGGTCGGCGGCCGCTGGATGGATCTGTTCGTCACGCACCAGGTGGTGTTTCCGCTGGCGCCGGGCCGCCTGATCATCCCGCCGGCCTCGGTCGAGTACGCGCTTCCGGTAACCTTTTCCTTCTTCAGTCGCGAAGAGCGGTACACGCTGCGCAGCGACTCGATCGCGATCACGGTGCTGCCGCTGCCGCGCAGCGCGGCGAACCCCGGCGTCAACGTGGTCGGCCAGGGATTGAGTCTCGAGCTTCACATCGACCCGGTCTCGACCCGCGTGGGCGAGCCGATCGACGCGTCGGTGACGATCGATGGAACTGGCAACGTCGCGCTCTGGCCGCCTCCCGAGCCCGGCATCCGCTGGCCCTCCGGGTTCCGCGTGTATCCGGCGCAGACCGAGGTTCGGGTAACGCCGCAGTCGGGCCGCGTCGCGGGGAGCAAGACGTTCCATTTCCTCGCGGTACCCGACTCATCCGGCAACTTCGTGTTGCCGGAAGTGCGCTACCCGTACTTCAATCCTGCCGCGGGCCGTTATGAAGTGGCGAGCGCCGGTCCGCGCTCCGTCGTCGTAGCTCCCGGTGCCGAGCCGCGCGCGACGCGCGTGCTGCCGCCGCTGCTGCCGCGTCTCGGCCAGCAGCCGACTGATGCACTGAGCCGCATGGCGGGGTGGCAAGGGTGGCTCGCAATGTTTCTCGTACCGCCGTTGTTCGCGCTGTTCATGCGCCGCCGCGGCCGAGCCCGGTCGAAACCGGAGCCTCAACTTCCCACGCCCCAGTTGACGCCACTCGGCCAGCTCGAACGTGAGTTCCTCGCGGTGCTGGCGAGCCACGTCTCGGACCCGATCGCCCGTGACGGCGACGGGCTGGCCCAGGCGCTGCGTGCCGCGGGAGTCGACAGCGCGGTGGCCGATCATGTGAAGCGGCTGCGCGACAGGCTGCGCGCCGCGCGCTACGGGCCGCGTGGCTTGTGTGATGCCGCCGAGCTCGGCGCCGAAATTCAGCAGGTGCTGCGCGTCCTTGGCGCCGAAGGCCACGGCGCCGCCGGCTCGCGCCGGCCCCACGCGGTGATGGCGTCGATGCTAATCGTCGGGCTGATGTTCTCCACGCGTGGTGACCGGCCAGCGCAGGGCGCCGGTGCGGAGGCGCTGTTCGAGGCAGGAGCCCTGCGCGCCGCTGCCGACTCGTTTGCCGCCCGCGCAGAGCATGAGCCGCTCGAGCCGTCGCACTGGTACAACCTGGGTGCCACGCTCTACCGCGCCGGCGCCGACGGGAAGGCGACGGCGGCGTGGACCCGCGCTGCCCGGCTCGCGCCCCGCGACGGCGATATCCGCCGCGCGTTGCGCCTGCTCCCCCCGCAGGACGAGCAGACGGGTGAATTGCTCCACGTCGGTTGGGGAACGCCGGCCGAGTGGGCGCTGCTCGCCGCCGGGGCCTGGGTCATTCTCTGGCTCGCAGTCGCCGCCGGAATCCGCAAGCGCGCCACCATCGGTGTGCTGCTCGCCGTCGCCGCGTTCGCCGGAATCATGGGAGCGATCGAACGGGGGCGCCGCGATCGGCCCGTCGTGGTCGTGATCGCCGAATCGGCGCCCGTGCGCACGGCACCCTATGGGGGCGCGAGCGCGGCGGCTACCATTCCGGCGGGCGGTGCGCTGCTCGCCGGCAGGAGCTATGGTCCGTGGCGCGAAGTGCGTCGCATAGATGGAATCCACGGCTGGGTTCTGGGAGGGGAGATCGCCGGGTTGTGAGCGTGATAGCCGGAGAACGGCCTCGGGTTCAGGTCCTCGCCGACCACGTCGCTGACCAGATCGCGGCCGGCGAGGTCGTCGAACGGCCCGCGTCCGTCGTGAAAGAGCTGGTGGAAAACGCGCTCGACGCCGGCGCGCGCGCGGTGCGCGTGGAGCTCGAGGATGGCGGGAAATCGCTCATCCGCGTGAGCGACGACGGTGCAGGCATGGATCGTGACGACGCGCGGCTGGCGATCCAGCGCCACGCCACGAGCAAGATTCGCGCGGCCGCGGACCTCATCGGCATCGGGACGTTCGGATTTCGCGGCGAAGCGCTGCCCGCGATCGCGTCGGTCTCCCGCTTCGAGCTCGAGACCTCGGGCGACGGCGAGGAGGCCACGCGGCTGCGCGTGAGCGGCGGCAAGGTCGAGGGTGCCGACGACACCGCGCGCCAGCGCGGTACGACGGTCACGGTGCGGGGCCTGTTCTACAACACGCCGGCGCGCCGGAAATTCCTGCGCGCG
>DASSUS010000073.1:0-28571 GCA_035706765.1 Gemmatimonadales bacterium
GTGATCCGGCGGGCGGCGAAAACCTGAACTCGCCGGCCGGAATCGGCCGGTTCACCACGACATTTTGCAGGATGATCGTGCGGCGTTGCCCCGAGGTCTCGACGATCTCGATGCGCCGCGCCAAGCCGTCCTTGCGCGTGATCCAGACCGTCGCGGCCGTGTAGCCGAGATCGGCCGCCTTCGGCGTCAGCGCGATCACATCGATCGGCCCGTCGGCTCCCGAATCTGCGCGCACGTAGCGGGCCTCGTAGCGCTCGCGCGGATTCTCGACGAATTGCCCGATGAGATTGGGGCCCGTCGTGCCGTTGCCGGGAATCGCCGAGCGGATCACCTGGCCCGGCGTGGAGCTGGGTGTGTAGAGCCACAACCGGCGCCCATCCGCCACGATGCGGTCGTCCTTCGGCTCGCTGAACCGCATCGCGAAGTAGTTGGGGCGCTGCTGGTAGAGCTTGCCGCGCGTCGTGTCTGGATCGCCGAGCATCGGATTGTCGATCACCTGGATGAAGTCGGCCTGGAGCGTACGCACGGTGTCGAACGTCTTCGACGCGCGATCGAGCACCGTCCAGGGATCCTGAACCGCGAGCAGCAGGACCAGCGTGGCGATCATGCGCTCACGGCGGCGGGCTCAGCGACGCGGCGGCCGATCGCCTCCGCGATGATCCGAACCTCACGCATCAACTGAGAGAACTGGTCCGGAAACAGCGACTGCGCGCCATCGGAGAGCGCGTCTTCGGGATTGGGATGGACTTCCACCATGATTCCATCGGCTCCCGCCGCGACCGCGGCGCGCGCCATCGGAATGACCTTATCGCGCAGGCCGGTCCCGTGCGATGGATCGGCGATGATCGGCAGGTGCGACAGCTTATGCACCACGGGAATCGCGGTGAGATCGAACAAATTGCGGGTCGCATTGTCGAAGCTGCGCACGCCGCGCTCGCACAGAATCACATCGCGGTTTCCCTCGGCGAGCAGATACTCGGCCGACAAGAGCAGCTCCTGAATCGTGGCGCTGATGCCGCGCTTCAGCATCACGGGCTTGCCGCAGCGCCCCGCGACTTTCAGCAGCGAGAAGTTCTGCATGTTGCGCGCGCCGATCTGCACGATGTCGCTGGTTTCGGCGACCCAGCCGAGACCGCTCTCGTCCATCGCTTCGGTGCAGATCAAGAGGCCGGTTTCCTCGCGGGCCTTGGCAAGCAGTCGCAGGCCCGGTTTGCCGAGTCCCTGGAATGAATAGGGCGAGCTGCGCGGCTTCCACGCCCCGCCGCGGAGGATGACGGCGCCCGCTTCTTTCACCTGGCGCGCGCAGTCGAGGATCTGGCGCTCGGTTTCGACGGAGCACGGTCCGGCGATCGCGACGACTTCACTGCCGCCGATCGCGACGCCGCCCGGAAGCTTCACGACAGTCGCCTCGTTCTTCCACTCGCGGCTGACCTGCTTGTACGGCTGTGAGACGTGAATGACCTCCTGCACTCCCGGCAGTCCCTCGAGCCGCGACGCGTCGACGCGGCCATCGTTGCCGACGAGACCGACCGCGGTGCGCTGCGCGCCGGGCATGGGCTGCGCCTGATAGCCCATCTCCTCGATGACGGAGATGACTTTCTCGACTTCGTCGCGCGTGGCTCCATGCCGCATAACGATCAGCACGTCTTATCGTCTCCCATCGCCGATTGTGAAGCGGTCACCGTCTTTCGCGGCGGTCACCGGCCCTGAAAACCGCTTGCCCGCAAGTTTTGCCGGGTCCGAAGTTTCTACCGGAGGATAGAAGTGCGTCAAGACTAAGCGTTTCGCGCCGGCTTCCTGGGCGAGGTCGCCCGCCTTCTGTGGCGTCAAATGGAATTCTACCGCGCGCTCCTCCGGCAGCGAGCACTCGGCGAGCAGCAGATCGCAGCCCGACGCCCAGCGCGCGAGCTCACTCGAGGGTCCGGTATCGCCGGTGTAGACGAGACGGCCTTCGGGCGCGACGAGCGACAGCGCAACGCTTTCATCCGTATGCGGGACCGGGAACGTTTCGAGACTGACGTCGGCATTGAGCGGGAAGGGCTCGCCGTCGCGCACGTCGAGAATGCCGATCGGGAATCCGGGATCGAGCAGCCAGTCGCCGTAGCCTTCGGCGAGCGTGCGCAGCAGCTGCACGACGCCGGGCGGTCCGAGGATCACGAACGGCTCCTTGCGGGGCGGCTCGGTCGTGTACTTGAGCGCGTACACGAGCATCGGGAGCTCGCTCCAGTGATCCGGATGAAAGTGCGTCAGGATCACGTGCGTCACCTGGTGCCACGGCAACCCGAATTCGGCAAGGCGATGTAGCGAGCCTGAGCCGCAGTCGAGCAGCACGCGCAGATCCCCGCTCGTGACCCAGTGGCAGGGACAGGTGCGACGGGCCGATGGTGCGACGGTGCCGGTGCCGACGGTAACGAGCTCCATTTTACCTTCCCCGAAAGACGATCCGCTTGAACACGAGCAGTCCGGGCGCCTTGAGCTTGGCGAGATACACGCCGGCGGGCAACGGGTGCCCATCATCGGCGCGGCCATCCCACGTGAGACGCGGGTCGCACAAGCTCGATCCGGCCTGGCCGCGGCCGTACCGCCCGGCGCTCATGAAGGACGGCAAATCGGGAGTCGGAATCAGCCGCCGGACCCTGTTGCCGCGCAGGTCCAGAATGTCGAGCTCGACCATTCCGCTCACTGCCAAATCGAACCAGAGACAGGTCGAATCGCGCCCCGCTGCCGGGAACGGATTCGGGAAATTCTGATACAGCAGCGTCGCGGTCGGCGTCGCGCCATCCAGGACGAGAAAGGAGCCCGCGCTCCGGATCGTCGACGTATCGGGTCCCGCGTGCACGATCAAGGTCCAGCGATACGACGTATTGCGCTCGAGCGGCTGCGGCAGCGTGAAAAAGGTGTCGCTCAGTCCGGCGATTCCGAAATCGATGAGGCCGGTCGAGATGCGCTGCACCTGGAGATCATACGTAAACGGGCCGGGCGGTGATGTCACGCTCAGCGGATCCCAGGTGAATGTCGGCTGCGCGCTGTCGGTGACCGACCCGCCCGGCGCGCTGAGGGAAGTCAGCGTAGCCCAGGCGGGAATCTCGAGCGGACCGATCCGGCCGGTGCTCGCCGTGTCACCGGTGTCGGTGCGCCCGTCGACGCGCCAGTAGATCGGGGCGCCTTTCAGGGGACGGGTCAAATCGAATGAAACAGTGGCGACCGTCGTGTCGAGCACGACGCTCGTGAACCCCGTGTCGCGGGCTATGCGCAGCCGGTAGGTGAGCGTCGCTCCGCTGAGCGTTCCCGCGTCCCATGTGAAGGTCGGCGTGATCGTGGTGAGCGGGCTCGTCAGGGGGGCAATCGCGTTGAGATGCTCCGATACGCCCGCGGAGGCGGCAAAATCGGGCCGACCCCACCCGAATGTGGAGTCCGGTGTCGCGCGGTTCGATGCGAACCTGCGCAGCGTATCGCGCATCGCGATCGGGCCCAGGGTGGGGAACAGCTCTTTCATCAGTGTGATCCCCGCCGCCGTGAGCGGTGTGGCGAACGACGTGCCGGCCTGTCGCGTGATCTGTCCGGGCCCGCTCACGACGCACACCGCGACCCCTGGAGCGGTGAAGTCTGGCTTCAGGCGTCCGTCCGACGTGGGACCGCGGCCGGAGAAAAACGCGATGCCGCCCAGAGAGTCTTCGGCGCCGATCGTGATGGCGGAGTCGGCATCGGCGGGCGTCCACAGGGTTCGATAGCCCGGGCCAGCGTTCCCCGCGGCGTTCACGATGATGATCCCGCGCCGAGCGGCCGCGTCCACGGCCGCGGTGGTAACGGCGACGTCGCCGTTCAGCTCCGAAGGCGCGTAACTGAAGCCGTTGTCGAACACGAGATAGGCGAGACTGGACGAAATGATATCGACGCCGATCGAGTCGGCCCACTCGAGGGCGGCGACAAAGTTGTCCTCCTCGACGCGTGTCTCGCTGCGCACGTCCTCGGTCTTGGCGAGGAGGTAGGTGGCGGCACTGGCGATCCCGCGCAGGCGGCCGGGCACATCTGCGGCGAACAGCGACCAGACCGCGGTGCCGTGGAACTGGGCGCCCGTCTGATCCTTGCCCGCTTCGTCGCGCACCACGGCGTCGTTGAACACGAAGTCGCGCTGCGCGCTCACGGTGACGCCCGCGAACGCCGCGTTCTGAGTGTCGAACCCCGTGTCGAAGATCCCGACGCGCACGCCGGCGCCGTTATGGCCGGCCTCAGACAGCGGCCGGAGGTTCAGGCGGCGATATGGCATCGCTGACGGACCGTATACCGGATCGCCGCCGTCGGAATCAGGGGGGCACGTGTCCGCGCCGGCAGCCGGGACGAGCGGGACGTCGCGCGAAGGGAAGTCGGGCGAAGCGGCGCGTGCCCTGGGCAGCCGGAAGCGTCCCAGCGGCTGCACCCGGCGCAGCGCACGGTCCTGCAGAAATCCACGCAGCGCGGCGGCAGGCAGGTCGGCGCTGACCGCGTGAAGCCAGCGGCTGCGCACCCGGACTCTTCCGCCCTGGCTGGAGACGCGCTCGGCGAGCGCGTCGAGCGATGTGAATGGTCGCGCGAACAGCCAGACCGAGACCGTCGTGTCCTGCACGCGGTCGAGGAGCCGAGGCAGAGCTGGGGATACCGCGGGTTGCTGCGCTGCCAGCCCGGCAGGCAGAAGGAACAGCCAATACCACCGATGCATGGGACCTGGGGTTCGGGACTAGGCTACACCGGCTCCATTTGGCCGAGGCGCACTCCAACGATAGTGGAGACGCCCGGCTCCTGCATGGTCACCCCGTAGACCGCGTCCGCCGCCTGCATCGTGCGCGGGTTGTGCGTGATCACGATGAACTGCGTCGAGTCCTTGAACTCCGCCAGGAGCCGGACGTAGCGGCCCACGTTGGCATCGTCGAGCGGCGCGTCGACCTCGTCGAGAAGGCAGAACGGGCTTGGCTTCGCGAGAAAGATCGCGAACAGCAGCGACACGGCGACCAGCGTGCGCTCGCCGGAGGAGAGCAGGTGGATGCGCTGGGTACGCTTGCCGCGCGGCGCCGCGTGGATCTCGATCTCGCTCTCGAGCGGCTCGTCTTCGTTGGCGAGCCGGACGTCGCATTCGCCGCCCCCGAACAGGGTCTGGAACACGTTCCGGAAGTTGTCGCGGACTTTGGAGAACGACTCGAGGAACAGCGCCTTTGCCGTCTGATCGATCTCGCGCGCGGCCTGCTGCAGCGAATTGCGCGCCGTCACGAGATCGTCGCGCTGCGTCTGGAGAAATTCGAGGCGCTTGGTCTCTTCGGCGTGCTCTTCGACCGCGAGTGCGTTCACCGGCCCGACGGCGTCGATCGCGCCGCGCAGCCGCTCGTTTTCCTGCCGCAGCCACTCGATGTCGCCGGCGATCTCTGGCGCCTCGGCGAGCAGCGTCTCGAGCGGCTTGCGCCACTCGGTCTCGACGCGCTCCACCAGGCCGCGCTTCTTGCCTTCGACGTCCTTCTGCTCGAGCTGCAACCGGTGATCCTCCTCGCCCAGTGCCGCGAGCGCCTTGCGTGCCTGGTCCAGAGCGCCTTCGGCCTGGCCGAGGTCGGCTTCACTGATGCCGACGTGCGCTTCGGCCTCTGTGGCCGCCGTCTCGAGCTCCGCGAGGGCGAGCCGCCGCTCCTGCAGCGTGTCTTCCCACTGCGCGCGCTGCGTGGTGAGCATCGCCGTCTCGCGCTCGATGCGCGCGATCTCTTCCGCGCGCGCGCTCGCCTGCTCGCGCGAGCTCGTGGCCTCGGCCTCGGCGCGTGCGGCCCGCTCCGCTGCCGCGGCGAGCCGCGCCTCCACCTGCGCCGCCTCCACTTGCCAGCGCACGCGCTGCTCGCGCGCGGCCTCCTGCTGCGCCTCGAGATCCGCCAGTCCGCTCCGCTCGGCGCCGAGCTGCTCGGCGGAGCGGACGCGCTCCAGCTCGCGCTGCTGGAGATCGACGTGGAGCGCGCCCAGGCGCGTTTCGACTTCGGCGAGGCGACGTGTGAGTCGCTCGACCTGCGCGGCCGCCTCTTCCGCCTGCCGGCGGGCGTGGATCAGCCCGCGATCGGCCTCGCCCTTCTCGGCGCCGGCCTCGATCTCGGCGCGCCGCGCCTGCTCGGCGTCGTGACCCGCGCTCGTCAGAGCCGCCTCCGCTGAGGCCAGCTCCTTGACCGTGGATTCTTCAGTCGCACGCGCGCGCTCGAGATTTTCGGTCGCGTCGCGAACTTCCTTTTCGAGCGCCTCGAGCTCGGCACGACGCTGTAACGGTCCGCCCGCCGTTGGCACCCCACTGTCCAGGAAAACGGCACCATTGGCACGGCGCAGCGCGCCTGTACCGAGAACTTCATGACCGGCGAGGAGGGCGCGAACCCACGCGGCGGCCGGTCCGTCGACGCGCAGCTCATCGCGCAGCGGATGGCCATCCGCGCCCAAACGCGGGCCGGGGACGGCGGGGAGCAGCACGAGCGGACCTGGCTGGTTCTCTGCATGCCAGGCGCGGATCGTCTCGATCACGGACGCGTCGGTGACGAGGACCGCGTGGAGCCATTCGCCGAGCAGCCGCTCGGCCAGCTCGGCATCTCTCCGACTGGTGCGAACGAAATCGGCGAGAGGACCGAGGACGCCGTCGAGCTTGGCTTTGAGCAGCGACTGAGCCGCCGGGGCGAGGCCGACATGCTCGCGATCGAGCTCGCCGAGGGCATCGCGCCGCGCCTCGAGCTGCGCGAGCGCCGCTTCGGCCTGGCGGCGCGCGGAGCGGGCGCTCATCTCCTGCTCCTGGAGCGCGGCCACGTGCCGCCGCGCGTGCTGCAGCATCTCGACGGCGCGCACCGCCGCCTGCGCGTCGCGGCTGACGCGCTCGGCCGCGGTGGCGGCATCGCCGGCTGCCTCCTGCGCGGCCGTGTCGCGATCCTGACGCTCCGCCGTCGCCAGCGCCAACTGCTCCCGCAGCTCGCCACGTTCGCGGTCGAGCGCTCCGCCTTCGATCTCCAGCGCCCGCGCGGTCTCGGCACGGCGCTGCAACGCCTCTTCGAGCTCGCGGACCGCCTGGCGCTCGGCCGTGAGCCGCCCGCGCACGTCGTCTTCCTCGCGCGTGCGAGCTTCAAGCTGCGTTTGGACGGCAGCGAGGTCACGCTCGGCCGCGGTGCGCTCGGCGGCCGCCGCTTCGTGCTCGCGCTCCGCCTGGGCGGCGCGGCGCTCGGCCTGCACGCGCTCGTCGGCGGCGCTCTGACGCCGCTGTCCCGCGTTACTCAGCCGCTCGGCGGCCAGCGCGAGATCGCTTTCGAGACGGCCCACCTCGATCCGCGCGTCGGCCAGCCGGCGCTCGACCTCGGTCCGCCGCGCTTCGGCGGTATGACGGGCCTGCACCCGCGTTTCGCGTTCCCGCTCGGCGTCGCTCAGGCGGCCGCGCGCGGCGGGGATCGCCTCCGCCAGCTCGCGCGCGCGCACACCGAGCGCTCCGAGTGAGAGGTCGAAGTCCTCGAGCTCGCGCCGTACGAGCGTCATCGCGATCCCGAACCGCTCCTCGATCATCTTGCCATAGCGCTCGGCGCGGCCGCGCTGGCGCGCCAGGCTGCGCACCTGCGTCTGCACCTCGGCGATCAGGTCCTCGAGCCGGGCGAGATCGGCGGCCGTTTCTTCGAGCCGCCGCTCCGTGCTCTTCTTGCGGTCGCGATAGAGGCCGATACCCGCCGCTTCTTCGAACAGGGCGCGCCGCTCTTCGGCCTTTTCCGAGAGCAGCGCCTCGATCATTTTCGCTTCCATCACCACGGCGGCGTCGGCGCCGAGCCCGGTGCCGCGCAGCAGATCCTGAATGTCGCGCAGGCGCACGGGTGAACGATTGAGGAGGTAGTCGCTCTGTCCCGAGCGCGAGAGCCGCCGGGTCACGACGACTTCCTGGTAGGCGATGGGGAGGCTGCCGTCGGAGTTGTCGAAGACGAGCGAGACCTCCGCGACGTTCACCGGCCGGCGTCCGGTCGAGCCCTGGAAGATGACGTCTTCCATCTTGCCGCCGCGCAACAGCCGGGGCGATTGCTCGCCCAGCACCCAGCGCACCGCGTCGGAAATATTCGACTTGCCGCAGCCGTTCGGACCGACGATGGCGGTGACGCCCTGGTCGAAAGGCAGCTCCACCGATCCGGCGAAGGATTTGAATCCCGCAAGCTCGAGCCTGCTCAGTCTCATGGAGTCCCCATGCGAGGGAGTAGGTTCGCGCGCACGCCGGCGCGCTGGAGAGTGGTCTGGGTGAACGCCGCCTGGTCAGGCGCCTCGAAGGCGCCCACCAGAATAACGCCGTTGGACCAGCGCACCGCGGGAACCCCGCGGCGGCGCAACAGATCGAGCGACGCGTCCGCCGGCGCCCGGTACGAGTACGGCGCGCGCAGCAGATCGCCTATCCCTTCGCTCGTGATGCCGCGGCGCCACAAGTCGGCCCTGGCTTCAGCGGCCGCGGCCCGCGTCGCGTACGATCCCGCGAGCACGCGATACCATACCGGCCCCTTGTCGCTTTGCGGCACCGGCGTCACGAGCGCGGGGACACCCGCGTCCGCCGCCAACTGATCGGCGTGCGCCAGCGCTTTGTCGAGCGACGCGTAGGCGGCGAGCTGGACGGTCCAGCCCAGCGTGTCGGGCTTCGGCGGAGCTGGGGGATGGGGGACGGGGGACGGGGGAGGGACAGCTGGAGGAGCCGTAAAGGCCGACTCCCTGGCTCGTGCCAGGAGGGCCCAGCCTCCCACGGCGATCGCGGCGACGATCAGCGCCGCGATCGCGACCCGCAGGCCACGGCGCGGAGGCTCCTCCTCGAGCGCGGGCACGAGCAGCGGAGGCGGGGAGAGTCGCGCTCCGGAAGGGAGCCACCGGTCGCGCACCACTCCGAAGAGCGGAACATCACGCTCTAATGCAAAGCCGGCGGGCACGCCCTCGGGCGCGAGCACCAACACACCGTCCGGCGTCGCGGAAAGCTGCGCGAGGCCCGCGGGCGGTAGGAACACGATCATCAGCGCGCCTTCGGAGCGAAATCCCGCCTGCAGCTTGCGCCAGCGCGGGTGCGCGTACAGCTCGGGTCCCTTCGCGGTGTCCGAGCCCACCGGAATGAAGAACACGCCGGTCACTTCGTGCGCCGCCTTGTTCAGCGAGACGCCGTACTCGAACGCGTCCACGATCCCTTCGGTGCTGGCGAGCGTGCCGCCTACGATTTCGTGCAGCGCGGGATGATCGAAGCACAGGTCGATGAGCGCGACCCGACGTCCTTCGCGCGCGGCGATGCGCGCGATGTCCCAGGCCGCCTTCGCTGCCCACGCAAGATCGTCGGTCAGCGGCATCAACCCGAGCAGCGCGGCGTCGTCGATCAGCGGAGGAACCAGGTGACCGAGCCGCGAGAGCGGCAGCTGCCGGGGCGTGGTCACTGACCCGGTTGATAGATCCAGAAGGGGCGGCCCAGACGGCGTCCGGTGGCTTCCGCCTGCGCGCGCGATGTGAAGGGGCCGAGCACCACCCGATACCCGTCGTCGGGATGTTGTGGCGGCAGCACGCGCGCATTCATCCCCGCGCGCGACAAGTCGTCGGCCAGATGGCCAGACCACTCCGGATTCTGTGAGGTCGACACCTGCACGTAGAGCGGGCCTTCCGGGCCGCCTTCGGCCGCGGCACTGTCGGAGCGCGCGCTCGCCACGCTCGCCGGTACGCCGCGCGGCAGCCAGGTCGTGAGCACCCACAGATCGCCGGCGCCATGCTCCACCTTGCCCACTTCCGTGAGCGAATCGGGTCGCACCGCGAGCACCTGATCGCGGCGCCGGTAGATCAGGACGCCATCAGGCGAAATCGCGGGGAGGTCCCGTTGCCACTGCGTCGGCACGATGCCGGTGTGCCGCTTGATCGGCAGGTCCACGATCCAGGCGGAGTCGCCGACCGCGGGCCGCGCGAGCAGCCACCGACCCAGCGGATCGAGACGCAGCGCGGCGACCGGGCCCGGGAGCGCAACGCCGTCGAGCTCCTTGCGCTCGAAGCGATCGACGACCGCGAGCCCCGGCACATTGCGGCGCGCGACGTAGATGCGATGGCCGGACGGGGAAAACGCCAGCGCGCGCGGAGGATCGGCGAGCCGCACGAACGACGGATTGCGCCGGCCCAGCGGATCGTAGAACGTGACGCCGCTGTCGCTCGCGACCGCGACGAGATCGCCCCAGCGCGTCGCCGCGACGTCGCCGCCCGCCGCGATGGGACGCACGCTGGGCGGCTGATCCGCCGCCGCGACGAGCAGGCGGTCCTGCGGAATCACGCCGACGAGATGTTGATCGGTCGCCCCGAACAGATCGCGCGGCAGCGCCGTGAGCGCCTGCGGCCAGGCGAAGCGCGTGCGGCGAGACAGCGAGATCACGCGCCGGGTCGTGTCGACGGCATACAGCGTCCCATCGGGACCCAGCGCCGATAGCGCCACGCCGGTGGCGACGGTGTCCACGCGCCCGCTGCCCAGATCGAGCGCGAGCAGCTCTTTCTTTGCGGTCGCCACGAACAGGAATTCCGATTCGGGATCGAGGCCGACGACGCGCTCGACCGGGGGCAGCCGGCCCTTCATGACCCCTTCGACCGGCGTCAGCCGCGGCAGGCGATACAGCTGCGGGACGCCGCCCTTGGCCGGGAGCCGGATCGCCACACCGGGGGTGCGGGCGAGGACCTGAAGCTGGCTAACTCGTTGTGGGGATTGTAGTTGAGACGATGATACAGCTGGCGCCTGGGATCCACACCCCCACAGCGCAACAATCGAGAAGAGAAGGAAACGCGAGATAGGCAAATGGCCTCGCCGACAAGATAGACAACCGGCGAGGCCATTGCAACTGTTTTAGCGGTGCGGAGTTAGAACGTCGGACCTAAACTGATCGTCCAATACGGTTTTGTGTAGGCGCGGTCCAGGGGCTTCGTGTAATCGAAGCGCATGATCATCAGCCCCAGCATGTTCGCCCGGATCGACAGTCCCCAGCTGCGGAGCGGCGTGCGCACCAGCACCGGATCCTCGCTCGCCGACCGGTTCCACTTGATGATGCTGTTCTCATCCCACGCCATCGCCATGTCGTAGAAGATCGCGCCTTCGATCGGCGGGAATCCGACGGGGAGGAACCCGAGCACGAGCGAGCGGGTGAGCGGGAAGCGCAGCTCGACGCCCGTCGAAGCGACCTTGGAGCCGATCAGCTGGTCCAGCTCCGGGCACGCGGTCTGGAGTGTCGGATCGGCCCGGCACTCATGATCGCGCAGCGAGCCGGCGGTGTAGCCGCGCAGGACTTCGGTGTTGCCCGCAAAAATCGGGAACCGGTCGGCATCGCGGCCAAAGCGTCCGAACATCATGCCGCGGAACGCGATCGTGAACGGCCGGAAGAATAGATAGCGCCGGTAATCGACGAGGCCGGTCGTGAACTGCCACGAGCCGAAGGCCGGCGAGATCGAGAGCCGCGAGCGCGATCCGGCAAACGGTCCCACGTATCCGAACAGCGTGTTGTCGTGCACGTGCGCGAGCGACGGCTGGACGTACGTCGCGGAAGGCCCGCCGCCGCTGACGAGCCGCTGATCGACGAACGCGCCGCTCGCATCGTACAGCGTCTGGAACGCGAGCGTCGCCTCGGAGATGTTCACGGCGTGGAGCCCGATTTCGACCCGGTTGAAGCGATCGAACGGATAGTAGGATTCCGCGAACGCATCCCGGATCACGAAGCGCCGCACCCGCGACGAGAAGACTTCGAGCGAGTCGCCCGGAGCGGGCGTCCCGGTATCATCCACCCGGGTCCAGTCGCTCCCGCCGTAGAAGTACAGCGGATCCTGCGAGAACCCGCTGGCCCAGTTCAGCCGGCGCGACTGATTGATGTACACGCCCAGGAACTGCGCTTCGCTGATACGGCCGTTGATGGCGCCCGCCAGGACCACGGAATGGTTGCCGAGGATGTCGGAGAGCGCGATCGCCGTTCCGCCGAAGAGGCCGCGGCCGAAATTGTCACGCTGATACCCGACGGTGGGCCGCACCACATAGTCGGCGGTGAAGCGCACCTTGTACGGCTTGAACGAGAACTCGTTCGTGTCCGGGAGCGCGAGCGTCGCGGAGTCGAGCAGCTGCCGCACCGTGACGGGCGGCGGCACCGACGACGATTCCGCGGGCTGCGGCGACGCGGAGGGCCGGAACCCGCCGGACGAGCGGTAGATCGACGAACCGGACGACGGTGCCGCCGCCAGCGCCGTCGTGCCGTTCTCCGTGCCGTCGGTCGCCGTGGCTGTTCCCGTGGAAGTGATGGCGCTCTTCGCCGGCATCAGCGTGTCGCGTGTCTCGGCGGCGAGGAGCGTGACCATCGGAGCGCTCGCGGGCCCGCCATACGGCTGGCGCCGCAGCGAGCGCGGATTCTCGACCGAAAACACGCTGTACTGTCCGTCCTCGTAGTAGACGAACGCCATGCGATCGGCGAGCGGCGCCCAGGTGAGCACGGGGGAGAGGGGGGTGATGCCCTGCACGCCCGTGAACATGTTCGTGAGCTGATAGATCCTGCCGTCGGCGAAATCGTACAGGAACACGTTCGCGATGCCCGTGCGATCCGACACGAAAGCGAGCGAGCGGCCGTCGGGAGCCCACACCGGATTGATGTTCTTTCCGGCGTCCATGTTGCCGAGCAGCTCCATCGTCCCGGTGTCGAGATGGTAGAGCGCGATCCGCAGATTGCTGAAGCGCAGCAGCTCGAAGTCGGTATCGCCGCCGCGGTCGGTGACGAACGCGATCGTGTTGCCGTCGGGCGACCACGACGGATGCATGTCGGCGTACTTGTCGTTGGTCAGCCGTTGCAGCCCCGTCCCGTCGCGATTGATGATGAACAGGTCGGAGAAGCCGTTCTGGAAGCCGGTGAACACGAGCCTGGCGCCGTCCGGCGACCACTGCGGGGTCTGGAGCCCGTTCAATCCGACTTTGAGCCGCGCCGCCTCGCGGCCGCGCTTCACGTCCAGGATCACGAGATCGTCGCGATCCTTGCGCTTGGCGGCGATCGCGAAGTAGCGGCCGTCGGGTGAGAAGGCGCCCGCCGAATTGATGAAGCGCAGGCTCTCGTAGTTGTTGTTGAGCGTGGACTTGACCAGCCGCTCCTTCACGCGGCCCGACTGCGCGTCGGCCAGCCAGAGGTCGACGAAAAACCCGCCCTGATCGCCGAAGAAGGCGATGTCCTTGCCGTCCGGCGTCAGCGCCGGGGCGAGGAAGATCCGGCCTTTCGTCCTGCGGCGCGTCAGCGTGGGCTGCGCGATGCGGCGCGCGCGATAGTGGTCGCCGAGCTGCGGCAGGAACGTCGTCTGGATCGCGTCACGCCAGTCGTTCGAGAGATCCTCGAGCGAGCGCCCGGTGGCGCGCTTGATGGCGGCTTCGATCCCCGAGCTCGCCGACGCCTGCAAGATCTCTCCGATGACCTCGTCGCCCCACTTTTCGCCGATGTACGCGAAGATCGCGTGGCCGTAGCGATAGGGGAAAATGTACGGGTCGACGGTGAGCTCTTCGATCGTCGGCAGGTGGCCTTCGAGCGCGGCATCGCGCAGCCACATCGCCGTTTCGGGATTGATCGGACCCAGCGACAGGTACTCCGCCATTCCTTCCATGAACCAGAGCGGCGGGTTCACGCTCACCAGCGTCTGCACCCCCGCGCCGGGCCGGCCGCGGCTGTAGACGTCGTACTGGAACTGGTGCACCATCTCGTGCTGGAGCACGTGCTCGAAGTCGGCGTACGAGCCGGTGAACGGCAGCACGGCGCGATGCTTGAAGAATTCCGTGACGCCGCCCAGTCCTTCGCCCGACGCATCCACGATGTTCGTCTGCTGGAAGTCGGACTGCGACGCGTACAGGATGATCGGCTTTCGGCCCTGGAAGTTGTGGTGCAGGATCCGCGACAGCCGCGCGTACGCCCGCTCCGCCATGCGCGCGGCATCGAGGGCGCCGCCACGCTCGTCGGGATAGTAGTAGATGTCGAAGTGCTCGGTCTGAATCGACTGGAAGTCGAAGTTCCGGTACTGGACCTTGTTCTGACCGAAGTACTGCCCGGCGGCAGGTTGCGTCGTGAGCAGCAGCGTCGCGAGTGATGCCAGGCCAACGATGGTACGTCTCATGCGTCCCCTATCCTTTCGCTCCCAGGACCGCCCGGCTCTCCCGCCGCGACGACCGGAGCATCGCCCCACAACCGCTCGAGCTGGTAGAACTCCCGCAGCTCGGGGTGGAAGACGTGTACCACGAAGTCCACGTAATCGAGCAGCACCCAGCGCCCCTGCTGCAACCCTTCCACATGATGCGGCTCGATCCCCGCCGGCGCGAGGGCCGTTACGAGGTGCTCCGCCATTCCGCGCACGTGCGCGTCCGACGTTCCTGAAACGATGACGAAGTAGTCCGTGGCCGACGACAAGCCACGCAGGTCCAGTACCACTGGCTCTACCGCCTTGCGATCCAGCAGTGCGTCAACGACTTGTGAGAGTACCGGATTAGTCATAGCGCGCGCTTGTCGCCTTTGTTCCTGTCCTCATTCTGATAGAACACCCCCCATGCGCCGATGCCGGCATGCGCCGCGATTACGGGCGTGATCGGAGTCACCAGGCATTGCCTGGGGCGAAACCGCGCCACCAGCTCCGCGCGCAGCGCGTCCGCGAACTCCGGAATGTCTCCATGCGCAACGCCGAGCCGCAGCGCGGCCGGGCGGGGCGTCAGCGCCCGCTCGAGCAGCTCCAGGATCCGCCGCTTCGCGGCATCGCGCCCACGCGCCCGCGCCACCGGCTCGATTTTCCCTTCCATAGTAAGCGCCATCACCGGCTTGAGGTTGAGCTTCGTCCCAAGCCAGGCGCGGCCTCGTCCGATCCGGCCGGAGCGGACCAGGCGCTCGAAATTATCGACCGTGAAGAAACCACCCGACTGCGCGCGGACTCGCTGCAGCTCCTCCACGATAGCCCCGGCCTCCCATCCCGCTGCAGCAAGCTCCACGCCACGCACCACCAGCAACCCCTCACCCAGGGAGGCGCTCCGGCTGTCCACTACGGTTACGGCCGAGGTTGCGCCGGCCGCGGCGAGCCGCTTTGCGGCCGCCGCCGCGTTCGCGTGCGTGCCGGACAGGGCGCTCGAGACCGTTACGGTGATCACGTGGTCCCCGGCCCGAATCGCGTCCCTGTAGCCATCCTCGAACGCCTGGGGGGCGGGCTGGGACGTGCTCGCATCGAGGCCGGCCCGCATGCGCTCGAAGAACTCGCCCGCCGTGAGCTCCAGCCGGTCCCGATACGAGCGCTCGTCGACGATCAGGTTCATGGGAACGAGGCCGATGTCGTATTGCAGCACGAGCTCGTCGGGCAGATCGCAGGCCGTGTCGCTCACGAACGCAATCGGGCGGCGCGCCTGCAGCGCCTGATGTTGCGCCCGCATGTCGTCCGCCTTGGTCGACTCGAGCGTCCCCCAGGTGCCGGCGAGCTGGAAGACCGCATCCGGCGCATCGGTGTGAATGTGCGCCTTGAGCAAATCTCCCGTGGCCAGCACGACGATCGAGCCGCCGTGCTCGCGCAGCGCCTTGCGGACCACGGCGGGATCCGGCAGGGAGGGAGACCGCACCATCAGCTCGGTGCAGTAGCGGTAATCGCGATCGGCTTCGACCTCGGTCTGCGCGGCGGCATTCACGGGGTCGCCGCCCAGGCGATCGACGGCGCCTTCGGCGATCTGGCCTTCATCGATGAGTCGCTTCACGCCGTCGAGAAACCGAACGAAGCCCTTGGCTCCCGCGTCGACCACGCCGGCGCTCTTCAGCACCGCCAAAAGCTCGGGTGTGCGTTGCAGCGCCTGCTCGGCGCGGTGGACGACGCGGCTCATGAAGACCCGGAGGTCGGATTCCGCGCCGGCGCGGCCGGCCTCGTCGGCCGCCTCGCGGGCGACGGTGAGGATCGTTCCTTCCATCGGCTCATCGAGCGAGGCGCGGAGCCGCTCGAAGCCGAGCGCGATGGCGGCGGCGAGCTCGCGCGCGCTGATGCGGAGCCGCTCGCCGATCCCGTCGCGAAATCCGAGCAGGAACTGCGACAGCATCATTCCTGAATTGCCGCGCGCGCCGCGCACGCTCGCCTGAGCCATCGTTTCGGCGACGTGGGGCAGGGAAAGGTTGGCGCCATCGCCCATGCCGCGCAGGGCGCCGGCCACGGCGCGCAGGGTGAGGCACATGTTGGTCCCCGTATCGCCGTCGGGGACCGGGAAGACATTGATCCGGTTCAGCTCATCCCGGCCGGCGGCCACCCAGTCGGCCGCCGCGAGCAGCGAGCGTCGAAACCGCGAACCGTCGACGTACCCGATCGCGACGATCGTTACTCCTTTACCACCGTCACCCGCACTTCGGGCCGCACCTCGGGATGGATCTTGATGCCGACGTTGAACTCGCCCAGCTCGCGGATCGGCTCGGCGAGGTCGATCTTGCGCTTGTCGACGTGGATGCCGAGCTCCTCGAGCTTGCGCTGGATGTCGCTGGCCGTAATGGAGCCGTAGAGCTTCTCTTCCTCGCCGACCTTCACCTCGAAGGTGAGCTGCACCTCGGCCAGCCTGGTCGCCTCGGTCTCCGCGGCGGACTTCTCGGCGGCGCGCTGCTTGGAGAGCCGCTCCCCCTCGAAGGCGATGCGCTTCTTGTTGGCCTCGGTGGCGGGATACGCGAGTCCCTTGGGCAGCAGATAGTTGCGGGCGTAGCCGTCTTTCACTTTGACGACGTCGCCCACTTTGCCCAGATGCTGGACGTCTTCTCGCAGAATGATTTCCATCGATCCAGTCCTCAGGTTGTTAGAGGGGCGGCGTCTCGCACCAGATCCGGCGCGCCCGGCTGCGCGTTGTGCTCCGGCGTAACGCCCACGGTGCGCCGGTGCAGATGCCACGCGAGCGCGAGACCGGCGAGCCCCTGCAGTCCCAATACGATCGGCCAGCTCAGCGTGATGAATCGTACGGCCGGCTCATACAGCCCGAACCATTGCGGCAGGATCGCGACGACGATCCGCATCGTCCCGCTCGCCCCCCGCATCACTTCCCACCGGAGCCCGGCGATCCCCGACGTGCCCCAGATGACTTGAACCAACACCAGCGTGGCCGCCATCCCGAGCAACACCGCCCGCACGCCCATGCGCAGGAATCGGCGCGGCTGAAGCAGCACCGCCAGCACGAATGCCGCGGTCACGAGCACGATGAAAGCGCTCGTGACGGCCCCGAGCCGCCCTTCATCCGCGCTCGTGAGCACCAGCAGGCCGGCGCTCACCGCGCCGACGAACCCCGCCAGCGCGAACGTCCACGGGGCGCGCGAGTCTTGCTGGACCGGGGGAACGAGGAACAGCAGGGCGGCGTAGGGCAGTCCGACGAAGCTCGGGTGCGCCCACAACAGGAACGCGAGCAGCGCCGCGACGACCCGCCACCACGAACCGCGGCTGCCGCGTCCACCCTGCACGCTACGCGGTGTGGCCCTTGATATACGGGATCAGGGCCAGCTGCCGGGCGCGCTTGATCGCCGTCGCGAGCTGGCGCTGATGCCGCGCGCACATCCCCGACAAACGGCTCGGCAGAATCTTGCCGCGTTCGGTCAGGAAGCGACCCAGCGTCCGGTCATCCTTGTAGTCGAGCACGCGCGCGCCCGACTCGCACACGGGACAGGTTTTCGCGGGGCGTCTCACGCTTCCTCCTCTTCCAGTTCGTCGTCTTCAGGGGCGACCGTTGCGGCCACGACGGGCTTGGGTTGCTCGCGGGCGGCCTCGACCACCAGGTAGCGCAACACCCCTTCGTCCAGCTTCACGGCGCGCTCGTACTCGGGGAGCAGGTCGCCCGTGGCCTGGAATTCCGTCACCACGTAGTAGCCCACGTCCTTTTTCTTGATCTTGTAGGCCATGGTCCGCTTTCCCCAGTGCGACACGTTGGTAACCGTGCCTTTCCCTTCCTTGGTCAGAAGGGTATGAAAGCGGGTCAGTTTGTCGTTGATTGCCGGCTCGTCCAGCGCGCTATCAAAGATGTAGACCGTCTCGTATCGACGAGTCATGCCACCTCCCTTTGGTCATGGGTGACCCGGTGCGGTGGATGGCACCGAGTAGGGGATTTGTGAGGCAGAAAGCTAAATGGCGTGTAAAGGGGCCGGAAGGCATATTGGCCAGGCTCAGGCTATGACGGCTCTGCCTGCGGTCGCCCTCGCCCTCCTGGCCTCGTCGTTTCAGGCCTCGGCCGACTCTACTGCCAGAATTCGCGGTAAAGCCGGCTCCGCGTTCAACGGCCAACCCCTGGCCGGCGTCACCATTACCGTCGCCGCCGTGAAACGATCGGTAGTGACAGACTCGACCGGCGTGTTTTCGCTGGACGGACTGCCTTCCGGCCGGCAGGTACTTCAGATCTCGTATCAGGGGCGGACCACCGACGACTATCCGTTTGCGCTCCGGAGCAACAGCACGCAACGGATCGTCGTCCTGCTCGACACGGCCGACGAGAAGCTGAGCCCGACCGTCGTGGAGGCCCGGCAGGCGGCGGTGTGGCGCGATCTCGCGGGCTTCTACGAGCGGCGCGAGCTCTACACCGGGTTCGCGCGATTCTTCACCCGGGAAGAGATCGGCAACCTCCGCGCGCAGCGGATCGGGGCGCTGCTCACGCTCGAGGGAATCGCCACGCGCTGCGGGCAGTGGTGCGTTCCCACCAGGCTGAACAACAACGTGTTGTGTGCCGTACCGGTCAACGTGAACGGGATGCCGTACCAGGAAGTCGATTATGACGAAATTCCCATCACGGACGTCGCGGCGGTCGAGATCTACCGTGGGGTGCCGCCGGTGGGTTTGAGCGAGCCGATTCCCGGCCCGCCCGGGCCCTCGCTATGGGTCGGCGGCGGCGCCGGCGAGCGTAGCGGGCTGACCCCCGTGGTCGGCCATTGCGGCCTGGTGATGATCTGGACGCGCTGAAGCGCGGTTCGCGGGGTACACGAGCACAGGAGGGCCACATGCCGCGTCACGCTATCCGTTTCGTCGTCGCGCTCCTTTTCCCGGCCGCGCTCAGCGCACAGGTCGACAGCTCCGCCCGCCTCATGGGGTACGCCAAGTCTTCCTTCAATGGTCGCCCGTTATCCGGCGTCATGATCTCCGTGCCCGAGGCGCGAAAATTCGTCGTGACCGATTCTGCCGGAACGTTTCTGCTGGGCGGACTCCCGGTCGGAAAGCGGACGGTGCTCATCGCCTACAACGGCCGTGAAACCGAGGAGTACGTCTTCGAGCTGCGACATGGGAAAACGAAGCGGCTCGCGATCATCCTGGAAGTCGAAGCGCTGGATCTCGCACCGGTGGTCGTCGAAGTGCGCCATCGCGGCGATTGGAACGACCTCGCGGGCTTCTACGAGCGCCGGAAGGTGTACGGCGGCTGGGGACGGTTCTTCACGCAGGAAGACATTCAGGAACAAGGCTTCCGCAGCGTCGCGGACATCCTGCGGCGAATGGGGATCTACACGCGCTGCCTCGACGAGGGCTGCGTTCCGACCAAGTGGACGTACGGCGCGATCTGCCCCGTGACCGTTGCCGTCGACGGCATGGCGTTCTATCCCAACGAGTACGAGTCGGTCGCCATCGACGACGTGCGCGGCGTCGAATGGTACGGCAACTCACGAGTCGGCCCTCGACCCCTGATTCCGCTGATCAGCTTCCCGCCCGATCGAATCCGCGATCCGCGTGAACGGGAGCTTGGAGGGATGCCGCAGCGCTGCTTCCCGCAGACTGTGGCGATCTGGACGCGCTAGACGTTGAACCGGAACAGCAGGATGTCGGCGTCCTTCACCACGTAATCGCGGCCTTCGCTGCGAATCAGCCCCTGCTCGCGGGCCGCCTTGTAGCTGCCCGCTTTCAGAAACTCCTCATAGCCGACGGTCTCGGCGCGAATGAAGCCGCGCTGAAAGTCCGAGTGAATCTCACCCGCGGCATCGTAGGCCGTGTCGCCGCGGTGCATCGTCCAGGCGCGCACTTCGTTTTCGCCCACGGTGAAAAAGGTCTGCAGTCCGAGCAGGCGGTAGCCGGCGTGGATGAGTCGATCGAGCCCGGGCTCGGTGACGCCGGCACTGGCCAGATACTCCTGCCGCTCCTCACCCGATAGCTCGGCGAGCTCCGCCTCGAACTTCGCCGAGAAGGGCACGATCTCGGCTTCTTCGTGGTGCCCCTGGACGGCGGATTTGAGTTTGTCGATCCATTTCCCACCGCCGGCCGCGAGATCGTCTTCGTTCACGTTGGCGGCGTACAGGATCGGCTTCGCGGTCAGGAGACCGAGCGTGCGCAGGAACTTGATCGCGTCGTCCGTTTCGCCCGCCTCGCGCGCCCCGCGACCCGCGTTCAGCTCCTGCACCACACGGTCGAGCAGCACCAGCTCGGCCTGGGCTTCCTTGTCGCCGGCGCGCGCCGATTTACGGGTCTTTTCCAGCCGGCGCTCGACCACCGCCAGATCGGCCAGCGCGAGCTCGCTCGTGATCACGTCGTGATCGCGGACCGGATCGACGGGCCCCATGACGTGCACCACGTCGGGATCCTCGAACGCCCGGATCACGTGGACGACGGCGTCGACCTCGCGAATGTGGGACAGGAACTGATTGCCGAGCCCTTCGCCCTGTGACGCGCCTTTGACGAGTCCCGCGATGTCCACGAATTCCACCACGGCGGGGACTTTCTTCTTGGGTCTGACTACCTCGTTGAGCTTTTCGAGGCGCGGATCGGGGACCTCGACCACGCCGACATTCGGCTCGACGGTGCAGAACGGGTAGTTCTCTGCGGCCGCGGCCTTGGAGGACGTGAGCGCGTTGAATAGCGTCGACTTACCTACGTTGGGGAGGCCGACGATGCCGAGTCTGAGCATTAGGCGTGCGTCATGTTTTGAGCCACTTCTCGACTTCTTCGATCATCCGCGGTGTGAGTGACGTGAGCTGGTCCAGCTCTTCGGGCTCGAAGGGGGCGAGGACGTAGTCGGCCCAGTCGCCGGTGCCTTCGGGCAGCGGGCCGACGCCGATGCGCAGCCGCGCGTACTGCTGCGATTGCAGCGCGCCCTCGATGCTCTTCAGGCCGTTGTGCCCGCCGGCCGATCCCTCCGTCCGGAACCGGAACGTGCCGAGCGGAATCTGGAAGTCGTCGACGAGGATCAGCAGGTCGCGGGCCGGATCGAACGCGGGGTCGGCGCGGAGCGACGCGAGCGCCGCGCCGCTGCGGTTCATGAACGTCGTGGGCTTGAGAATGCGAACCGGAGTTCCGTGGACCGTCCCTTCCGTCGCGCGCGCGCGTTCGGCGCGACGGAAGGGAGGAAATCCCCAATGCTCGGCCACCGCATCGGCCAGGAGAAAGCCGGCATTGTGGCGCGTCGCCGCATAATCCGGCCCTGGATTCCCCAGGCCGACGACGGCGCGCAACGACTACTCTTCCTTCTTGCCCTTGGGCTTCTCCTCGGCCTTCGCGGCTGCTTTCCCTTCGGCGGGAGCGGCGCCCTCGGCACCTTCTTCGCCCTCTTCACCCTCGCGGACCTTGCGGATGAGCTCGGGCTCGGCGACCTCCGTGGCTCCTTCGGCGGCCGGAGCGGCGACTTCTTCAGCGCGCGGCGGCACGACGACGGCGATCGTCAGATCGGCGGCGGCCAGGATCACCGCGTTGGGAATCGACAGGTCACTGACGTGGAGCGAGTCGCCGATCTTGAGCGCCGAGACGTCCAGCTCGACGCGATCGGGAATGTGCTCGGGGAGCACTTCGATCTCGATTTCGCGCGTCACCTGGTCGAGCACGCCGCCCGCGTTACGCACGCCGTCGGCCGTGCCGACGAGGTGTACCGGGACCTTGAGCGTGATCTTCTCGTCGGCCTTGATCTCGTAGAAATCGACGTGGATGATGTCGGGGCGGAGCGGGTGCCGCTGGATTTCGCGGATCAGCGCGCGGCTCTTCTTGCCGTCGACGGTGAGGTCGATGAGCGTGGACTCGGGCTCGATCCCGGTCAGCGCTTTCTCGAGCGCGAGCGCGTCGACGCTCAGCGTCTGGGTCTCGCGCCCGTGCCCGTAGATCACGGCCGGAACCTTCTTCTGGAAACGGGCCTGACGAGCGGCGCCTTTGCCGGTCTTCTCTCGGACCGTTGCGCTGAGGGTTACTGTCTGTGCCATAAACTCCGTCCTCTATCGTGCGTCGTCTGTCGTGCGGCGTGCGTCAATCGAAGAGCGAGCTCACCGATTGATTCGAATGTTCATAGCCGATCGCTTTTGCCATCAAGCTCGCGATCGACAGCACCTTCAATTTCTCGAACTGCTTCTCCTGCGGCAGCCGGATCGTATTCGTCACCGTCACTTCTTCGATCGGCGAGGCCCGCAGCCGTTCCACGGCCGGACCCGACAGGAGCGCGTGCGTCGCAAACGCGAAGATCCGCCGCGCTCCCAGCCGCTTCAGCGCCGCGGCCGCCTCTGAAATCGTGCCCGCGGTGTCGATCATGTCGTCGGGAATGAGACAGTCCCGATTGTCGACTTCTCCGACGACGTTCAGCACCTCGGCGATGTTCGCCGACGGGCGCCGCTTGTCGATGATCGCGAGCGAGGCGTCGAGCCGCTTCGCGAATCCGCGCGCCATCTTGGCCGAGCCGACGTCCGGCGCGACCACGACCGGCTGGTGCAGCTGCTTGGTCCGGTAGTGATTCACGAACACCGGCGCCGCGTACAGGTGGTCCACCGGGATATCGAAGAACCCCTGCACCTGGTGGGAATGAAAATCCATTCCCAGCACGCGGTCGGCGCCCGCGTGCGTGATCAGATTCGCCATCAGCTTGGCGCTGATCGCCACGCGCGGCTGGTCCTTGCGGTCCTGGCGCGCGTAGCCGAAATACGGGAGCACCGCCGTGATGCGCGCGGCGCTCGCGCGCCGGGCCGCATCCATAAGGAGCAGCAGCTCCATGTAGTTGTCGGCCGGCGGATTGGTGGGCTGGATGATGAACACATCCCGTCCACGCACGTTCTCGTCGATCTTGACGAAGATTTCGCCGTCGGCAAACCGCCGCATGGTGACTGCGCACAGCGGCTGTCCCAAATGCTGTGCCATCTCCTCGGCGAGGGGCCGGTTGGCCGTTCCAGCGAGGAGCAGGAGCTGGCTACGCGACAACGACAGATCCCGCATTTGGGCCCCGGAAAGTAGTCGGCAAAGCCCCAGTCGCCAAGGCTCTACATATTAAGGAGATCCTATGAGACTCTTACTCCGCGCAGTCGCCCTGCTCCTGCTGCCCGCGCTCGCCGCCGCCCAGGCTGCGCCGGGGCCCGGGATGCGCCGGTTTCAGCCTCCCCCCGACCACTGGATGACCATCGACTCGCTCAGCGAGGCGCTGGGCCTGAACGCCGCGGAGCGGACCAGGATCACCCCCGCGTACACCGCCCTGAACGGGGTCATGAAGGACGCGGCGGCCCGCCGGGCGCAGATCCGCCAGCAGATGCAGGCGTCCGGGTTCACGCCGGGGCAAGAGCCCACGCCCGAAATGCGCGCCCGCATGGACAGCATCCGCGCCGAGATGGAGGGGTTCCAGGCTGAAGCCGATCAGTGGTACGGCGCGATCCGCAACAATCTCACGCCGGAGCAGCAAGCGAAGCTCGACGCGCTGCCCCGGCCCCAACTCGCGTTCCGGCGCCGCCCGTAGATATTTTCGAGACTCCCAAACCCTAAGGCGTTCGGATGCTGCGTCGCTCCCTTCTTCTTATTATCGCGCTGAGCGGTGGATCACTCGCCGCTCAAAGCGCTGATTCCTCACTCCTCACCGTCGATCGCATCTTCGCTTCCGCCGAGTTCCGGGGCGGCTCGTTCGGGCCGCTCGCGTGGTTGTCGGACGGCATGGGCTATACGACGCTCGAGCGGCCGCTCAATGGGCGTTCCGGCCGCGATCTCGTGCGCTACGACGCCGAGACGGGCGCGCGTACAATCCTGGTCCCCGCGGCGCGCCTGATTCCGGCCGGCGACTCGACGCCGCTCGACATCGAGGACTACTCGTGGTCGCCCGACGGCCGCAAGCTG
The DNA here is from genome assembly GCA_035706765.1 of Gemmatimonadales bacterium. Taxonomy (GTDB): domain Bacteria; phylum Gemmatimonadota; class Gemmatimonadetes; order Gemmatimonadales; family GWC2-71-9; genus 20CM-2-65-7. The sequence continues at coordinate 23,995 of DASSUS010000073.1, forward strand.
CTGATCTTCACGAACTCCCAACAGGTCTGGCGCACCAACACGCGCGGCGACTACTGGGTGCTCGATCTCGCGGGCTGGGCCCTCAAGAAGCTCGGCGGCGACGGACCTGAGTCGACGCTGATGTTCGCCAAGTTCTCGCCGGACGGCGGCCGCGTGGGGTGGGTTCGCTACGGCGAGTACAATCTCTACGTCGAGGATGTGGCGAGCGGCGCGACCACCCAGCTGACCAAAGACGGCTCGCGCACTACGATCAACGGCACGTTCGACTGGGTCTACGAGGAAGAGCTCGGCCTGCAGGACGGCTGGCGCTGGAATCCGGACGGCCGGTCGATCGCGTACTGGCAGCTCGATGCGACGGGCGTGCGCGATTTCCTGCTCTACAACACGACCGACTCCCTCTACGCCTTTACCACGCCGGTCCAGTACCCCAAAGCCGGCCAGACCAATTCGGCCGGCCGCGTCGGCGTCGTGAGCGCGAGCGGCGGAGAGACGAAGTGGGTCGACATTCCGGGCGATCCGCGCAACAACTACATCGCGCGCATGGAGTGGATCCCGCGCCAGGGCGGAAGCAGGGAGCTCGTGATTCAGCACCTGAACCGGCTCCAGAACACGCTTCAGGTGATGATCGCCGATGCGCAGACCGGCGTCGCGCGCACGGCGTTCACGGAGCGGGACAGCGCGTGGGTCGAGCAGTTCGACGATCTGCGATTCGTGAACGGCGGCAAGGACATCTTGTGGCTGTCGGAGCGCAGCGGCTGGAGCCACCTGTATCTGGTCTCCAGGGACAAGGGAGAGGCGCGTCCGCTGACCTCGGGGAATTTCGACGTGCTGAGCGTGCAGCGCGTCGACACCGTCGGGAAGTGGATCTACTACACCGCGTCGCCCGAAAATCCGGCGCAGCGCTACCTCTACCGCGTGAACTACCAGAAGCGCGGCGCGCCGGTGCGCGTGAGCCCCGCCAGCGAGCCGGGGACTCACATCTACAACATCTCGCCCAGCGGCCGGTTTGCGGTGCACACGTACACGCGATTTGGTGTGCCGCCGACGGCGACGCTGATCTCGTTGCCCGACCACAGGTCGCTGCGCGCGCTCGTGGACAATGCCGCGCTCAAGGCGAAGGTCGCGCGCCTGCGGCTCGGATCGACCGAATTCCGGCAGGTGGACATCGGCGACGGCATCAAGCTGAACGCCTGGTTCATCAAGCCGCCGGGCTTCGATTCGACGACACGGTATCCGGTGCTGTTCTTCGTTTACGGCGGTCCCGGATCGCAGACGGTGCTGGATGGGTGGGGCGGCCAGAACTACCTGTGGTACCAGATGCTCGCGCAGCGCGGCTACGTTGTCGCGAGCGTCGATAACCGTGGCACGGGCGCGCGCGGCCGCGCGTGGCGCAAGATCGTCTACAAGCAGATGGGCGTCGTCGAGACGCACGATCAGGCCGCCGCGGCGAAGGCGGTGGGCCGCCTGCCGTGGGTCGATTCCACGCGCATGGGGATCTGGGGCTGGAGCTACGGCGGGTTCATGACGCTGAACGCCCTGACGCAGGCGCCGGGCGTGTATCGCATGGGGATGTCGGTCGCGCCGGTGACGCACTGGAAGTATTACGACACGATTTACACCGAGCGCTACATGGGGCTGCCGCAGGATAATAAGGAAGGGTACGACAAGGGCTCACCGCTCACCTACGCCAAGAACCTGAAGGATCGGCTGCTGATCGTGCACGGCTCCGGCGACGACAACGTGCATTATCAGAACACGGAATTGATGGTGAACGCGCTGGTGGCGGCGAACCGGCCGTTTTCACTGATGGTGTATCCAAACCGGACGCATTCGATTTCGGGCGGAACGACGCGGCAGCACTTGTACTCGCTGCTGACGCGCTATCTCGAGGAGAATCTCCCAGCGAGCGCCGCGCGGGCGCCGCTGCCCTAGTTTCTGAGCAATTCTCCGTAAGCAGGCCGTCTAACGCCTCGTGCTTTCATCACGCGGGGCGTTCGGCTCTTGAAGGCTATTCGGACGGTTGCTGCGGGGCGTAGGCAGGGCTATATCCGGCGTGACTTTACGGAAGGTCCGGCGGTGGAGCCCTGGGTTGTCGAGCTCCAAGGCGGCAAGTCGGACGCCGCGTGGGATCTGTTCCTCGACCGGTATCGCCGTCTCGTATTTGCGGCGATCCGCTACTACGCCCAGGATTACGACGACATCATGGACGTGTTCGCGCGCGTGTGCGAGTCGCTGCGCGAAAACGATCTCGAGCGCCTGCGGTGCTATGTCGACCAGCCAGGCCACACGGCGAAGTTTTCCACGTGGCTGGTCACCGTGGTCCGCCATCTCACCGTCGATTGGTTCCGCCATCGCGATGGCCGGCGCCGCGTGTCTTCCATCGCTTCTACGCTCCCTCCTCTGCGCCAGCGAATCTTCGAGCACGTATTCCTTCATAAACGCAGTCACGGCGAGACATACGAATTGATTTGCAGCACCGGTGAGGCGAGCCTCTCGTTCGGGGAATTCCTGAAGGAATTGCGTGCGACATACAACGCGGTCGCGGACGGGCGCCGTGGAAGCATTCTGCGAGAGCTCCTTGGGCCGCCGCCTCCCGAGCAAGTCCTGGTCGTCTCGGACGAATCAGCCGACGACCGCCGCGAGTCCCTGGAGTTCGCGCTGAGGTCGCTCAGTCCGGACGAGCGGGTGGCTGTCGAATTGTACGTCGTCGATGAGATGTCGGCGGAAGCGGTCGCGAAGGTCGTCGGTTGGTCCAACGCGAAGGCCGTCTACAACCACGTGTATCGTGCGCTCAGCGCGATGCGCTCCTACCTGAGCAGTCTCGACGGCGCTGGCCGTCCTACAGGCAAGATATGAACGATATCGATCGCCTCGAGCAGCTTCGCGGCTACTTCCACACCGGCGAAATGCCCATCGCGACCGCCGAGTGTCTGGATGACGGCACGATTGCGGCGCTCGCCGACGGCGCACTGCCGAACGAGGCGAGTCCATTTGCTCTCCAGCATATCGCGGCGTGCCCGTTCTGCCGGCGCGCTGTCGCGTCGGTGAGAGAGCTACTCAACGACAGGGCGATCACGCACGAGATCGATCTGCTCGAAGGACGCGCGCCCGGCTGGCGACGGATCTTCAAGGTTGCCGTGCCGCTCGCAGCCGCCGCGACGCTGCTTGTGTTGCTCTGGTCTCCTTCGAACGATGACGTCACCCACCGTGGCTCGGGAGCGCGCTCGTTCCCGACGCCAATCGGTCCGCGTGGAACGGTCGCGAACGTGGAACGGATGGAATGGAGCGGCGTGCCGGGTTCGGATCGGTACCGGGTGACCGTATTCACCGCGCAGGGCGGCGTTGTGTATGAGACGGAAGGCGCGGACACCGCGCTGACGCTGCCGGATTCAATTCAGTGGAGCTCCGGCGCGCGCTACTTGTGGAAAGTCGAAGCGCGCACGGGATGGAATCGCTGGGCCACATCCGATCTGGTTGACTTTACGATCGTGCGCGCGCCTCCGCCGTGATGCTCGCGTCGTCTTTGGTCGGTGCGGTCGTGATTCTGCAGTCCGCGCCTGCGGACACGCTTCGCCTGCTTGCCCATCGTCTGCCGGAATCGGCATTGATCGTGGAGGTGCGCTCACGCCCCCTCGCCATCCGCGACGCGGTCACTGATGCGTTGCGACAGGTGGTGAAAGGGGAGACTGCGGCGGTTCGCGCCGAGCAGCTCGACGTCGCGCGCCACCTGAGTGCTGCATACGCCGTGGCCTGGCAGGACTCGTTTCTGGTGCGCGAAGTCGAGCGGTTCGCGACGTGGCCACCGCTGTCACGCGCGGGGAAGGTCTGGGCCGACAGCGTGCGGCGCGCGGGAATCGCGTCGTATGGTCGAGACGGGCCCGCCAGCGCGATCGTGATTTGGCGTCGCGGACTCCGGCGCGTCACGGCGATTCACGATACCGCGGGCATCGCGGCGATTCGGGGCAATATCGGCGCCGCCTTTCTCGAGGAGGGCACGCTCGACAGCGCGCAGCGACATCTGGAGTCGGCGCGCGCGCTTGCGGCCGTCGTGGGCGACGTCCGAGTGGAAGGCAATGCGACCGGGATGCTCGCGGGTCTCAGCGCGGACCGGGGTGACGTAGCCACCGCGCGCGATCTGTATACGCGCGCGCTCGCGCTGCGCGAGCGAATCAACGATTCGCGCGGCATGGCGGCCGATCACAACAATCTCGGCCTTCTCGCCCAGGATCTGGGCGGGCTGGAAGAAGCGGAGCGCCACTTCCAGTCGGCGCTGGCCATCAACCGCCGTGATGGCCGAGATGATGCCGCCGCGACAAACCAGCTCAACCTCGCCGGGCTGGCTACACTCTCCGGCGACTTCACTCGCGCCGCGACTCTCTATCGCGATGCCCTTGCTGTTTGGCGCGCAGCTGAGCGCTGGATCGACGCGGCCGCGGCATTGCGCGGGCTCGGCCAGATCGAAGTGCGTCGAGGCGACTATCCCGCGGCGGTTACCGCGCTGCGTGAGGCCCATTCGATCCTCACGCGCACCGGCCCGCTCAATGAGCGCTTGCTGGTCGAGCGCGACCTCGCCGCCG
>DASSUS010000074.1:0-2338 GCA_035706765.1 Gemmatimonadales bacterium
ACGAGGTCGAAGTACCGCTCGATCGCGTCCATGGCGGCGAGGCGGCCCTCGGCGCCCATCTCGAAACCAAAGTGCGCTTCTGGAGACGGAATTTGCGCGCGAACCGCTCGAGCCGGAAGCGCGACCGCGCACGCCAGCAGCATGGCGACGCACAGCGGCAGGTTTGTCGGCCATCGAGCGCGCACGGATGGTCCCATCGGCTCGGGCTCACTGTAGCAAATGTTGGTAAGATGCGGCTGATGAACCGCGGTGACCACGTAAAACGCGACGCGCCCTCGCTGAAGTTCACCTACGACGATTTCGTCCACTTCCCGGACGACGGGAAGCGGCACGAGATCATCGACGGGGAGCATTACGTGACGCCGTCGTCGAACACGAAGCACCAGGCCATTGCAGGCAACACGACGTGGTCCTTTCGCAGGTCGACGTCGTCGAACCCGACCTGCTCTACATCGCGCGGAATCGGTTCGCGATCCTGACCAAGGCCAACGTGCGCGGCGCGCCGGATCTCGTGGTGGAGATCCTCTCGCCGGGCACGCGGGGGGTGGACGAGACGGCGAAACGTAAGTTGTACGAGCGAACCGGCGTCAAAGAGTACTGGATTCTCGATCCAGAGCTCGACGTCGTCAGAGTCTATCGGCGCGGCGAGCACGGGTTCGGCCGCCCGATCGAGCTGAGCGCCGAGCGCGCCGATGTCCTGACGACGCCGCTGCTGGTGGGTTGGTCCGTGTCCGTCGGCGAGTTGTTCGTCTCCCCATTTTGAATTGGCGACATCGCTATTGCGCAACGTCCAGTGTCAGGGACTCGATAGCAGCCTCGAATACCGGCAATGGTTGCGCGCCGACAATGCGGTTCCTGACCTCGACCGTCGCGTTTCCTCGAACCACGCCAATGAGAAACGACCGTGTGCCGGTGAGTCCAAGGTCGCGCGCTGTCTCTAACCCCTTAGAGCGCGTTTCAAAACACTCTCCGTGGCGCTTTGAGGTAGTTCCAGCAGATCAGGACGCAGCCGAGGGTGAGGAACGCTTGATGGATATCGGCGCGGCGTTCATAGCGAACGGTCAGCCGTCGGAAGCGATGCAGCCAAGCGATGGTCCGTTCGACGACCCACCGGCAGACGCCGAGGCCGCTGCCATGCGGCGTCCGACGCCGCGCGAGGACTGGCGTGATACCGCGGGCCCAGAGACGGTCGCGGTGCGGTTGGGAGTCGTAGCCGCGGTCGCCTTGAAGTGCACCCGGCTTTCGGCGGGGGCGGCCGCGTCGGCCGCGCACGGCGGGGAGGGCGTCGATCATGGGATCGAGGTGAGTGATGTCGTTGACGTTCGCGGCCGTTACTTGTGCGACGAGCGGGACGCCGCGCGCATCGGTGATGAGGTGGTGCTTGGAGCCCTTCTTGCGGCGATCGGTTGGGTTCGGTCCAGTTTTTTTCCCCCGCGTACCGCGCGGACGGAGCCGCTATCGATGACGGTCCAGCGCTGGTCGAGGCGGCCGCGGCGACGGAGCTCGGCGAGTAGCGCCTCGTGGAGCCGTTGCCACACGCCCGCCCGTTGCCACTGGACGAGGCGGCGCCAGCAGGTACTCCCCGAGCCGCAGCCCATCTGCCGCGGCAACATCTGCCACGGAATGCCGGATCGGAGGACGAAGAGAATGCCGGTCAGAATGGCGCGGTCAGGAATCGGTGTGCGGCCATGGCGGTGCCCACGTTTCAGGCGCCGCTTCGGCAACAGCGGTTCGAGCCGCGCCCAGATCGCATCATCGATCAGGGCCTGAGACATGGCCGACCGTACCAAGTCGCGCGTCTTGGTACAAGAGGGCCATCAGAGAGTTTTGAAACGCGCTCTAAAGGTCCGGCCTACGTACCGCACTCGCCGGACCTAAAGGTCCGGCCTACGTACCGCGCTCGCCGGACCTAAAGGTCCGGCCTACGTACCGCACGGGCGATGGCGGACCTGAAGGTCCGCACTACATGCCGCCAACAGCCAGCTTCCTCACGGTGTGCCCCGTCACCCGGCCGCTGTCGGTCCTGCCGGGCACGGTCTCGCCGACATAGATGTTGCCATCCGCGTCCACGGCCACGCCTTCGGCGAGCGCCTCGGTGAACTTGTACTTGATCGACCCGTCCCTCGCGCTGCCCATGAACACGCCCTTGCGATCGTTGTAGTCGACGACGTAGAGCGTGTCGTCGGGCGCGATGAAGATGCCGCTCGGCGAACCGAACTGCGTCCACTGATCGATGAAGTTGCCGTCCTGATCGAAGATCTGGATGCGATTGATCGAACGATCGCCGACAAGCACGCGGCCGCGCGAGTCGATCACGAGCGTGTGCGGCAGGTTGAAT
>DASSUS010000075.1:0-4242 GCA_035706765.1 Gemmatimonadales bacterium
TCGTTGTCGCTCATGGAGTCGCGCTGACCCATGTTGGCGCGCGGCGCGTTGTACCCGCGGATACTGTCGCGCTGGGGCGTCTGCGTGGTGGACGTGTCCTGCGCCGGCAGCATCGCGAAGGGGGCGAGCAGCAGCGCAGCCGTGATGATATGCGATCGCATTAGAGGCTCCTGTTCCTCGAAGTATGCGTGTGGCATACCCGAGACAGGTCCACGCGTTGCCGGGTTAGCTCTGTATCGACAGCGTCCTACTGCTTGCGCAGCTCGTCGAGAACCTGCGGGGTGAAAGGATTCCTTCCGGCGCGGAGCGCCTCCAACCATGCCGCGCGCTTGTCGAGGAAGGCGCCGGCCTCCGAGTGCTCGACGACGTACGCGAAGTCGCTCGTGGCGCCTTTGAGGTTGCCGGCGAGCGCGCGTCCCAGCCCGCGGCTGTCGCGCGTGCTGACGTCAGTGGTATCCACCGCGACGGCGGAGTCGCACGCGGTCTGCGCGCGTTGCGCGAAACCGCCGAGACTTCCCCACCAGCACACGCGATTCCAGGTACGCGTCCAGAAACCGACGGGCGCGCGATTGAGCCGGGCCCGCTCGATCGCGGCGAACACCGCCTCGAACTGGCGGGCCTCCACGAGGCTGTCCACCGCGCGCTCGGCCTGAATGACCCGGCGAATCTCCTGGATCAACCTCGGCGAAGGCGCCGAGCTGCTCGCCCGCGGGAGCGCGGAGGACATCCGGCCCTCGATCGAGCGGGCCAGCTGCGCGGCGGCGCCGGTCGTTCCCGACCCCGGCATCTGCTGAACGGCGATCACCGACGATAATCTCCCGCTCGAAAGGAAGTACATGTCCACGTCGAGGTGAAGGATCGACCGCAGCCGCGCCGAGACCTCGTACGACCGCGTACCCGCGCCGAGTCCGGTCGCCGGCACGGGCTGCAGCGTGGACGAATCGTCATCCGCGAGATGCTCTACGATTTTCCCCATGCCGCTCAGCATCGAACCGAATATGTACTCACGGTCGCCGGTCTCCGCGTACAGCACGCGCTTCAACGCCTGGGCCTCCGTGTCGTGCAGCATGGCGTCCATGCGGATCGAGACGGCATTGGCGCCGTGGAGCGGGAACGTCAGCCCCAGGCCCTCGAGATTGCGCACGTACTGCGGCCACCCGTTGTTCAGGGTGAAGGTGGCGTCCGCGCTCGCGCCGCTGTCGAGCCCGGCTGGGCGAGCCACGATCTCGTCGAGCCTGATTTTGGTGTTCGCCCGCATCGCCGAGTCGGCCTTTTCTGTGTCGTCGGCTTCCGCGGGGCCGCCGGTTACCTCGGTGGCATAGCCGGGATGCTCCCGCAGACGCTGATCCATCGTGCGCAACAGGTTCGCGAGATCGCCGCCGGATACCGACTGCGGTCCGACCGCGATCAGCATGAAGCTGACCCGATCGCGCACCGCCATCACCATGGCGAGATCGAACGTCGCGACCGGCGTCGCGAGCTCGAAGATCGAGCCGGATGCGTGATCACCTATCCCCTTGAGATCGACGGGCCGGCTGTTCTTGAGCGAGGTCTCCTGCAGCCCCAGCTCGCTCAAATACACCTTGAAGAACTCCGCCAGGTCGAGCAGCTCGAGCAGCCGGACGTTTCGCTCCGCTTCGGCCGAGGTACGAAACGCGCCGGCAGTCGCCTGAAGCATGATCAGACGCGACTCGCCCGTCTTGAAGACCATCTGCTCGGAGGCAAAACTGCGTTGATACGACTCGATCGGGTCGCGGGAAGCGAGCGAGGCGAATCCGCTCTCGCCGGGCTCACCCTCCGCGCTCACCCGCACGCCGGCGGGAAAGTCCTGCTCCGTGAGCAGGATCAGAGGAAGCTTGCCCAGCGAGCCCGGGACGCTGTCCGCGTCGCTGACGTCGAGCAGCGGCGCCCCGGCGCCGTGCTGGAGGACGATCATCTCCCGCTTGTCTTCGTTGATCGCGCTGAACCAGGCCCGCAGCGCTTTGACGCTGTCGGGCGGCAAGAGCCCGCGCTGGCCGCCCATCTCGCGCGACGCCCTGAACATCCGGCCGACTTGCCGGTAGGTTCCGTTGTAATAGCCGAACGCGCCTTTCGTGCTCACGTTCCCCGGCACTTCGGCCTTCCAGCCTTCCGGCAGCTCGATCTCCACCGACGAGCGCCATACCGACGGACTGTTGACCTGCGCGATGTCGATCGGGAAGTCACGCCGGCCCTCGGCGTCGAGGGTCGAGATCGCATCTTCGTTCGCGAACTTCAGCAGCGGCACGTTGAAGTAGTAGCGCGTCCCGACGCGACCGATGACGTTTTTCGCCGTCAACCAGACCGTGACCGTCGGCGTGGCCTGCAGATCTCGCCCCTCGAAATAGCGCACGCTGTCCACCGTGGCGTTTTCGTACACGGCGTGCGCGTACTCGCGCAGCCGTTCGTCGCGATCCTTGGCATCCTGCTGATCGATGTTCGAAAACGCGTTGCGCAGCGACGTCTGCTCGGTCCCGGAGGCCGTGAGCGTGATCCGGCCGACGAAGCGTCCATCGAGGCCCAGGGCGCCGACCACTTCACGATCGTAGCGGTTGCGCTCGGGTGGCGCCGCGGGCATGACGACGACGCGCGCCCCGCTCTCCGGCAGCGCGAGGCCCGCTTCGCCGTGGAGGTCGGTCGGCAGCTCGCCGTAGGGCACGAGTGACGGCGTGACGTCGGCGTATTCAACTTTTCCGCGCCGCACCACTGCCGCGATCATGTGGTCGAACTGCTTCACGCCCGGAAACAACGAATCAACAGGACCGCTCGAGTTCACGAGCACCGGGTAAGCGGTGAGACCCATGCGGCGCAGCAGGCTCACGAACAGTACCGTCTTGTCCTTGCAGTCGCCGAACCTGGTGCGGAACACCTCGGCCGGAGTGCGCGGCAGATATCCGCCGTCGCCCAGCGACAGGGACACGTAGCGGAAATCCTGCGCCACCCAGCGGTAGGTCGCGCGCACGGAGTCGTCCTGGGTCTTCGCGCCTTTGAGCTGGGCCGCGTGCGCGGCCACGATCTCGGGCGTGAGCGTGAAGCGGTCGACCAGGAATTGGCGATACCAGGTCCCGACATCCGGCCACGACACCGCCCCGCCCACCGAGACCGACTGCACCACCTTGTTCGGCGAACCGGCGTACCTCTCCCATTCGATTTCGGGGAGCTCGCGCGCCGCCCAGGTGCGCCGGCGGCGCCCGTCGGCGACCTGCTCCTGTGCCGGCGCGCTCAGGTTGTGCTCGACCACGGGAACGCGCAGCTCGACGGGTGTGTCCAGCGTGAAGCGGGAACGGCGCACCGGTTGGCTGCCGTTGAACGCCCAGTGATAGAAGAAGTCGCCCGGAAGATGCGGCGAGACGGTTTCGAGCGTGTAGCTGAAGTCGACGAGCGTCCCGGGCGCGACGCCGCCCAACGTCGCTTGAATGGTGCGGCGATCGCTGTAGATCGGCGCGCCCTGATCGACCGTCGGCGTCGTCTCCTCCTGGTGCTCGGCGCCTTCGCGGACCACCGATCCGTCCGCGCCGATGACGCGAATCCAGTTGATCCGGATCTTCTGGCGCGGCGGCACGTAGCTGAGGGCGAGCTCACCCCACCATTCGGCGCCATCGGTGGTGAGAACCTGCGCTACCTGTCGCAGCGTATACGACGAGCGTCCGTCGGTCTCGAGTTTGGCGCTGCCCTCTTCGAGCAGCAGCACGTAGTCCTGTCCTGGATGTGCCTTGGGGTCGACGCGCAAGGCGTAGATGGAATCGCGGGTGAGCTGAGCGCTCTGCGCCAGCAGCAGAATCAGGAGAGCGTTCATCGAGGGTTAAGCTGGCGTCAGGGGTGAAAAAGACAAGGCGCCCGTTATGACTTCTGGGGCGCCCTGGGCAATGGGCCTGGGTAGAGTTGAACTACCGACCTCACGCTTATCAGCGAAATCCCAAACCGTGCAGCCTGAGTCACTCCAGACGCTAACAGCATGCTACAGAAAGTCGATCAACGACTTGTAGCAATGTTGGCGTGTAGCCCTTTCGAGCCCTTTTTGATGCCGCGCTATGGGACAGTTATGGGACGCCGTGCTCGACCGGCAAACCAAAAGACCAGCGCCCCGCCGATGATCAAGATGTACTCAACCGCCAGCCGCTGTACGTCGAGCATGACGCCGAACCGCTGCGGATATGAGATGTGCAACAGGCTGTTTGGGAAGCCAGTGACTTGTGGGGGCTGAAAAAGGAGATGGTAACCGGC
>DASSUS010000076.1:0-26843 GCA_035706765.1 Gemmatimonadales bacterium
CCGCAGCTTAAGCGCATTTCGTTAGGCAGCACGTTCCGTTCCATGCGAATTCAGCTCTTCGTCACATTGATCATCGCAGCGGCGTGCGCGACTTCTGGGCTCACGAATGGGGAACGTGCTTCGTTAGCAGCCGTCCAGACCGTAGTCGCCGAATTCCGAGACTCAGCGCCGCTTTGCATGGAAGCTGGAGACTCAAGCACGGGGCGGACTCGGCTTAGAAAGCAATTCGTCCAAGCGGTGGCGAGCTTTCATGCCCTTGCCCCTCATCAATGTCCGCCCACCTATCAGCAGATGGCACAACAAGTGGACTCAAGTGGTCGTCCTATCTCCAGGCCTCGGCCGCCGGGGTACATCGATCCGCACTATTTAGTCGTTCGCCCGCCAGCTTTTTACCGTGCGGACAGTGCCAGGTTGTGGATCGATGCGACGCAAGGCACTCGCGGAGTACGCTATGATTGTCTCGTCATCCATCGAAGCACGGAGTGGGTGGCGGAATGTCGCGCCCTTGATCGTTGGGTGCACTGAGCGCGCTGCGTAACACGCGCTTGAGCTGGCGGCGCCGTCTTGCTGTGGAGGCCATCTGTTTGTGAATATGAAAGCATCGCGCCCGCAGCTTAAGCGCATTTCGTTCGGCGGCTCCATGTCCACCTGGCTCGTTTTGCTTGCGCCTTTGATTGCATTCGCTTGCCGGGGCGGGACTGGACCGACCGGAGTGCCTGAGGGTCCACCGGCCTTTCGGGGCGCGATTGCCCAGATCACTGCGGACGGCGCGTATCTCATCGACGACGGGTCAGCGACCCCATGCGGCTTTACGCTCATGCGGATTAACACCGCATCGGAGCTTTGGTGGCGGGTCGGTGGGCGCGCTCAGCCTTCTGATTTGCGCGTGGGGCGACGCGTCTCGCTGTGGCAGAGTGAGGAAGGGGAGCCTCGATGTAGGGTGGTCGAGGCGACTGCGGTCGTGATTGAACACGTGCGGTCGTGATCGGGCCGAGTAGGTCGGTCGTTTCATCAACATGCGCGAAAGCCCACGTACACCACCGTACTCGGCCGGCTCGAGGCACGCCTCAACGACGTCGAGGCGATCGCGACCAGGCAGTTCGAAGCACGCGTCGCCGCGCGCGGCGCGCGCAGTTCCGGCTGCCGAGTGTGAGCTCCGCTCCCGCCAGCCCGCCGGCCGCGGATTCAAAGCGGAGCGCCGCATGAGGGCCGCTGGACCGTTTTAACCGGGGGTGACCGAAAAGGTTGCCCCCGGTAGCTTTAGGGGCCATGAATCCCCGCGCGACCACCGTGCCAGCTACGCGAACCACGCCCGCAATCGGAAGCTCTCCGGTGCCCGCGGGGCTCGCCTCGGGCCAACTCCTCGAGATCTACTACTACCTGCGCCTGACCCGCACGCTCGAAGAGCGCCTGGTCGCCCTGTACCGGCAGACCAAGGTCATCGGCGGGCTGTTTCGCTCCCTCGGCCAGGAAGGGGAATCGGTCGCCTCGGCGTACGCCCTGGAGCGCGGCCGAAACAAGGACATCCTCTCGCCGCTGATTCGCAACCTGGGATCCATGCTCGTCATGGGCGCCCAGCCGATCGAGATCCTGCGCCAATACATGGCGAAGGCCAACAGCCCCACGCGCGGCCGCGAGCAAAACGTCCACTTCAACGATCTCGAAAAAGGCTACCTCGGCCAGATCTCGCACCTCGGCGATATGGTGCCCGTCATGGCCGGCATCGCGATGACCTTCAAGATGCGCCGCGAGCCGCGCGTCGCGCTCGTCTACGTCGGCGACGGCGCCACCTCGACCGGCGCGTTCCACGAAGGGCTGAACTTCGCCGCCGTGCAGCGGCTGCCGATGGTCATCATTGGCGAATACAATCACTGGGCCTACTCGACGCCGCCCGAGAAGCAGTTTGCCGTGAAGGACCTCGCCGAGAAGGCGAAGGGCTACGGCATCCCCGCGGTCACCGTCGACGGCAACGATGTCTTCGCCGTCTACGAGGCCACGAAGTTCGCGGCCGACCGCGCGCGCCGCGGCAAAGGCGTGCACTTCATCGAGGTGAAGACCTACCGGCGCAAAGGCCACGCCGAGCACGACGACCAGCACTACGTGCCTCCCGAAGAGATCGAGCAGTGGGCGAAGCAGAACGATCCCGTCGATCGTTACGTCACACGCCTGCTCGACGAGCGGCTCGTGACCGCCGACGATCTCTCGGCGATCGATGCGCGGGTCCGCACGGAAGTTGATGAGGCGACCGATGCGTGCGTCGACGAGCCGCTGCCGGACGCCGCGTCGGCGCTGCCCGGCGTCTACGCGGATCCGCCGGCGGCCGAGCGGCTCTGGTACCGGAGCGTGTGATGGCCGAGATCACGTTCCTCGAGGCGCTGCGCCAGGGACTGTGGGAGGAGATGGAGCGCGACGAGCGCGTCTTCATCCTTGGTGAGGACGTTGGGATCTATGGGGGCGCGTTCAAGGTGACCGACGGCTTCGCCAAGCGTTTCGGCGAAGCGCGGGTGATCGATACGCCGATCGCCGAAGCGGCGATCGTGGGCGCGGCGGCCGGCGCCGCGCACATGGGGCTGCGGCCCGTGGCCGAGATGCAGTTCATCGACTTCATCTCATGCGCGTACGACATGCTGACGAACTACGTCGCCACCGCACGCTACCGCGCCGGGCTGTCGACGCCGATCGTGGTGCGCGGTCCCTGTGGCGGCTACGTCCGTGGCGGTCCGTTCCATTCGCAGAACCCCGAGGCGGCGTTCCTGCACACCCCGGGGCTGAAGATCGTGTACCCGTCGACGGTCCGGGACGCCAAGGGACTAATCAAGGCGTCGATTCGGGACGAAGACCCGGTGCTGTACCTCGAGCACAAGTGGCTGTACCGCCGCATCAAGGATCAGCTGCCCGAAGGCGATGAGATCATTACGCCGATCGGGAAGGCGAGAACGGCGCGGGAAGGGAAGCATCTTTCGATCATCACCTACGGCGCGACGGTCTGGAAATCACTCGAGGCCGCCGACAAGCTCGAGAAAGAAGACGGGCTTTCAGTCGAGGTGGTCGATCTGCGCACGCTGCTGCCGATGGACGACGCCGCGATCGTGGCTACCGTTCAGAAGACCAACAAAGTGCTGATCGTGCACGAAGACACGCGCACGGGCGGCATCGCGGGCGAAATTACGGCGCGGATCAACGAGCAGGCGTTCGAGTGGCTGGACGGACCGATCATGCGGGTAACGGCGCACGATGTACCGCTTCCGTACGCGCCGACGCTGGAAGACTTCGTGTTGCCGCAGACCGACGATATTGTGAAAGCGGCGAGGTGGTTGGCGAACTACTAGCTACCCGCTACCGGCTATCGGCTATCGGGAGGACGAATTCTCGAATGCACATGCCCGATAGCCGATAGCAGATAGCCGATAGCAGATAGCGATAGCCGCTAACCGATAGCCGAGCGCTTGGAGAGACTACATGGCCAAAGTAGACGTCTTGATGCCCCAGATGGGCGAGTCGATTGCCGAGGGTACCCTCAGCAAGTGGCTCAAAAAGGTCGGCGACACCGTCAAGCGTGACGAGCCGCTGTTCGAGATCTCGACCGACAAAGTCGACGCCGAGATTCCGGCACCGGCCGCCGGCACGCTCGCCGAGATCAAAGTGCAGGAAGGGCAGACGGTTCCGGTGCAGACGTTGGTCGCGGTTCTCGAGACCGACGCCGCGGCTGCCGCCGCGAAGCCCGCCGCTGCAGCCCCGGCGCCAGCCCCTTCAGCACCGAAGCCAGAGCCCGCCAAGTCAGCACCGGCTCCAGCACCGGCTTCACAGGCCAAAGCACCGAGTCCGCAACCGCCTCAGCCCGCTCCGGCTCCCACCCCGGTGATGAAAAGCGACGGCGATGGCGGGGTCATGACGGCGGAACAGCGCTTGCGCACGAAATCCACGCCGCTCGTCCGCAAGATTGCCGCCGAGCACAGCGTCGACATCTCGCGGATTCCTGGAAGCGGTCACGCGGGACGCGTCACCAAGCAGGATATCCTCGGATACATCGAGAAGGCACCACCGGCCGCTGCGCCGCTCGCCGCACGCGCCACGCCTAGTGCGGGGGGCGTCGAGCATCCGGCCGTAGAGCCGTGGCCGGGCGATCGCGTCGAGCCCTGGTCCAAGATCCGCAAGATCACCGCCGATCATATGGTGATGTCGCGGCGCGTTTCCGCGCACGTCGCGAGCTTCTTCGAGGTCGATTTCACGCGCGTCGCGCAGCTGCGCGCCAAGGCCAGGCACCTCTACGCCGAGCGCGGCGTGAACCTCACGTTCCTCGCCTTCATCGTGAAGGCGTGCGCCGAGAATCTGCGCAAGCACCCGGTCATCAATGCCGCCGTCTCCGGAGACAGCACGATCTACCGGAACGAGGTGAACGTCGGGATTGCCGTGGCGCTCGATTGGGGGCTCATCGTCCCGGTGGTGAAGCACGCCGATGAGCTGTCGCTGATGGGTATCGCGCGCGCGATCAACGATCTCGGCGAGCGCGCGCGCACCAAGAAGCTGTCGCCCGACGATATTCAGCGCGGCACGTTCACCATCACCAATCCGGGGGGCTTCGGCCCCTACGCGGGCATTCCGATCATCAACCAGCCGCAGGTCGCGATTCTGGGCGTCGGCGCGATCGAGAAGCGCCCGAAGGTCGTGACCGCCGAGGATGGCACGGACTCGATCGCGATCCGAACGATGGGCATGCTGACGATGTCGTACGATCACCGCGTCGTGGATGGTGCCGACGCCGACAAGTTCCTGGCCGACGTCAAGCGGCTGTTGCAGGAGTTCCCCGAGGGAGCGGTGTGAAGATGCCGAAAGTTCTGACCGCGGCGCGCGTGCGCGTACCCGCCCAAAACGAGACGGAGTACGTCAACACGCTGCGCGAGCTGAGCCAGTTCGCCGAGGCGCGAGGGCAGCGGATCTGGCTGTTCCGCAACGCCAAGGATCCCCGCCTGTTCATCGAGTTCTCGGAGAGCCCCACCGAGATGTCGCATCGCGCGCAGGCCTCCCGGCTGCCCGAAGAGATCAAGCTCGAGAAGCGGCTGCAGGCGCTCGCCACCTACGCGCCCGATGCGTGGGAGCTGTGGAGCGAGGTTCCCGTCACCACCGCGTCACAGGCGTAAGGCATGGTCCGCACGATCGACGTCGACGGCGAGCGCTGGGACGTCTACCCCTCGGGACGCGTCACCGTCTACGGCCGCGATCAGCTCGGCCTGATCTTCGAGCGCGGCACCGGGCCGCAGCGCCTGCGCCGCGTTACGCACTACTCGCCGACCGGATCCCGCATCCCGCAGCGCTCGTTTGCGGAGCTGTCGGACCGCGAGCTGGCGATCCTTTTCCGCGAGTCGCAGCCGGCGTGGACCGCGCCCGAGGTCGACTACGCCGCACATTGATCTGCATTGCCATTCGACGGCATCCGACGGCGAGTGCGAGCCGTCCGAAGTCGCGCGCCACGCGCGGGCGGCGGGTCTCAGCGCGATCGCGCTGACCGATCACGACACGACCGACGGCATCGCCGACGCCACGCATGAAGCGGCGAAACTCGGCGTGCGCATCATCCCCGGGTGCGAGTTCAGCGTGCGCGCGCCCTGGGGCGAGCTGCACGTGCTGGCGCTGTTCCTGCCGTACGCCAATGAGCGGCTGCAGGGATTTCTGCGCGACACGCGCGCGGCGCGCCGCCGGCGCGGCGAGCAAATGGTGACCAAGCTCCAGAGCCTCGGCGTGGCGATCGAGCTCGAAGACGTACAGGCGCAGCTGATCGGCGGAGACGGCGCGCTCGGGCGTCCGCACGTGGCCCGCGCGCTGGTGGACTGCGGCGCGTGCGAGGACATCAGCGACGCGTTCCGGCGCTACATCGGCCGCGGTCGCGCCGCGTACGTCGAGAAGCCGCTCCCCAGGCTGTCCGAGGTCACCGATCTGGTGCACGAAGTCGGAGGAATTACGGTCGCGGCGCACCTCGGCGACCACGGGACCGAAGCGCAGATTCGCACCTTCCAGGACCAGGGGCTCGACTGCGTCGAGGTGCGCCACCCGAGCCATCAGCCCGCCGTCGAGCAGCGCCTCCTGAAGATCGCCGAGCGGCTCGGGATGGGCGTGAGCGGCGGCTCCGATTGGCACGGCGAAAGCGAGTACGGCGGCAATCACGCGCCCCTCGGCAGCATGCAGGTGCCGTACACCTGGCTGGAGCCGCTCGAGCGGCGGGCCGAGACCGCGACCATGAAACGAGGACAGCCGACATGAGTGATCCGCTTGCGATCGGAACCAAAGCGCCGTCGTTCAGCGCCCCCGCGTCGGACGGCCGGACCTACGCGCTGGCCGATCTGCTGAAGAACGGTCCGGTCGCGCTCGTGTTCTATCCCGGGAACAACACCCCCGGCTGAAACCGCCAACTCTCCGCCGTGCGCGATGAGATCGAGAAGTTCAGAGCCGCGAAGATGCAGCCGCTGGGCGTGAACCCCGCGGGCGTCGAAAGCCACAAGGCGTACGTGGAGAAAATGCACTTCAATTTCCCGCTCCTCTCCGATCCCGACCGCGCGATCGCCAGGGCGTACAATGCGCTCAAGGAGGACGGGAAGGGGATCCAGCGCACGGTGTACGTGATCGGTCGCGACGGCAGCGTGCGATTCGCGCAGCGCGGCGCGCCACCCGTGGACGACATCGTCGGTGCCCGCTGACTTTCGGGGCAAGGTCGCGCTCGTCACGGGCGTCGGCCGCGTGGGGCAGATCGGGCACGCGGTGGCGCGCGGGTTGGGACGCGCCGGCGCCAAGCTGCTCCTGGCCGACGTCAACGCCGTGGGGCTGGCGGACCGGGTCAAGGAATTCGGCGCCGAAGGGATCGCGGCAAAGGCGTCGGCCGGCGATCTGACGCTGCCGGACGCAGGGCGCGCGGCCGCGGCGGCAGCGAAAAATCATTTCGGCGGGCTCGATGTGGTGGTCAACGTCGCCGGCGGCTTCTTCAGCTACGGTCCGTTCACCGAAGTGAAGCCCGAGATCCTGGACCGCGAGCTCTCGGTCAACTTCAAGACCGCTTTTTTCACGAGCCAGGCAACGATGCCGCTGCTGCTGGAGCGGGGCGGCGGCGCCATCGTGAATTTCGCGTCGATCGCGGTGGTGCGATCGCTCATGCACATGTCGGCCTACAGCGCCGCGAAATCCGCCGTCGCGGGACTGACGCGGGAGCTCGCGCGCGAGTATCGCGACGCCAACATCCGCGTGAACGCGGTCGCGCCGGCCACGGTGCGGACGGCGGACAACGTCGCGCAAATGGGCGACAAGCAGCCGCTGGTCGAGCTGGACGAGGTAGTCAATACGGTGTTGTTCCTCGCGAGCGACGAGGCCAGCGGCATCACCGGCCAAATCGTGCCGGTGACCGGGAAAGCGTACTAGTGCGCCTCGAAGGCACGGCCGCGCTGGTGACGGGCGCGGGCAGGCGCGTGGGGCAGGCGCTTGCGATCGGTCTGGCGCAGGCGGGCTGCGACGTCGCCGTGCATTACCACGGAGCGGCCGGCGGTGCCGAGGAGACGGCAGGCGCCGTTCGCAAAGCGGGGAGGCGCGCCGAGCTGTTTCGCGCCGACCTGACGGACGCGGCCGCAGCGCGCGCGCTGCCCGATCAGGCCGCCCGCGCGCTCGGCCGGCTCGACGTCGTCGTCAACTCGGCGGCGATCATGGTGCGCGAGCCGGTGGAAGAGGTCACGCCGGCAAGCTGGGACCGCACGCTCGACCTCAATCTGCGGGCGGCTTTTTTCGTGTCCCAGGGCGCGATCCCGCACCTGCGGCGTGCCAAAGGCAAGATCGTCAACATCGCGGACCTGGCGGGATTGGAGCCGTGGCCGGCGTACGTGACGCACTGCGTCAGCAAGGCAGGAGTCATCATGCTGACGAAGGCGTTGGCGCGCGCGCTCGCGCCCGACATCGCGGTCAACGCCGTCGCGCCCGGCGCCGTGTTGCTCCCGGACGAGTGGGACGAAACGGCCGCGGAGCACATCCGCGCTACGACTCCGCTGCAGCGGCTCGGCTCGCCCGACGACGTCGTGGCCGCGGTCAAGTTCCTGCTCGCCGCCACCGATTACGTGACCGGCACGACGGTGGTGATCGACGGAGGGAGACTGATCCGCTGAGAGACGTCGTCATCATCGGCGGCGGCTGCTACGGCACGTTTTACGCGTCCCAGCTTGCCAAGGCCAAGGCGCGCGGCAAAACCGATTATCGCACCGTCATCGTCGTCGATCGCAATCCCGAGTGCCGAGCCCGTGGGGAGCTCGGCGAAACGGACGATCGCAGGTTCGTGATTCAGGATTGGTCCGAATTCTTCGACGAGTTTCTGCGGCCCGTCGGCCCTTCGGCCGATCCGCCCGACGATCAGATCGTGCCATCCCCCCACATGCCGCACCTCATGTTCGAGTGGGTGCTGCGGCGCGCGCGCGAGCGCTGGCCGGATCGCAGCGTCTCCGTCGCGGCAGTGCCGGGCAAGCTGCCGACGCCGTATGACCGCGCGGGTAGCGCAGCGGACGAAACGCGGTATGTGTCCTGGGCGGATTGGGTGTGTCCGACTCATTGCATCGAGCCCGCGCAGTGCCCGGCGATCGGCGCGCCGCGTACCTGGGAGATGGCCGATACGGTAACGGCGCTCGCGGATCAGCTCCGTGCCGCCGGCCGGCCGGTGAGCGGGCCGGCGCTGTTCATTTGCCGGCATCAGGTGTTCGGCGTCGGAATGTTCTCCGCCGATGCCGTGCGAGCGGGCGACGCGCTCGTCCAGCAGGCGGCCGCTCGTCCCGGTGCGGCCGAGATTCTCGTGGGGACCATTTCGAGCTGCCATGGAGCCCTGAATCTGTTGCGGATTGCCGATGGCTGATCGCGATTCGTCAATGGATCCAGAGGACCGCCGGCGTTACCTGGAGCACGCGCGCGAGCTGTTCAATGCAGGCGAGTTCTGGCTGGCCCACGAAGCGTTGGAAACAGTCTGGCGTTCTATTATTAAGGAAGACGAGGCGCGTGTGTGGCAGGGCTTCATTCAGGCCGCCGCGGCGCTGTTGCACCGGGAACGCGGGAACCGGCACGGGACCGTCGTGGTTGGAGCGGCGGCGCTCGAGAAACTGGCCGGGCCCGAGCGGCCCGACATCGAGTTTGCCATGGTGGAGTTTCGCGCGCAGCTGGCGCGCGCCCTTGCGGGGGAGGGGAATCCCCCACGACTGGAATTCAAGATCTCATGACGATGCCTGGGGCAAGCGTGTACGACGTGATCATCGTCGGTGCCGGTCCCGCGGGGCTCTGCGCCGCGCTGTATGCGGGCCGCGGCCTGTTGAACGCGCTCACGATCGAGCGCGGCGCGCCGGGCGGCGAGCTGCTCAATACCGACCTGATCGAAGACTACATCGGGTTCGAAAGCATCAAGGGCTGGGAGCTCGCCCAGAAGATGACCGAGCACGCCAAGAAGTTCGGCGCGAACATCATCACCGACACCGTGGAGCGCATCCGCAAGGATCCCACCGACGGCTGGTTCGATGTCCAAACGGCACGGGGCGACAGCTATCGCAGTCCCGCGGTCATCCTGACGGCAGGGGGGACGCCCGTGAAGCTCGGAATTCCCGGGGAGCGCGAATACGCGGGGAAGGGCGTCTCCTACTGCGCGGTCTGCGACGGCGCGTTCTTCAAGGGCGAGCACCTGGCGGTCGTGGGCGGCGGCGATGCCGCGGTCGAGGAAGCCGACTACCTGACGCGTTACGCCAGCAAGGTGTCGCTCGTGCATCGCCGCGACGAGTTTCGCGCGTCGAAGATCCTGCAGGAGCGGGCATTCTCGAATCCGAAGATCGACGTGATTCGCAACACCGTCGTGCCCGAGATCGTCGGCAACGACCGCGGGGTGACGCACGCGGTGCTCGAGAACAAGGTCAGCGGCGCGCGTTCCAACCTCGACGTGGGCGGCGTGTTCATCTTCGCGGGATTCAAGCCGAATACGCAGCTCGTCGAAGGCCACGTAGACCACGACGCGGGTGGGTACCTCATCACGGACAACAGGATGATGACGTCGATGGCCGGGCTGTTCGCGGCGGGCGACGTGCGCAGTCAGGTGACGCGCCAGATCACGACGGCGGTCGGCGACGCCACCACCGCGGCGATCGCGGTCGAGAAATACCTCAAGGCCCTGCGCGAGCAACCGGACGCCAAGCCCGTCAAGGTATGAAGATCGTCACGATCCCGAACGGCGTCTTCGCCGAGAATTGTTACCTCATCGTCGATGAGGAGGCGAAGCAATGTGCCGTCGTGGATCCAGGCGAGGAAGCGGGGCTGATTCTCCACAAGATCGCCGAGACCGGGGCGACACCGGTAGGAATCTGGCTGACCCATGCGCATCTCGATCATGTCGTCGGCGTCGCGCGCGTCGCCCAGGAAACCGGGGTGCCGGTGTGGCTGCATCCGGGTGACCGGCCGCTCTACGATGCCGTTCCGCAACAGGCCGGCGCATTCGGGCTCGCGCCCCCGGCCGAGCTGCCGGCGCCGAACCGGGACCTGGCGCACGGCGCCGGGCTCGGCGTCGGCGTACTGCGGTTCGAGGTTCGCCATGCGCCGGGCCATTCTCCGGGCAGCGTCTGCTTCGTGGGGCACGGCGTGGCCTTCGTGGGCGACGTGCTGTTTGCGGGGTCTATCGGACGGACCGATCTGCCGGGCGGCGACTTCGAGACCCTCATCACCAGTATCGAGCGCGAGTTGCTCTCACTTCCCGACGACACCATCGTGTACAGCGGACATGGACCCGAAACGACTATCGGACGAGAGCGCCGCGCCAACCCCTTCCTCACCGGCGTCCACCGAATCGGCTAGGCCGGTCGCGCGCCCTCGGCCACGGTGCATGCGCTGCGGCACCGAGGTGCAGCCGAAGCCGTGGGGCTGCAAGAATCCGTGTCGTAACTGCGGGTTTATCTATCCGCTCGGCGACTGCTCCGATTGAATCACGTCCTCGCCCTCCTGCTGCTCGCCATCGACTGTATCACGCGCGCATGGCGGATCCAGCTCGCCAGCCGCGCCGCCGGCGGCCGCCTGTCGTTCGCGGACGCGCTGCGCCTCAATCTCTATGGCGAAGCGGCGTCGACGTTCACGCCCAACCGGCTCGGCGGAGAGCCGGCGCGCTTTCTCGGAATGACGTGGTCCGGCATGCGCGTCGTGACGGCGCTCGTCGCGCTCGGCGTCGAGGTGGCCGCCGAGTGGCCGGTGTTCGGGGTGGTCGCGATCGCGCTCGCGGCCTACTACATCCCCGATTGGAGCGAGGCGGTCGAGCGATTTCTCACGCACAGTCTGGCGCGCGAGCTCCTGGCCATCGAGCTGCTCGCGCTCGTCGTGCTGATCGTCATCTGGGCATTGCAACGGCTGGTGCGCGCTGGCGCCATCCGCCATCGCGTGCGGCGCCAGTGGCGCGTGGCCCTCGCGCACGTGCGCCGGGCGCCCTGGTGGGTCCTGTTTGCCGGCGCACTGCTGACGGCGATCAGCCTGGCGGCGCGCGCGCTGATCCTGCCGGCGCTCGCGTGGGGACATCCGGATGCCCCGCCATTCGCCGTGATGTTCTTCGGATCGCTGGCGCTGCTGCACGCGCCGCTCGTGGTGCCGCTGCCGTCAGGCGGTGGCGGGATCGAGGTCGCGTTTCTGTCGGGGTTCGCGGGCGCGTTCGGGCCCGGGCATCAGGTGACGATGCTGTTACTGTGGCGCTTTTACACGACGATACTGTTGACCGTGCTCGGGGTGTATCTGCTGGTGCGGACGCACGGCGCGGCCGCGGCCAAGGAGCTGTTTACGGTCGGCTGGTTCAAGCGGAGGACGTAGGCGCGGGCGCCATCGCCATGAGGACGACCGCGCGCTCGTGGGCGCGGGCGACGCCATGCGGTACTCCCGCGGGGGCCGCGATGAAGTCGCCCGGTCCCGCGGCGATCTCTCGATCCGCAACGATGAAAGTGGCCTTTCCACTGAGCACTACATAGAATTTGTCAGCAGCCGCGTGCGTGTGCGGCGCCTGCGACTGTCCCGCCTCGAAACAGTTGAGCCCGACGATCAGGCGGTGCGATCGAAAGCAGTCGACTTTCGCCATGGCGTCGGGGCGGAACGTGGCGCGGTCAATCAGATGCTGAACGAATTCGCGGGATTCCATGGCTGATTCCTGGCTCGAGACGGACGGTCGTCGGACAGACGGAGGCGGAGTGGCTCAGACGCGCATCGAACGTGACCCCCTGGGAGAGCTGCCCGTTCCCGCCGACGCCCTGTGGGGCATCCAGACGGAACGCGCCCGGCAAAACTTCCCGATCTCCAATCTGCGTCCGCTCCCGCCCTTCGTCGATGCCGTGGTCTGGATCAAGAAGGCCGCGGCAATGACGCATCGCGATACCGGCCGGCTCGACCGCAAGCTCGCCGACGCGATCATCGCCGCCGCGGACGAAGTGCTGGCGGGCGGGCATCGCGACCAGTTCGTGGTCGACCCGTACCAGGCCGGGGCGGGCACATCGCACAACATGAACGCCAACGAAGTGCTCGCCAATCGCGCCAACGAGCTGCTCGGCGGCAAGCGGGGCGAGTACAAGCCGGTGCATCCGAACGATCACGTCAACATGGCCCAGTCCACGAACGACGTGATTCCGACCGCCATCAGGCTGGGCGCGCTGTCCCAGCTGGCGGCGTTGACCGAAAGTCTCACCCGGCTCGCGCGCGCCCTGCTCGACAAGGGCACGGCGTTCGACGACATCGTCAAGTCGGGTCGGACGCATCTGCAGGACGCGACCCCGATCCGGCTGGGCCAGGAGTTTGCGGCGTGGGGCCACACCGTGGAGCGCAATCGCGACCGGATCGCGCGCGCCGCCGACGATCTGCGCGATCTCGGCATCGGCGGGACGGCGGTCGGGACGGGACTCAACGCGGAGCCCGAGTATCCAAAGTTGATGGTCCAGCACCTGCGCGCGATAACGGCGCTCGACCTGCGCGTGGGCAAGGATCGCGTGCAGCTCATGCAGTCGATGGGAGACGCCACGGCATTTTCCGGCGCCGTGCGGACCTACGCCGCCGATCTCGGCAAGATCGCGAGCGATCTGCGACTGCTCGCCTCGGGACCCCGCACCGGCTTCGCCGAGCTGGTGCTGCCCGCGGTGCAGCCGGGGTCGAGCATCATGCCGGGCAAGGTGAACCCGTCGATTCCCGAGATGGTGAATCAGGTCTGCTTCCAGGTGATCGGCAACGACGTGACGGTGACGACGGCCGCGGAAGCGGGGCAGCTCGAGCTGAACGTCATGATGCCGGTGATCGCGCACAACATTCTGTTCTCGACGCAGATTCTCACCACCGCTTCGCGGGTGCTGGCGGAGCGCTGCGTGGAGGGAATCGAGCCCGATGTGGCCCAGTGCGAGTACTGGCTGGAACGGAGTCCCGCGCTCGTCACGGCGCTCGCACCGAAGATCGGGTATGCCGAAGCGGCCAAACTCGCGAAGGAAGCGCTGGCCAAGAACGTCACGGTGCGCCAGCTCGTGCAGGAGAAGGGCTTGCTGAAGGGTCGCGAGCTCGACGAAGTGCTCGATCTGCGGGCGATGACGGAGCCGGGTGTGCCGGGTGAGCGAAAGTAGGGGTGACTGGAGTCACGGCACAGAGGAGCGGCGCGGGGTAGAACTTGGCGCATGCGTACTACCGCCGCCATTCTCCTTGCCGTACTGCTGATCGCCGGCAGCGCAGCCGCCCAGCGCCGCGCTCGCATCGGCCCCACCGTGTCCCTCATCTCCCTCGACGACGAGTCAGGCGGCAGCACATCGTTCTCCTCGTTCGGCGGAACCTTCGCGTTCTTGTCCGGCGATGACGGCGAGCTGGGCCTGGCGGTGTCCCGCTACGGCGATCTGTCGAGCGGCAGCTGCGCGCGCCGCATGACGTTTTTCGGCGTCGAGTCGAACTACTATCCCGTCGGGCCCAAGGGCGTCGCGCCGTTTGCGTCCACGTCCCTTGGCCTGGCGCGCGTACTCGACCAGAATCCCGATCTCTTGCCGCTGGGATGCGCGAGCGGCGCGGCCACAACCAGCGAGATCGGGCTCGGTTTCGGACTCGGCGTGCGTCTCAACGTCGGCCGGCAGGCCGTCGCCATGGTCGAAGGCCGATTCTTCCAGGTGCCGAACAGCGCGATTCAGGCGCTCGAAGGCCGCGCGAATTTGTCGCTCGCGTTCGGAAGTCCCCGCCAGACGCAGCTGCTCAACGGCACGCTCGGTCCCAGCGTCGGGATGCTCCTGCCGCTGAACGGCGTGCTCGAGGGACGGGGCCCGGCATTCGGCATCCGGTTCCGGCGCGACACCAAGAAGGCCGGCTCGGTGGCAGGTCTCCAGATCGATTACGTGCCGCTGCGCGTCAAAGCCGGATGCTCCGGCAGCTGCGAGCCGTATGCGATTCTGTTCGCTCCCGGATTCGAGCCCTCGCTCAGACCGGCATGGGGCCGGCTCTACTTCGATTTGGGACTCTTGCTCGCCGGATTTCCGCAGAGGACCGCCGATCGCGGCCTGGCGCAGGGGGCGCACGCGGGAATCGGCGCCGACATCGTGACGGGACACTTTCCGATGTGGAATCTCAACGCGCGGGCGCTCTGGTTGCAGAGAAGTACGTCGAGCGAGCGCAACGCATTCATGCTCCAGTTCGGCGTCAGCGTCAGCCCGCCCATTGAATCCCGATAACGCCAGTCGCATATTCCGTCCATGCGCGTTACAACCTGGGCGGAGTACGGCTTAATCGTCTCGATTCACCTCGCCAGGCGTTCGGGGCAGGGACCCGTCGCCGCGCGCGAGCTCTCCGAGCAGGAACGCCTTCCCCATGACTACGTCGAGCAGATTCTGCTGCGCCTGCGGCGCGCGGGATTGGTCGAGTCGGTGCGCGGAGCCCGGGGCGGCTATCTGCTCGCCCGCGAGCCCCACGCCGTCAGCGTCAAGGATGTGATCGAGGCATCCGAGCACGTGACGTTCGAAGTGAACTGCGATCACCACAAAGTGGACGATGAGCGCTGCGATCCGGCGACCGCCTGCAGTATTCGTCCCGTCTGGCGCTTGCTCGAGCGCCGCATCAACGAGGTGCTCGCGGGTGTCAGTCTTGCCGACCTCCTGCAT
Source organism: Gemmatimonadales bacterium (assembly GCA_035706765.1). Taxonomy (GTDB): domain Bacteria; phylum Gemmatimonadota; class Gemmatimonadetes; order Gemmatimonadales; family GWC2-71-9; genus 20CM-2-65-7. The sequence goes on from DASSUS010000076.1 coordinate 15,114, forward strand.
GCCGAGCCACAGGTCTATCAGATCGCCGGGGTAGCGTCAGTCCATTGACCGCGCTGTCGCATGAGGAGCTGCTGCGGTACTCGCGGCACCTCACGCTTCCCGAAGTAGGTCTCGCCGGCCAGTCGAAGCTCAAACAGGCGCGCGTGCTGCTCGTCGGCGCGGGCGGTCTCGGATCTCCCGCGGCGTTGTACCTCGCCGCGGCCGGCGTCGGCACACTGGGCATTGTGGACTTCGATCTCGTCGATCGCAGCAACCTCCAGCGCCAGATCCTGCACGGCACGTCCGACATCGGAACCGCCAAGACCGAATCGGCGCGCCGGCGATTGTTGGATGTGAATCCGCACGTTGCGGTCGAAACGTTTTCGGAGCGGCTGTCGTCGCAGAACGCGCTCGATATCCTGAAGTCCTTCGACGTGATCGTCGACGGGTCCGATAATTTTCCGACGCGCTATCTCGTCAACGACGCATGCGTGCTGCTCGGCAAGCCGGACGTGTACGGCGCGGTGTTCCGGTTCGACGGGCAGATCTCCGTCTTTTCCAGCCGGCATGGGCCCTGCTACCGCTGCCTGTACGCGGAGCCGCCGCCACCCGACCTCGTTCCGTCGTGCGCCGAAGGCGGCGTCCTCGGCGTGCTGCCGGGAATCGTCGGATCGCTGCAGGCGCTCGAAGCAATCAAGCTGATTACCGGTATCGGTGAGCCCCTCACGGGCCGGCTGCTCCTGTTCGACGGCCGGCGCATGCAGTTCCGCGAGCTCGCGCTCGCGAAGGATCCCGACTGTCCGGTGTGCGGGCCGAGGCCGACCGTTACGGCGCTGATCGATTACGAAGCGTTTTGCGGCGTGGGCAGCGTGCGCGGCAACGGGCACGACGCGGAGATCACCGCGCAGGAGCTGCGGCGCGAGCGCGGGCGCAAACCGAATCTGATTCTGCTCGACGTGCGCGAGCCGCGCGAAGCGGACATCGCGCGCATCGAAGGGGCACAGCTCATTCCGCTGCGCGAGCTCCCGCGCGCGATCCCGCACCTGCCGGCGCACGCCGAAATCGTGACGATGTGCCATCATGGACCGCGCTCGCTGAAGGCTCGGGAGCTGCTGAAGGGCGCCGGATTCGCGAACGTGCGCAGCCTGGCGGGGGGAATCGACGCGTGGTCGCGGGAAGTGGACCAGGGAGTTCCACGATACTAGCCGTCTCGTGGTATGCCGAAGGTGGGACTCGAACCCACACGGGCTTGCGCCCACTGGCTCCTGAAGCCAGCGCGTCTACCAGTTCCACCACTTCGGCCCAAGACTCGACGTCTGAATTCTCGGACGTCGGGTATTTTCGAGGAACGGCAATCTAGAACGTTGTATAACCCCAAGTCAATGCGTATCTTGCCGAAGTCTCGTGGAAAAAGTCTCGATTGCCAGGAACCCGCGCGCCCGTCACGACTACCACCTCCTCGAAACATGGGAGGCCGGGCTCGTGCTCACTGGAACCGAAGTGAAGTCGCTGCGCGACCGTAAGGCCAGCCTCAGCGAGGCTTACGCCCACGTACGCAACGGCGAGGTCTGGCTCGAAGGCATGACGATCTCGCATTACGGGCCGGGGAGCTACAACAACCCGCCGCCCGCCCGCTCCCGCAAACTCCTGTTGCACAAGCGCGAAATCCGCAAACTGCTCGGGGCCACGACCCAGAAAGGCCTCACGGTCGTGCCGCTCGAGGTCTACTTCAAGGACGGTCTGGCCAAAGTCGCGATCGCGCTGGCTAAGGCGAAAAAGGCACACGACAAGCGCGAGGACCTGAAGCGCCGTGTGGCCGAGCGCGAGATGGCACGCGTTGTGAAGGGCAGGCGGTCATGATGGTGTTCATGCTGCTGGCCGCGCTCATCCCGCAACAGGTGCTGATCGCCACTCCGCGCGGTCAGGTGAGCATCCCCGTGTCGAACGAGAGCGGGAGCGCCGCGGTCGCCGGCGTGCTGCTGAGCGAGCCGTTGGGACTCACGCTGTCGCTCGATGGGTCGGCGTTACGCGTCTCGTTGAGCAGCCAGACCTTCGAGTTCGATTTGGGGTCACCGTTCGTGCGCCACGCCGGAGCGGCGTATCCGCTCGTGGGCGCCCCGTACGTCGCGCGCGACACGATATTTCTTCCCCTGCAGTGGCTGACGGGACACGTGCCCCGCGTGCTGGCGACGCGCTATCACTGGGATCCATGGCTCGCGCGACTCGATGAAGTCGTCGCGACCGCGACTCCGCCCCCCCCCGCAGCGCAGCCGCCCGTTCCGATCGCCGCGCCCAATCCGCTCACCGGGCTGCGTCTCGCGCACACGATCGTCGTCGATCCCGGCCACGGTGGAATCGATCCCGGCAACCCCGGGCTGCATTTCCCGCGCGGAGTCGCGGAGAAGGACATCACGCTCGGCATCGGACGCCTGCTCCGTACGGAGCTCCAGCGCCGGGGACTCACCGTAGTTCTCACGCGCGCGACCGACACGCTGATCGATCTCGCCAACCGTCCCACGTTCTGCCGCGCCGACTGCGATCTGTTCGTGAGCATTCACATCAACTCGATGCCGCCGGGCCGTCGTCAATCGCAGGTGAACGGCGTCGAGACCTACTTCGTGTCGGATGCCAAGACCGAGGATCAGAAGCGCGTGGCGCAGATGGAAAACGACGCGCTGCGCTTCGAAACGACCGCGGGCCTCGGAGGCGACGGGCCACTCGGCTTCATTCTGAATGATCTCCAGCTCAACGAGTACCTGCGCGAGTCGGCCCGGCTCGCCGAGCTGGTACAGGGCAAAGTCGCCGCGGTACATCCGGGGGAGGACCGCGGGGTGCAGCAGGGTCCGTTCCTGGTTCTGGCCGCGGCGCGACGCCCCGCGATTCTGGTCGAGGCAGGGTTCGCCACGAATCGCAACGACGGCGCGTTCCTCGCGTCCACCAAGGGTCAGCAGAAGATTGCATCGGCCATCGCCGACGGGATCGTTGCCTACCTGGTCGAGTTCGAGCGCAAGCTCGCGGTCGGGACGGGGGGAGGACGGGGCCGATGAGGAGCGCGCTGACGTTGCTCCTGCTGCTCTCGGGCTCCGGTTTGGGGTGCGCGTACTACAACGCGATGTGGAGCGCCGAGCGCTACGCCAAGGATGCGCGCCGTGCCGAACGGCGTGGACAGACGTCCGAAGCTCGCTCGCAGTGGGCGCTCGCCGCGGCGAAGGCGGAGCGGGTCGCGCTGCGGCATCCCCGGAGCAAGTGGGCGGACGACGCGCTCACGTTGCAGGCCGAAGGTCTCGCCCGTTCCGGTGCCTGCGATGAAGCGGCCAGTCCCATCAAGCAGGTTCGGGACGCGGTAACGGATCCCCCTCTGCGCGAGCGTGTGGCGCTCGCCGAGGCGGAATGCGCGCTGAGCGCGAAGCAGCCGCTCCAGGCCGAAGCCGCGCTCAAACTCCCGCTCGCATCCAAGGATGATGCTCGGCGCTCGCGCGCCGAATTGCTGGCGGGCCGGGCCGCGGTGTTGCGGCTCGATTACGCCGCCGCCGTCCGGCACTTCGAACGGTCGCGCGAGTCGGCGGCGCTTCCAGAGCGTGCCCGCGCGCTGCTCGATGCGGGCCGTCATACCGAAGCCGCCGCGCTGATCTCATCGCTCACAGGCTCCGAATTCGACGGCGAGCGCGGCGACCTCCTGGCTCGACTCGCGTCTGCCGCGGGCCCGGCGGCCGCGTCCGCCGCGCTCGATCGCGCGCTGAAAAAGGGACGGCGGATCCCCGTGCAGGAGCAGGCGCGGCTCCTGCTCGCCGACGCCGATCGCCGGTTCGCGCACGGCGAGTATGAGGAGGCGGCCAGCCGCTACCGTCGCGCGGCTGCGGTGGCGCCCGCGGGCAGCAACGAAGCGGGCGTGGCGGCTGCCGGCGAGGTGCGCGTCCAGCTCACGGGAGTGCGAGAGATGGTGGAGTTGAACGCGGTAGCGGAGGAGCTGAGGCGCTTGAGCGCCGCGCCCAATGGCGCGGCTGCAAAGGCGTTGCTCGACCTGGTGACGCATGCATCGGTTGCCGGTGAGACGCCCGCGACCGGGTTCCGCGTGGCCGAGCTCGTGCGCGATTCGCTCGATGCGCCCGCGCTCGCTGGAAGGCTGTTCCTCATGGCGGCCGACCGGGACACCGCGTCGTTGTACGCGCCCAAAGCACTCGTCGCCGCGATCGCCGTGCTGCCCGACCGGCGCGATTCACTCATCGGGGTGCTCGATCGCCGGTACGCCACCTCGCCGTACACGCGCGCGTTCCATGGGGAGCCGAGCGTCGCCTATGCCGCCGCCGAGGACTCGCTCGCGCGTGAGCTCGGTCTCGAGATCGGCGCCGCCCCGGTGGTCGGGGCCATGCGTCGTGTGGACTTGCCGATCCCCGGCCCCCGGGGGCCGCAGCTCGATGATCTCCCCGGGCTGGACCGCGGCCGCCCCGGCAGCCAGCCAACCGCCAACGCTCGGCCAGGCGTTCCGCCCCCTCCGCCTGACCGGAATCGTCCGTGACGTCGGTTCAGCTGTTCGGGACGTCTTTCCAAAATCCAATCCTTCTCGCTGCTGGAACGGCCGGCTTTGGCCGGGAGCTCGACCACGTCATCGACCTGGACGTGCTCGGCGGAATCGTGACGAAAGCGGTCACCCCTGAGCCGCGTCGCGGTCACGCTCCACTGCGCGTCGCCGAGTTCCGCGGCGGGATGCTGAACGCCGTCGGCCTGGCGAACCCCGGCGTGGAGGCCGTCGCCACGCATGAGCTGCCGTGGTTATCGCAGCGCCTGAAGCGGGCCCGCGTGCTCGTGAACGTCGCGGGCGCCAAGGTGAGCGACTACGTGCAGGTGATCGAGCGGCTCACGCCGTTCGATGTGATCACCGCGTTCGAAATCAACGCGTCGTGTCCAAACACCAGTGCGGGTGGACTCGAGTTCGGCGCCGAGCCCGCGTGTCTCGCGGAGCTGGTGCGCGCGTGCCGTCGCGCCTCGACGCGACCCCTCACAGTGAAGCTGTCTCCGGTCTTGCCCGACATCCCCGCGATGGCGAGCGTCGCCCGCGATGAAGGCGCCGAAGCGGTAACGTTAGTCAACACCATGCCCGGACTTCTGGACAAACGGCTCGGTAATGGGAGCGGCGGGCTCAGCGGACCGGCGCTGTTGCCGATCGGTGTGCTCGCAACGCGCCGCGTGCGCGAGCGGCTCGACATGCCCGTGATCGGTGTCGGCGGCGTGCGTACCGCCGCCGACGCGCGCGAGTATCTCGCGGCGGGCGCATCGCTCGTCGCGATCGGCACCGCCGCGCTCGCGGACCCGAGGGTTCCGCTGCGGATCGCGCGTGAGCTGAGTCGTGGCTGAGCTCATCGTCGCGCTCGATCTTCCCAGCGGCCCCGACGCGCTCGCGCTCGCCGCGCGCCTTCCAGAGCTCAGGTGGGTGAAGATCGGCCCCGTGTTGTTCGGTCGCGAAGGGCCGCAGCTCGTCCGGGAATTCACGGCGCGAGGCGTGCGCGTTTTTCTCGATCTCAAATGGCACGACATCCCCAACATCGTCGCGAGCGCCGTCAGCTCCGCACGAGAGCTCGGGGTTTCACTCGCGACGGTGCATACACTGGGTGGCCGCAACATGCTCGCTGCCGCGGCGCGCGCCGCGGGAAACGATCTCGCCGTGGTCGGCGTGACCGTGCTTACCTCACACGACCCGGCGGAATTGGAAGCGATCGTCGGCCGCGGCGTCCCGGATCTCGGGTTCGAGGCGGAGCGGCTCGCGCGCACCGCGCTGCAGGCGGGGCTGCGAGGAGTGGTGGCGTCGGGACAGGAGCTCGGGTTGCTCCGCGAGGCGCTCGGACCGGATCCGTGGATCGTCGTGCCGGGGATCCGCGCGCCGGGGGAACCGGCCGGCGATCAGGTCCGCACGATCGAGCCGGCGGACGCCGTGCGTCGCGGGGCGACCCATCTCGTGGTCGGACGGCCCATTACCGCTGCTCAGGATCCCGTGGCTGCCTACCGGCGTCTGGTCGAAGCACTCGATTGAGGGTATTAACCTTCCGATGCGACCCGCAACTCCTTTGCTGCTGCTTGTGCTCAGCCTGATTCCCGTCCTGGTGCAGGGACAGGGGACGCTGTCTGACGCCGCCGAGCGAGCCCGGCGGGCGTGGACGGGCCATGACGCCCAGTCGCTGGTGGGCCAGAGCTCGACGCTGGTGCTTCAGATTCCAGGCGCCGACCCCTCGTCCCCGCTGGGCCGGCCCCAGGCGATCGAGCTGCTGCGGCGCTATCTGCGCCCGGCCGAGGAGCGAGGGCTCGACGTCACCGCCATTCGGGAGGTCGAGCCGGGCAAGGGGTTCATCGAGATGGTGCGCCGCTACGTGATCTCGGGGACCGCCGAGCTGCGGCGTCAAACCTTGTATCTGGGCTATCGGTTATTGGACGGCGAATGGCGGCTGGTAGAGCTTCGGAGCGCTCCGTAATCGGTTGTCATTGCGCCCCTTGCGTGAAGTTGGAGCCCCCTCTATTGTTCAAGACTCAGCCAGAAAATTTCATTTTTCCGGAGCAGCCTGTTGAAGGTACGTTCGAGCGTGCGCCCCATCTGCGAGCACTGCAAAGTCGTGACGCGCCGGGGCGTCATTCGCGTGATCTGCAAACGCAACCCCAAGCATAAGCAGCGGCAGGGTTAGGGAGAGGCATGGCTCGTATTGCAGGCGTGGATTTGCCGCGCGACAAGAAAATTCAGTTCGCACTTCCGTACATCTTCGGCATCGGTCCCAGCAACTCGGTGAGAATTCTCGCGGAGACGGGCATCAGCCCGGACGCGCGCGTGCGCGATCTGCGGGATGCCGAGGTCGCGCGGCTGCGCCAGGTCATCGAGCGCGATTACAAGGTCGAGGGCGCGCTCCGCACCGAAGTCGCGATGAACATCAAGCGCTTGATGGACATCGGAACGTACCGGGGCACGCGTCACCGCAAGAATCTGCCGGTGCGCGGCCAGCGCACGCACACCAACGCGCGCACCAAGAAGGGACCGCGGCGCGCCATTGCGGGCAAGAAGAAGCCCGTCCTGAAAAAGTAGAGGCACATGGCCGAAGAGCAAAAGCAGGAAAAGCCGAAACCGGTTCGGGCGAGCGGCGCGAAGCGCACCAAGAAGGTCGTCGAGGCCGAAGGCGTCGCGCACATCACCGCGACGTTCAACAACACCCTCATCACGATCGCCGACCTGCAGGGCAACGCGATCACGTGGGGTTCGTCGGGCAAGGCGGGCTTCAAGGGCTCCAAGAAATCGACGCCGTTCGCGGCGACGGTCGCCGCGGAGCAGGCCGCCCGCGAGGCGTTGAACCTCGGCGTGAAGCGCGTGCACGTGCGCGTCCAGGGTCCCGGCTCGGGCCGCGAGTCCGCGATTCAGGCGCTCGCGAGCGCGGGTCTGCAGATCCGCTCGATCCGCGACGTCACGCCGATTCCGCACAATGGGTGCCGGCCGCCCAAGAAGCGGCGGGTCTAGGCGATGGCGCGCTACACAGGACCCGTTTGCAAGCTGTGCCGCCGCGAAGGCACGAAGTTGTTCCTCAAGGGGACGCGCTGCCTCACGGAGAAATGCGCCGTCGAGCGCCGCGCGTACGCCCCGGGACAGCACGGCCAGTCGACCGGCCGGCGCCGCAAGGCGTCGGAGTACGCCAAGCAGCTGCGTGAGAAACAGAAGGTGAAGCGGATCTACGGCCTCTCCGAGCGCCAGTTCCGCAACATCTTCGAGCGCGCGCTGAAGGAGCCGGGCGTCACGGGTGAAGCGCTGCTCGTCGCGCTCGAGAGCCGGCTCGACAATCTCGTGTACCGGATGGGCTTCGCGACCTCGCGCAAGCAGGCGCGGCAGCTCGTGCGGCATCGCCACATTCACGTGAACGGCCGGGTCGTGGACATTCCGTCCTACGTCGTGCGCCCGGGCGATGAAGTGAAGGTCTCCGACGCGAGCAAGGAGCTGGTACAAGTGAAGGTCGCGCTCGAGCAGTTCACGCGCGGCCAGCCGGTTTCGTGGATTCAGGTGGATACCGACAAAGTGCTGGGCAGGATGACGGAGCGGCCGACCCGTGACGCCATCCCGATCGCGGCACAAGAACAGTTAATCGTCGAGCTCTATTCCAAGTGATTACGACTCTTGATTTGACGGGGTTGGTCCGCCCGCACCTGGTCGAGATGACCAAGCGCGAGGACAACCCGAATTCCGCCGAGTTCCGCCTCCAGCCGCTGGAGCGGGGCTACGGTTATACGCTGGGGAACTCGCTGCGCCGGCTGCTCCTGTCGTCGCTGCGCGGCGCCGCCGTGTGGGCGTTCCGCATCGACGGCGTCGTGCACGAGCACCAGACGATTTCCGGCGTCGTGGAAGACGTGCACCAGATCATTCAACGGCTCAAGCAGCTCACACTCGTACTGGCGCCGGAAGTCGACGAGGCGGTGCTCCGCTTCAAGGTCGAAAAGGCCGGCCCCGTCTACGCGCGCGACCTCGAGCAGCACGGCTCCGTGCAGATCGTGAATCCGGAGCAGCTGCTGTTTACCGTCCAGGACGACCGGGACATCTCGGGTGAGCTGTACGTGAACAAGGGACGCGGCTACGTCGAGGCCGAGCAGCATCCGGTCGATCGCACGCTGGCCGTGGACGTGGTGCGCGTGGACTCGATCTACAATCCGGTCCGCCGCGCCAACTTCACCGTGGCGGAGACGCGCGTCGGCCAGCGCACCGACTACGATCGGCTCACGCTGACCGTCGAGACCAACGGCACCATCTCTCCCGAAGACGCGGTGGCATACGCCGCGGCGCTGGCGCAGGAGCACTTCCGGTTCTTCGTCGATTTCGGCAAAGTGCCGATCGTCAGCGGCGAGCCGAGCGGCGGCGGCAACGGCGGGTCCGAAGGCGGGCGCCTGCGCGATGTCCTGACCCGGGCGATCGACGACGCGGGGCTGTCGGTGCGGTCGGTGAACTCGCTCAAGAACTCCAACATCCGGACGCTGGGCGACCTGGTTCGCTATAAGGAAGACGATCTGCTCAAGGTCAAGAACGTGGGCGAGAAGGCGCTCGGCGAGATCGCCGAGCTGCTGCGCCGCGAAGGCTTGAACTTCGGCATGCAGCTCGAGGAAACTCCGGGCGGCGACTTCCGCGTCATCGATGAGGGTGTGGCGCCGCAGGCCCAGTTGACCGGGGGCGAGGAAGAGTAATGCGGCACCGCGCCAAAGGCCGCCAGCTTTCGCGCACGGCGAGCCACAAAAAGGCGACGATGAACAATCTCGCCACCAATCTCTTCAAGCACGGTGGGATTCAGACCACCGAGGCGAAGGCGAAGGAGCTGCGCCCGTTCGCGGAGCGGCTCATCACGCTCGCGCGCCGCGGCGATCTGCACGCCCGCCGGCTCGTCGAGCGCCGCCTGAAAGACAAGGAAGTCACCACCAAGCTGTTCGCCGAAATCGGCAAACGCTTCGCCGCGCGTCCCGGCGGGTACACGCGCATCGTGAAGCTCGGCCATCGCGTAGGCGATGGTGCCGACGTGGCGCGAATCGAATTATTGAGTGAGTGAGCGCGAGCGGCGGAGCCTGCACAACCCAAGGGGACCCTGGCGGGTCCCCTTTTTTACGACGCTTTCGAGACCTTATTCGACTTGAGGCACTGCGTACACACCCGGATCCGGCGCACCGCGCCGTTCACGACGACGCGCGCGCGCTGTAGGTTGGGGTACCAGCGGCGGTTCGTCTTGTTGTTCGCGTGGCTGACATTGTGTCCCGTGATGGGACCCTTGCCACAGACTTCACACACTCGAGCCATAGGTCGTCCGACAAAATGAGTTCGAAAGGCGCCGAAAAGAGGCCTAAACCTAAACAGGGCTCCGGGGAGCGGCAACCCCGCCCGCCCGCGAAAGCCGGCAAAACGGCCGTGATCACGGGCGTGACCGGCCAGGACGGCTCCTACCTCGCCGAGCTGCTGCTCGCCAAGGGCTATGAAGTGATCGGCGTGGTCCGCCGCACCTCGCACGATTCGTACGAGCGGATCGGGCACCTGCTCGACCGGGTCCACGTCGTCGCCGCCGATCTGCTGGACCAGCACTCGCTCACCACCGTGATCCGCGACGCGAAGCCCGACGAGGTCTACAACCTGGCGGCGCAGAGCTTCGTCCCGACGTCGTGGAACCAGCCCGTGCTGACGGGCGAGTTCACCGCGCTCGGCGTCACGCGGTTGCTCGAAGCGATCCGGCTCGCGCACCCCGAGGCCCGCTTCTACCAGGCGAGCTCGAGTGAGATGTTCGGCAAGGCCGTCGAAACACCGCAGCGCGAGAGCACGCCGTTTTATCCGCGCTCGCCTTACGGCGTCGCCAAAGTCTACGGACACTGGATTACCGTGAATTACCGCGAATCCTACGGGATGTACGCGGTGAGCGGCATTCTGTTCAACCACGAGTCGCCGCGGCGCGGGCTCGAGTTCGTCACGCGCAAGGTCAGCGACGCGGTCGCCCGGATCAAGCTCGGCAAAGCGACCGAGCTCCGGCTGGGCAATCTCGATTCGGGCCGCGACTGGGGGTTTGCCGGCGATTATGTCGAAGCGATGTGGCTCATGCTGCAGCAGCCGACGCCGAAGGACTACGTCGTGGGCACGGGCCAGATGCATACGGTACGGAACCTGTGCGAGACGGCGTTCAGCCATGTCGGGCTCGATTGGAAGAAGTTCGTGAAAATCGATCCCCGCTTCGTCCGCCCCGCCGAGGTCGATCTGTTGCTCGCCGACGCGACGCGCGCGCGCACCGAGCTGGGCTGGAAGGCGAAGGTCACCTTCGAGCAGCTCGTGCAGATGATGGTCGACGCCGATCTCGAGCGGCTGGCGTGAAGGTTTTGGTGACCGGCGCCAACGGCCTCGTGGGTCGCAGCGTCGTGCGGCGCCTGCTGGCCGACGGCAACTCCGTGATCGCGGCGGTGGGACCGGGCGCCCCCGCGCAGTCGCCGGGCGCGAATGTCCAGGTCGTGTCGCTCGACCTGGCCAACGATCTTTCCGTGCGCGCCGGGGTCGGGACACCGGTGGACGCGGTGATTCACCTGGCCGCCGTCGCGCTCAGCCGTGCCGCCGACCGCGATCCCGCGTTGGCCTGGAAGGTGAATGCCGAGGGCACGGCGAAGCTCGCGGCGGCCGTCGCGAACGCCGCCACGGGGTGGCCCACACAGCCGATCTTCCTGCTGGCGTCGACGGCCGACGTGTACGGGTGGCAGAAGCGGCCTATTAAGGAAGAGGACGGCGTGCAGCCGTCCACGGCCTATGGCTGGAGCAAGCTCGGAGCCGAGCTCGCGGTGCAGCAGACAGCGCGCACGGCCGGGCTAAAAGTCATCATTGCCCGCCCGTTTCCACACTCGGGCGGTGGGCAGGACGAGAACTTCTGGATTCCCGCGCGGACCAAGCTGCTGCGGCACATGAAGCAGAGTGGGGGCGTGGTGGTGCCGGTGGGCGACTTGACGGCGGTGCGTGACTACCTGCATGTGGACGATGTGGCCGACGCCTACGCGCTGTTGCTGCAGCGCGGGCGGCCCGGCGAGGTGTACAACATCGCTTCGGGTCATGCGGTCACGCTGGAGGAGATCCACACGCGCCTGGAGCAGCTGCTCGATTTCACTCCCAAGCGCGAGATCGATGGCAGCCAGGTGCGTCGCGAAGCGCGGCCGTACCTGGTCGGCGACTCCACGAAGCTGCGATCGGCGACGGGCTGGACTCCGCGCCGCTCGCTCGACGATATCCTGCGGGACGTG
>DASSUS010000077.1:0-6150 GCA_035706765.1 Gemmatimonadales bacterium
GGCAAGATCGCTTCGATTCTCGCGCGCGACGGCTCGAGCCGGGGCGGCAGCTTTAGATCGGTGCCGAGGCGATCGAGCGGCTCGTCGACCGTGAAGCCGGGGGGATCGGTGGCGATCTCGAACAGCACGCCGCCAGGTTCCCTGTAATAGATCGACCGGAAGTAGTTCCGATCCAGGACCGGAGTCACGTTAAGCCCCTGGCTCGCGAGTCGCTCGCGCCACTCCCGTTGCTCCGCGTCGCCGCTCACGCGCCATGCCACGTGGTGCACGCTTCCCACGGCGATGCGCCCGGCCGATGCATCCGGCATGCACAGCAGGTCCACGCGTGCTCCGCTCTTCCCCTCTCCCAGCGCGTAACGGAAACGATTGCCCGAAGCCCCCAGCAGCCGAAAGCCCATCACATCGCTCAGGAGGCGCGCGGTCGCTTCGTACCCCTGTTCGGCGAGCGTGACGTGAGCAAACCCCCGGAGCGCGTGCTCGGCGGGTACCGGTCCCCCGCTCCAGCCGGGACGATCCGCCGCGTCGGGGAGGCCCACAATTTCGAGCCGAAGGCCTTCGGGATCGTCGAACGCCAGCACATCCTCGCCCAATACCTCGGTCCGTTCAGTCGCCACCCCGTAGCGCTTCAGGCGCTCATCCCAGTGACCGAGCGATGCGAGGGGCGCGGCGAATGCGGTCACCGTCACCTGACCGAGCCCCTGACGTCCATGTTGCGCGCCAGGCCAGGGAAAGAAGGTGATGATCGATCCGGGACGGCCGGCTTCGTCGCCGTAATAGAGATGATAGGTTTCGGGATCGTCGAAGTTGACTGTCTGCTTGACCAACCGGAGCCCGAGCACACCGGTGTAGAAGGCGACGTTGTCGCTGGGGTGGCCGGCGATGGCGGTGACGTGATGAATCCCGAGCAGCGGACTCGAGCTCGTCACCCCGTTGGTGTCTTGCGTGTGCATTGGCGCCCGATAATACCCCGGTGTCCCCCTGTTGCAAGGCAAGTTGGACGAAGCGGGGTAGAATCGACCAAGCTACGGGGCGGAGGAGCGGTGCGAACGGCTGACATAGAGATGTTCTCGGATTTTGCCTGCCCCTGGTGCTACATCACGAAGCGACGCCTCGAGGCCGCGATCGACTCCTTGCCGGCGAACATTGCGGCGCGGACCCATTGGCGTCCATTCCCCATCCCGCGACCATCGAGAGATCACGAAGCCGAGGCGTTCCTGACGCGCCTGGGCGCGAGCGAGGGCATCACGTTCGCGTTCGACCGGATCACGGGCGAACCGGACACCGGCGAGGCTCATCGGCTCGTCGTCTGGGCCCAGCAGGACCCCCGACCGCCTCACGTCATCGCCGCACTCGTCGAAGGGATCTATCGCGCGCACTTCAGCGAGGGAAGCGACATCGGCGACCGCGCAACGCTGGCGACCATCGCACGCGAATCCGGACTCACCGGCGTACGCTTCGAGGGCCGGCGCGAGGGGCGCGGTGCAACGATCGTCACGCGCGAATCGCAGCGGCGCGCCCGCGCGCTGGGGATCGATACCATTCCCTTCCTGCTCATCAATGGCCACGTCGGGATTCGTGGCTCGCGCAGCACGAGCTTCCTGCTCCAAAAAATTCAGGGTGCATCGTGGTTCGGTCCCTCGCGGGCGAGCGGCCTTGCGGGCGACCGCCGCAAGGTCACGAGGGCTCCTACACACGAGCGTCGCGCGGTGGAGGCGCTGATCGACGATATCCTGGACGATACGTTCCCGGCCAGCGACGCGCCCACCTGGGGGACGGCGGCCAACCGGATCAGACGACAGGAGCGCGAACACTGATGGCCATGAAATTCCAGAGGGTCATGGTAGCGCTGGACGACACCCCCGCGGCGTTGCACGCCCTGCGAGCGGCCGCGCAGATCGCCCAGGCAGCAGATGCCGAGTTGTTCGCGTTGCGCGTCTTCCGCGACGCGTGGGAAGGCGTGCGCCCCGACGAGGTCGAAGGGCTGCGGCGCCGCCACACGGCGCCGGCCGACGTCGCCGAATCCCGCTTCGCCGCGATGCTCCAGGACACGATCGCCACGACGGTCGGCTCCGCCAGAGCCAAGCCGCTGGTGCGGTTCGGCATCGCGGGGATCGAGATTCCACGGTGGGCCCACGATTATGCCGTCGACTTGCTCGTGCTGGGGCAGCAGCCCCTCGGCGCACTCGAGCGACGCCCCTCCGGTCGGACCCTCGCCGAAGCGCTCCAGACCGTGAAGGTCTCCTGCCTCGTGGTGCCGTTCGGGCAGCGCGACTGGAGCGAGGTGCTCGCGGTCCGGGCCGTCGATGGAGACTGGCCCGTCGATCGCGCTGCGGAGGCGTTCGCCGCGCTCTGGCGGGCAAAGCCGGCGACGACGATGCTCGAATCGGAGGAAGGCGCACCCGACGCCGCGCTCGGCGCCGCCGTCACGCGCGTGATCGGGCAGATTCGCGAGCGTAACATCACTGTCGTGGTCGTGCCTGCGAGGTTTGGGGAGCGCTTCGTGGAACGGGCGCCATGCGCCGTCCTGACGGTCCCCGAGCGTGCCTAGGGACCCGCATCGCGATCAGCCGATCTTCGTGTGGGGCGCGCCGCTGAGCGACGCCTCGGCGGCCCTGGTGCTCGTCCACGGGCGCGGCGCGGGGGTCGACGACATGCGCGCGCTCGCGGGCGAGCTCGACCATCCCGGACTCACCTACATTGCCCCCGCAGCGGCGGGACGCACCTGGTATCCGTACAGCTTCCTCGAGCCTCTCGCCCGCAACGAGCCTCACCTCTCGTCGGCGCTGCGAGTCCTGAATCGCGCGTTGCAGAAAGCGGAAGCGGCGAAGGTGCCCACGCAGCGCGTCGCCCTGCTCGGATTTTCGCAGGGCGCCTGTCTCGCCCTCGAGTACGCGGCCCGCAACGCGCGCCGCTACGGCGGCCTCATCGGATTGTCCGGCGGCCTCATCGGTCCCGAGGGGACGCCGCGCGATTACGCCGGCACGCTGGACGGCACGCCGGTCTTTCTCGGATGCAGCGACGTCGATCCGCATATCCCCAAGCGACGCGTCGATGAGACCGCGGATGTCTTCGGCCGGTTAGGCGGCCATGTCGTCAAGCGGATCTACCCCGGCATGGGCCACACGGTCAACGCCGACGAAATCGCGTCGGCCCGCGCGATCCTCCAGACTATGGTCGGTTCCCGATGACGCAGGCGGCGCGCCCCACGCGACTCACCGTCCCCGTCGATCCGGCTCGCGACCACGTGCTGGGCGGCGACAATCCCGATTTCACGCTGGTCGAGTACGGCAGCTATGCGTGCGAGTTCTGTCACGCCGCGCACGAGGTAATCGCGAGCCTGCGCGACCGTTTCGGCGAGCGGCTGCGCTATGTGTATCGTCACCTCCCGCTCGCCGATCGCGAGCTCGCCACCAAGGCGGCCGAATTGGCCGAGTACGCTTCGCTGACCGAGGATCGATTCTGGGACGTGCACGACGCGCTGATGCAGCGCAGCCCGCATTTCACCGAGGCTGATCTCGAGCAGCTCGCGATCGAGCTCGGGTTGCCGCCGGAGGCGGAGCGGGATCCGGCAGCGCGCAAGGCCGCGGATGCGCGCGTGCGCGAGGACGCGTTGAGCGGCATAGACAGCGGCGCGCGCGTGACACCGACGTTCTTCATCAACGGGCGCCGGTACGAGGGTGCCTGGGACGAGCACGCGCTGGCCGACGCGCTCATCGGATCCCTGGGTCACCGCCTGCAGACAGCCTTGCTCGACTTCGCGCGCTGGGCGCCATCCGGCGGTGTCTTGCTGCTGATCGGCACGGTGCTCGCCCTCGTCCTCAGCAACACGCGCTTCGGACCGGCCTTTCTCGCGCTCTGGGACTCCCCGCTGAGTCTCACGCTGGGTGGCCGCAGCTTCACCCTGTCGCTGCTGGACTGGGTGAATCACGGACTGCTCACGGTCTTTTTTCTCCTGGTCGGACTCGAGATCAAGCGTGAGTTCACGGTCGGCCGCCTGGCATCGCGCCGCGCCGCGATCCTGCCCGTCGCCGCGGCATTCGGCGGCATGACGGCACCGGCGTTGATCTATCTCGCGATTCTTCAGGGCGGTCCGTGGAGTCGGGGGTGGGGGCTGACCATCGCGACCGACACGGCGTTCGCGGTGGCATTGATCGTCCTGCTCGGCAACCGCGTGTCGGTAGACTTGCGGGTGTTCTTGACCGCCGCCGTCGTCATCGACGACCTGGTGGCGATCGCGGTCATCGCGCTGTTTTTCAGCAGCGGAATTTCGCTACCCTATCTGGCCGTCTCAGCGGGCATCGTGGCGTTGTTGATCGTCATCAATCGCTGGAACATCTACTCGGCTCTGCCCTATGTGGTCCTCGGACTCCTCCTCTGGTTCTGCCTGCATGAAGCCGGAGTCCACGCGACCCTCGCGGGCGTGATCCTCGCGCTCGTGACACCGACGCACCCGCCCCCGAACCTGCGGGTGCTCATGGCCCAGGCGCAGCTCGTCATGCAAACCGATCAGGCGCGCGACGAGGGACAGCACGTGCGGCACGGCCCGTCGGAGCCCGCGCTGCGCGCGCTCGATACGATCCACAGGAGACTCGAGCCGCCGGCGAGCAAGCTGTTGCGCGCCGTCGAGCCCTGGTCGAGCTACTTCGTGCTCCCCGTCTTCGCGCTCGCCAACGCGGGGCTGGTCTGGTCGCCCGGCATTCTCGAGGGCCGTACCCGGCTCGCTGCCGCGATCGTGCTCGGCCTCGTGATCGGAAAGCCGCTCGGAATCGTCGGGGGCTCCTGGCTCGCGATTCGCCTCAACCTGGCCTCCAAACCCGAGAGCTATTCGTGGCGACAACTCGCCGGCGCCGGCGCCCTCGGCGGTATCGGTTTTACCATGTCACTCTTCATTGCCGGCCAGGCCTTCCCTGATTCAGCCGATTTCACCGCGGCCAAGGTCGCGATTTTCATCGCGTCGTTCGTCGCGGGTGTCGCGGGCGTGCTGATTCTCCTGAAACGAAGCCGCGTGGAAAGCGTCTGACGATGGTCGCGCGACGGCGGCCACGGATGCTCGTGTGGATCGGAGGCGGCGCGGATCTCCGCGCGCTGATCCCGCACATCGCGCAGTTTGCGGCCGAGCGCGATGCGCTTGTGACCTTCGTCGAGGTGATCCCGGAGTCCGAGATGATCGTGCGGCCGGTCGCGGGGCACGGCTGGACCGTGCCCACACTCGCGCGGCGCGAGGCCTTGCGGCGACTCGATCGGGCCGCCGCCCGGGCGCGCAAGGCCGGCCTCGAGCCGGAAACTCGGCTACTGGTCGGTTCGCCCGTCCAGGCGCTCGCCGGCGAAGCCGGGAGGCGGCGCCACGATTTCCTGGTTGTGGCGACCACGAGGTCGCGGCGTCAGCGCGCGTTGCTTGGACGGCTCGCGCGCGAATCTCCGAGTCCGCTACTCGTGCTGCACACCGGCTTCCGTCCGCGACGGCTCCGGGTGCTCGTGGCTATCGACATCAGCCGGCCCCACGCGCCGCGACGGAACGCGCTCGTCGCGAAGCTGCTCGAATACGCGCGCTGGTTCGCCGAGCCACGAGGGCGGCTCCATGTCCTGCACGCGTGGGACGCCTACGGCACCGGGTTCATGCGGCGGGGCGGGGCCTCGGAAACGGAGATCAAGCGGTATGTCGCGGAGGTGGGGCGCCGGCGGCGGCGCGAGCTCGAGGACGCGATCGTACCGTTCCGCCGCGTGGTATCGGCGCGCGCGATTCACCTGGCGCGCGGGGATCCGCGAGACGTCATTCCGCAATTTGCCCGCGCGCGCGACGTCGATCTCGTCGTGGTCGGCACCGTCGCTCGGGGCGGGCTCATGCGCTGGATTGTGGGCAATACGGCCGAATCGCTGCTGGGGACCCTGCGTTGCTCGCTGCTCGTGGTCCGGCCGTGACGCTGGTCTCGAGGGGCGCGTCGCGCCCGGGGTCAGGGGCCGGCGGCGGGCCGCGCTCTGAGCGCCGCGTCGATCATCACGTACTCGCCGACATTTTCCAGCGTCAGGACCCCGGCGAGCCGCCCGTCCGCCATGATCGGAAGCGATTGACAGCGGCACTCGCGCAGCTCGGCCAGCGCCCGGTCGGCCGGCTCGCCCACCTTCGCGCTGCGAATAGCGGTCTCCATGACC
>DASSUS010000078.1:0-8273 GCA_035706765.1 Gemmatimonadales bacterium
CGCCATCGACCAGGCGCTGCGCGCCAAGAAGCTGCCCGTGCAGAGCGCCGAGATTTCGATGGTGCCCAAGAACACGGTCAAGGTCGAGGGCAGCGACGCCAAGCGCCTGCTGGCGCTGGTCGAGACTCTCGAGGAAATGGACGACGTCGCGAAGGTCTTCTCCAACTTCGACATCGACGCCGACGCCATGGCGGCGGTGACGGAATGACGTGAGGATTCTGGGCGTCGACCCCGGCACCCAGGTCACGGGCTACGGCGTGATCGAAACGGCTAATGGTGGCGCCGGCACTCCCGGGATCGGGCGCCTCATCGAATGCGGCGTGCTCCGCTTCGGCCGCAACAACTCCCTTCCCCACCGTCTCGCCGAGCTGCACCAGGAAATCGCCCGACTGATTCGCCGTCACCAGCCTTCGGTGCTCGCCCTCGAAGACGCCTTCTATCATAAGAACGTCCGCACCACGCTCGTGCTCGGGCACGCCCGGGGCGTGATCCTGCTCGCCGCCCAGCAGGCCGAGCTCGATATCGCGCAGTACGCTCCGGCGATGATCAAGAAGACCGTCGTGGGAGCAGGCGGCGCGAAGAAGAACCAGGTGGCGGCGATGGTGGCCCAGCTGCTTCGGCTCAAGAACGCGCCGGAGCCGTCTGATGCGGCCGATGGAGTTGCCGCGGCGTTGACGTTCATCCTGCGTACCCCCTCTCCGCAACGGAGAGATGGCCAGGGGGTGAGGACCGCGTCATGATTGCGCACGTGCGCGGTCGATTGGCGTCGAAATCCGCCGACCGCGTCGTCGTCGAGACGGCGGGCGGCGTGGGCTACGAGGTCGTCGTGCCACTCGGCGTGATGGAACGGCTCCCCCCTGCCGGGAGCGACGTCACGCTCGCCACCGAGCTGGTAGTGCGCGAAGACGGCTGGTCGTTGTATGGTTTTCTCGATGAGTCCGAGCGGCGCTTCTTCCAGCGCGTGACGAGCATCTCCGGCGTCGGCCCCAAGATCGGCATCGCCCTTATCTCCGCGCTCGGCGTCGAGCGCGGCGCCCGCGCGCTGCGGGAGAAGAACATCGGGCTGCTCTCGTCCGTCAGCGGCATCGGCAAAAAGACGGCGGAGCGGCTCGCGCTCGAGCTGGGCGAAAAGGTCGAAGACTTCAGCGCCGCGCCGGCGGCCGACGTCCCGGCCGGCGCGGAGGCCGCGCTGAAAGCGCTGGAGCGTCTGGGGTATGCCGCCCCCGAGGCTGACCGCGCGATTCGACAGGCGCTCGCGGGAAACGGAGCGGACACGGAAACGGAGGTGCTGGTGCGGCGTGCCCTGCAGATTCTCACGACCCGATGACCGCCGGCGCGATCGAGATCACCGCAGAGTGGATCTGCACGCGCTGCGGGTCCACGAACCGCCGGCTGGTTCCCGCCGGCGTGACGCGCGCGGAGGATTCGTGCCTGCGCTGCCACACGCCGCACGTCATCGAAGCCGAGCCGCGGCCGGTGCGCTGGCGCGCCTTGCCCAAGAGCCGTGGCTCGGACTCATGGTTGGCTCGGAAGTAAGGTGAAATAGTGGCGCGCGCGGAGATCACGACGCCCGAAGCGCTCGAAAGCGAGCGACTGACCGATGCGGCGCTGCGCCCGTCGCGGCTCGACGAGTTCGTGGGCCAGGCCAAGGTCAAGGAGTCGCTGCAAATCGCGATCGACGCCGCGCGACAGCGCAAGGAACCGCTCGATCACGCCCTGTTCTTCGGGCCGCCGGGACTGGGCAAGACGACGCTCGCGCTGCTCATGGCGAAAGAGCTGGAGGTCGACATCCGCACCACGTCGGGGCCGGTACTCGAGCGCCCCGGCGACCTGGTGGGCATGCTCACCTCGCTCAAGCAGGGCGACATCCTCTTTATAGATGAAGTGCATCGCCTTCGGCCGGCGCTGGAAGAGTTCCTGTATCCAGCCATGGAGGAGTACCGCGTCGACGTGCGCATCGCGGACGGACCGCACGCGCAGACGCTGCCGATGCAGCTCGAGCGCTTTACGCTGATCGGCGCGACCACGCGCTTCGGCCTGCTCACGCCGCCGCTGCGCGCGCGCTTCGGTCTGGTCGAGCGGCTGCACTACTATCCGCCCGACGATCTCGTCCAGATCATCACGCGCTCGGCGGGCATCCTCGGGGTCAGCGCCGATGCGGCGGGCGTCGCCGAAATCGCGCGGCGCAGCCGCGGCACGCCGCGGGTCGCGAACCGGCTGCTCAAGCGAGTCCGCGATTACGCCCAGGTGCGCGCCGGCGGCAAGATCACGTCGGCGGTCGCCGCCGAGGCGCTGAAGCGGCTCGATGTCGACGAGTTCGGACTCGACGACATGGACGCGCGCATTCTCAAGGCGATCATCGAGATGTTCGAAGGGGGTCCCGTAGGAGTGCAGACGGTTGCGGCCGCGGTCGGCGAAGATCCGGGCACGCTCGAGGAAGTGTACGAGCCCTTCCTTATGCAGCAGGGCTTTCTCGCGCGCACCCCGCGCGGCCGGGTCGCGACGCCGGCGGCATACCGCCATTTTGGATTTACCCCGCCCAAATCGACGGAGCAAGCCAGTATCTTCGACGGCTAGTGCACCGCCTCTCCGACTTCGATTACGACCTTCCCAGCTCGCAGATCGCTCAGCACCCGCTCGCTGATCGATCGGCGAGCCGCTTGCTCGTGCTCGATCGCGCGAGCGGCGCGACGCGGCATCTCCATTTTCACGACCTGCCCGGGCTGATTCCGGCGGGCGACGTGCTGGTGCTCAACACGTCGCGCGTCATTCCCGCGCGGCTGCACGGGAAACGGGAAGGCGGGCAGGACGCCGAGTTCCTGCTCGTGAGGGAGCACAACGACGGAACCTGGGTTGCGATGGCACATCCCGGGGGCAAGCTCAAACCGGGCCGTCGTGTCAGCGTCGGTGATGACAGCGTCATTGAAATCGTCGAAGTGCTCGGCGGCGGCTTGCGCCGGATCCGGTTTGCCGGCGCGCTCGACGCACGGGCGACCGTGACGAAATACGGAGCGGTGCCGCTCCCACCCTACATCCGTCGCCCACCGGACGCCGAGGACCGCGAACGGTATCAGACGGTCTATGCCGCGCACGATGGCAGCGTCGCCGCGCCCACCGCCGGCCTGCACTTCACACCGGAGCTGCTCGCCGACATTTACACGCGCGGCGTGCGCGTCGCGTCGCTGGACCTGCACGTGGGTCCGGGGACGTTCAAGCCCGTCGAGACCGAGGACCTGGCGCAGCACCCCATGCATGCGGAAGCATTCGACATCACGCCGGGTGCGGCGCAGATCATCAACAACGGAATACAGAAGAAGCGCGGTGTGTGGGCCGTGGGAACGACCGTGGTGCGGGCGCTCGAAGCCAGCGTGGACGATCAGGGACACGTGCGCGCCGGTGCGGGCGAAACCTCGCTCTTCATCCGGCCACCCTACGACTTCAAGATCGTCAACCATCTGATCACGAACTTCCACCTGCCGCGATCGACATTGTTGATGCTGGTGTGCGCGTTCGGCGGGTACGAGCGGGTGATGAAGGCGTACCGGGAGGCGGTGAAGGAGGGTTACAGGTTCTATTCTTATGGCGATGCGATGCTCCTTCTCTAGCTATCGGGTAGCGGCTATCGGCTATCGGGTGAATGCCTGCCCGACACGCCCGACACGCCCGATAGCCGATAGCCGATAGCCGCATGTTCGATTTCTGGATCGACTCCACCTCGGGCGCCGCGCGCTCCGGCTCGCTCAAGCTCCCGCACGGCACGGTCGAGACGCCGATGTTCATGCCCGTGGGCACGCAGGCGACGGTGCGGACGCTGTCGCCGGCCGACCTCCAAGCGGTCGGGGCGCAGATCGTGCTCGCCAACACCTACCACCTGCACGTGCGGCCCGGCGAGGATGTGATCGAGCAGCTCGGCGGGCTCCACAAGTTCATGGCGTGGGAGCGGCCGCTGCTCACCGACTCGGGCGGGTTCCAGGTCTTCTCGCTCGAAGGTTTCCGCAAGGTCGACGAAGAGGGTGTCGAGTTCCAGAGTCACATCGACGGCGCTCGCCGCAAGCTGACTCCAGAAAAAGCGATCGAGATTCAGTGGAAGCTCGGTTCCGATGTCGCGATGGCATTCGATCACGTGATTCCCGGCGGGGCTGATGAGGCCACAGCCCGAGATGCGCTTGAACGAACGCTGCGCTGGCTAAGACGCTCGAAGCAGAGGCATGCCGAGCTCGCCGGCCGTCAGACCCTGTGGCCCATCATCCAGGGCGGCACGCTGCCGGCACTCCGGACCGAATGTCTCGACCGCATCCTGGAATTAGGCCCGTGGACGGGCATCGCCATCGGGGGGCTGTCGGTGGGCGAGACCAAAGAGAAGATGTACGCCACGCTCGACGTGCTCGAGTCCCGGATGCCGGAGGTCCTGCCCCGTTATCTTATGGGCGTCGGGTTTCCGGAGGATCTCGTCGCGGGCGTCGAACGGGGCGTCGATTTGTTCGACTGCGTCGCGCCGACGCGCGGCGGGCGCAACGGCTCGGCGTTTACGCCGGACGGCACGCTCAACATTCGCAACGCGCAGTTTCGGACGGACGATCGGCCGCTGGACCCGAGCTGTGATTGTGAGACCTGTACGACGTATTCACGTGGATACCTGCGACATCTGTTCGTCGCGGGCGAGCTGCTCGGACTTCGGCTGCTGTCGCTGCACAATGTCCGGTATTTGATCCGCCTCGCCGCCGAGATGCGCGCCGTCATCCAGCGGGGCGGCGACTCATTTCAGGCCTGGGCCGATGATTGGCGCGCGCGCGCGCGCGCCGCCGCTACCAACACACGGGAGTAGCATGACTATCGCACCACTGTCGTTGTTGCTGTTCGCTCCGTCGGGCCAGGGCGGTCCGGGAATCGGCGCGTTCATTCTTCAGATCGCGCTGTTCATCGGGATTTTCTACTTCCTGCTGATCCGGCCCCAGCGCCGCCAGCAGGAGCAGCACAAGCAGCTGCTCGCCTCGCTCCAGCGCGGCGATCGGGTCGTGACCTCGAGCGGCATCATCGGCGAAGTCGTCCACATCAAGGACGATGAAGTCACCGTTCGGAGCGGCGAGGCCAAATTCGTGATCACGCGCAGCGCCGTCGCCCAGATCACCAATCGCACCGCCGTCGAGGCGAAGCCGGCGTGACGGTTCGCACGCTCCACGTCCTCGGCTCGCCCGTGCTGCGCCAGCAGTCGGCCGCGGTGCGGAGTGTCGACGACGAGATCCGAACGCTCGTCGACGATTTGTTCGAGACGATGCGCGCCGCCAAGGGCGTCGGGCTCGCCGCGAATCAGATCGGCGTCGCTCAGCGCGTGGCCGTGGTGGACGTGGGCGACGAAGACCCGCCGCCGCTGGTGCTCATCAATCCCCGAATCCTCGAGCGCAGCGACGAAGAGGAAACGGCCGAGGAGGGGTGTCTCTCGATTCCCGACATCTTCGGCGATGTGGCGCGACCGGCGCGCGTCGTGGTGGAAGCGCTCGATCAGCACGGCACGCCCTACCGCGTCGAGGCGCACGGCTACAAGGCGCGCGCCATCCAGCACGAGATCGACCACCTCGACGGCATTCTGTTTCTCGACCATCTCAGCGCCGTGAAGCGGAACCTGCTGTTGTCCAAGTGGAAGAAGTCGCGCAAGGGCCAGACCGGATACCTGAAGGAGGTTACGCCGGAGCCGGCGGGAGAGCTGTAGTGCGCGTGGTTTTTTTCGGAACACCGGAGTTCGCCGTCCCGTCGCTGCGGGCTCTGGTGGGCGAGGCGTTCGACGTGGTTGGCGTGGTCACGCAGCCCGATGCGGCGCAAGGCCGTTCCCGCTCACAGCTGATCCCTCCACCGGTCAAGGTCGCGGCGCTCGCCGAGGATCTGCTCGTGCTGCAGCCCGAAAAACCGACCGACCCCGCGTTCCTGGACCAGCTGCGCGCCCTGAAGCCCGACGTTGGCGTCGTCGTGGCGTACGGGCACATCCTGCGGCAGGAGCTGCTGTCGCTCCCGCCGCGCGGGATGATCAACGTGCATCCGTCGCTCCTGCCCGGACTGCGCGGCGCCGCTCCGGTCGAATGGGCCATCATCCGCGGCCACGAAACGACCGGCGTCTCGATCATGCAGCTCGACACCGGCATGGACTCGGGGCCCGTCCTGCATCAGATCCCGCATCGTCTCGATCCCGACGTCACCGCGGGCGAGCTCGCCGCGCATCTCGCCGAGATGGGCGCGCAAGCGCTGGTCGAAACGCTGGCGATGCTCGAGCAGAGCGATCCGCCGCCGACGCCGGTGCCGCAGAAAGAGGATCGCGCGACGTTCGCGCCCAAGCTCACCCGCGAGATCGCCCGCATCGACTGGAGCAAGGACGCGCGCGCGGTGGGATGTCTCATCCGCGGGCTCGATCCGCGACCGGGCGCGTGGACCGAGCTCAAGGGAAAAGAGATCAAGCTGTTCACGCCGAAGGTGATGGAGCCGCCGTTCCCCGGCACCGGTGCGCCCGGCGAAGTCATCTCGGCCGACGGCACGCTGTTGATCGCGACCGGCCCGTTCAGGGATCTGGGCGGCGGCAGCGTCGAGATCTTCGAGGTGCAGCCCGCGGGCAAACCGCGGATGCCGGCCGCCGAATGGCTGCGCGGCGCCCGGCTCAAACCGGGCACCAAATTCGCGTGAGGCCGCCCCTGCCGCGGCTGCATGCGATCACGGATGAGCGCGTCGCTCGGCGAGCGGATCTCGAGGATATCGCCCGGGAGCTGGCGATAGGTGGTGGATCCGATCTCGCGTTCCACGCGCGCGGCCGCGAGCTCACCGGTCGGGAACACTTCGAATTAGCAGGCCGTCTGGCCGTCCGGCCGCCGGCCCGTCTCTTCGTCAATGACCGCCTCGACGTGGCACTCGCGGTGCCGTGCGCGGGGGTTCAGCTCGGCCGGGACAGCCTGCCGGTCGAAGCCGCGCGCGCGTTGAACCCCACGTGGTGGATCGGTCGATCGGTGCACGACCTCGCGGAAGCCGAGGCCGCGCGCCTGTCGGGGGCCGACTATCTTGTTGTAGGACCGGTGTTCGACACCGCGTCTCATCCGGGACGAACCGCGATCGGGTTGGAGGAGTTACAGAGGATCACCGGAGCCGGCGATCTGCCGGTGATCGCAATCGGCGGCATAACGCCCGAGCGGGTCCGGGATGTCAGGCAATGCGGGGCGTACGGCGTGGCGGCGATTCGCGCGTTGTGGGACGATGCGGACCCCGCCGCGGCCGCGCGGAGGATGCGCGAATGGATGTTGTAATCAATGGAGAGCGCAAACAGATCACCGCGGGCGTGACGTTGCTCGAGCTGCTGCAGGAGCTCGATCTCGATCCACGCGCCGTGGTGGTGGAGCACAATCGCAAGATCGTGCGGCGAGCCGGACTGAGCGAGGTGACGGTATCCGACGGAGACGCGATCGAGCTGGTGCATTTCGTCGGAGGGGGATGAGCAGAGGGGGATGAGGATGGGGGACGGGGGAAGGGTCATTACCGCGGTTGAGACGCTCCAGGATCCGCCACTCGAAATCGGCGGGCGCACGTTCCAGTCACGTCTCATGGTCGGCACGGGCAAGTATCCCGACATGGACACGATGGTGCGGGCGATCGAGGCGTCCGGCGCCGAGGTCGTCACGGTTGCGGTGCGGCGCGTCAATCTCGATCGCTCCAAGGAATCGAGCGTGCTGCACTTCCTCGATCCGCAGAAAATCTTCCTGCTCGCCAATACCGCCGGCTGTTACACCGCCGCCGACGCGATTCGCTACGCTCGGCTCGCGCGTGAAGCCGGCTTCAACGATTTCGTGAAGCTCGAAGTGATCGGCGACGAAGAGACGCTGCTGCCCGACGTGCAGGGATTGCTCGAAGCCGCGAAGGTCCTCGTGCAGGAAGGATTCAAGGTCCTCGCCTACACGAACGAAGATCTGGTCACCGCGCTCCGGCTCGAAGATGCCGGTTGCGCCGCGGTCATGCCCCTCGCCTCGCCGATCGGCAGCGGCCTGGGCCTGCTCAATCCGTTCAGCGTGCGGACGATCAAGCGGCGGTTGCGCGTTCCGGTGATCGTCGATGCCGGCGTCGGCACCGCATCGGACGCGTGTGTGACGATGGAGCAAGGCGTGGATGGGATTCTGATGAATACCGCGATCGCTTCCGCGCGGGATCCGGTGGCGATGGCGCATGCGATGCGACTCGCCACGGCTGCGGGTCGCGCCGCCTTCCTCGCCGGGCGGATGGCGCGCCGCGAGGTCGCCATGCCGTCCTCC
>DASSUS010000079.1:0-2945 GCA_035706765.1 Gemmatimonadales bacterium
GAACTTATAGATCTTGAACAGCCGCCCGCCGCGCCCCACGCGGTTTTGCCGGAAGAACACCGACCCCTTCGAATCGAGCTTCACCAGCAGTGCGACGAAGACCATCAGCGGCGAGACCAGTAACAGCGCTAACGTGCCCC
Organism: Gemmatimonadales bacterium; assembly: GCA_035706765.1. Taxonomy (GTDB): domain Bacteria; phylum Gemmatimonadota; class Gemmatimonadetes; order Gemmatimonadales; family GWC2-71-9; genus 20CM-2-65-7. The sequence goes on from DASSUS010000079.1 coordinate 141, forward strand.
CGAGCACATCCACGAACCGCTTCACAATCAACTGCCCACCACGCAGCGTCGGCGTCGTCAGCTCGACCAGCGGCTGATCCCGGCGCCACACGAGCTGCGGCTCGACACCCGCAATCACAACACTGCGCGGCACCGACAGCACTTTGCACCCCGCCGTGAGCGCCGCGTCGACCACATCGTGAAAACGCCCGTCGGTCAGGTACCCGCACACGACAATCGCCTCGGCATTCGTATCCTGCAGCACCGAAGCAAAGTCCACGATGTGCCCCAACGCCTCGGGCGACGGCGGGATATGCGTGTCGACGAACCCGATCGGGCGATACTCCGAATCGGCCGCGAACGCCTCGCTCGCCGACGTCTCCCGGCACGCCTCGGCCGGACCGACGAACAACGTCGACAGCTCCTCCTCGCGCCGCGGCCGCACCCGCGTAATCACCGCGTCGAGCAGCCGGCGCTCCGCCAGCAAACCGATCCACACGAGCACCGTGGTCAGGACATACTGAACCGCGACGGGCGGAATGCCACGCGTCCAGATCGTCATCCACAGCGGCAATGCCGTCGCCAGCGCGCACGCCAGAAACAGGCGCCGGGCGTTCCGGCGCAAATCGCCCGGTCCATAATTGCCCAGCACGATGAGGCTGATGAACAGCGCCGCCGCATACTGCCACCCGTTCAGGATCCCCGCCGGCAGGATCGACCGCACCTCGGCCGCCGCCGTGGCGCCCAGGGCGACATTGTCCCGCACCGCGCGCACCAGCGCGCGCATTACATAAAAGGAAGCAAGGTCCGCGGTGACGAGGATGCCGAAGCGCCGGAACCCGCGCAGGAAGTGACGCCGGAAGTTGTACTGGGCCCGCCGCTGCAGCCCGAGCCGCGCCGGCGTCTTCCGCCGCTCCCTCCCGGGCGCGCCCGAACTCCCGCTCCGAGAAGGTGTTGGCACCTCGAGCGGAACGTTTTCAACATGCTGCGGATTTGTGATGTGGAAAGATTCAGCTTCCACGAACCGCGACGCCCCCAAACAGAAAAGGTCCTGTGATCGCTCCGCGCTCAGTTACTGACCAAGGGAAGGCCAATATGTTACGCGCCGAAACCCTCCGCCAGACCGATTGTCCCCTCCGGGTGTGATACGCCTCACCTGAACGCACCAAAAGTCATAACAGCACCCAATGACACCGCCCGGGGTACTGAGTCCACACACACCGACTCATGCGCATCCACGCACCCTGGGCCGCGATGCTACTGCTCGCCGCCCTCATCGCTCCGACCAACAGCGCCGCCCAGAGCGACGCGCAGCAGCTGCTACTGCAAAATCCCGAGCTCGTTCGCCAGCGGCTGCGCGAATCGGGGCTCTCCGCCGACGACATCCGCGCCCGGCTGCGCGCGGGCGGCTACCCGGACAACCTGCTCGACAACTACCTCGGCGACGTCAGCCCCGGGAGCGGCGCGACGCAGACCAGCCCCACCCAGCTCGCCGCGATCCAGGCCCTCGGCATCCTCCCCTTCGCTCAAAACAATCACCTCGACACCGGCCTGGTCCGCCGCCGCGACACAACCCACAGCGAGGTCTTCGGCGTCGACGTGTTCGAGCGCGCGTCCACCCAGTTCCTCCCGCTCCTCGCCGGACCCGTGCCGCCCGACTACCGCCTCGGCCCCGGCGACCAGCTCGTCCTGATCCTCACCGGCGACGTGCAGAAAGCCTACGCGCTCCCCGTGACACGCGACGGCTTCATCCTGATTCCGCAGGTAGGCCAGGTGTTCGTCTCGAGCCTCACCCTCGATCAGCTGCGCGAGCTGCTGTACGAACGGCTGGGCCGTGTCTACGCGAGCGTGCGCCGCGGCCCCGATTCGCGCACCCGGTTCGACGTGACGATCGGCAGCGTGCACGCGAACCAGATCTTCGTCGTGGGCGAGGTAACCCAGCCCGGCGCCTACCAGATCTCCTCGCTCGCCACCGTGTTCACCGCCCTCTACGCGGCGGGCGGTCTCACCGACAAGGCGAACCTGCGCCGCGTCGCCGTGCAGCGGCTCGGCAAAACCGTCGCGACGCTCGACCTGTACGACTACCTGCTGCGCGGCGACACCCGCGCCGACATCCGGCTCGAAACGGGCGACGTGGTGCTCGTTCCTCTATATGACTCGCGCGTACAGCTCCGCGGCGCCATCGCCCGCCCCGCCATCTACGAAGCGAAGCCGGACGAGACGCTCGCCGAGCTGATCGCGATCGCCGGCGGATTTCGCTCGGACGCCGCATTGCGCCGCATCACGATCCATCGCGTCCTGCCCACCGGCCGCGCCGCGATCGATGTGGCGCTGACACCCGCTCCCGCACCGATCGCATCACACACCACGTTACTCGGCACTGCTACGCCGCACGCAAGCACGCCGCACGCAGTCACGTCGAACGCAAGCACGCCGCACGCCGCCACGCCGCACGCAAGCACGCCGCACGCCATCACGCCGCACGCGATTGACATTCCGAGCATCACGCTGATCGACGGCGACTCGATCGTGATCGACTCCGTCCCGGCACTCGAGCGCTCACTCTTCGTTTCGATCGACGGCATGGTGACCAAGCCCGGCCGCTATCCATGGCATGAGGGGATGACGCTGCGCGACCTCGTGCTGCTCGCGCGCGGGCCCACGATCGGCGCGTCGTTGCGCGAAGCCGAGATCGCCCGGCTCCCGGCGGACCGGACCGGCGGCGAGCTCGCCGCGACGCTGCGCGTCCCGCTCGACTCGACCTACCTGCTCGAGCGCGACTCGCTCGGCCGCTACCTCGGCCCGCCCGGCGCGGCGTTCCCCGCG
>DASSUS010000080.1:0-2991 GCA_035706765.1 Gemmatimonadales bacterium
CGTGACGTCCTTGAGCTTCAGGTCGTACGCCATCAGCGACAGCGTGCGGCGAATGACGTCGTTGAGATCGACGGGAACGCGCTCGGTCGAGCCTTTGCGCGCGAAGGTGAGCAGGTTGCGCACGATGCGGCCCGCGCGCTCCGCCTGCTCGTGAATCACCTGGAGGTGGCCGCGATCCTTCTTGCCCAATTCTTTCTGCTCGAGCAGGAACTCGGAAAGCCCCGTGATCGACGTGAGCGGGTTGTTCAACTCGTGGGCGACGCCGGAGACGAGCTGGCCCACCGCCGCCAGCTTTTCGCTTTGCACGAGCTGCGTTTCGAGCGCCTGCTGCTCGGTGACGTCTTCGATCATCACGACGATGCTCTGTTCCGTCGCCGCGCCCGGGATCCGGGCGGCGTTGACGCGCACGGTGCGCTTGAGGGTCTCGGAGCGCGCGACCAGCGGGGCAGGGCGATCGCCGCGCCGAATGGCGGCGAGCAGCTCGAGCAGCGCCTGCGACTTGCCGAGCAGGGCGTCGCCGAGCGGCGCGCCAACGACGCTCGGCAGCGGCAGGTTGAGGAGACTCGCCAGCGCGCGGTTCGAGCGACGCACGCGGCCTTCGTCGTCCACCACCGCGATGCCCTCGCTCAGCGCGTCGAAAGCGGTTTCCCACTGCTCCTTGGCGCGCCGCACCATCTCGAAGAAGCGGGCGTTCGCGATGACCACGGCCGCATGGGTCGCGACGGTGGAAAGCAGTCGCATGTCTTCGGGGACAAAAATCCCCTCGCGCGGGTCGGTGATGATGAGCGTCCCGATCACGCTGCCGTGCGAGCGAAGCGGCACGGCCGCCGCCGCGGCTGCCTGCACACCGCTCGTAATCGGTGTCGGCTCGGCCTTCGGGCCTCCGCCGGAGTTGCGCACCATCTCGAGGTGCTCGTGGCCAGTGGAGCGCGCCACGAGCCCCGGATCATCGGCGGGGATGCGCAGGCCGCGCAGCCCCTTGAGGGTGCCCTCCGCGGCTACGACGTGCAGCGGATCCACGCGCGTGTCGCCCGCCAGGGCGAGCAACGCACCCTGGGCGTCCAGGAAGCGCACCGCGTAGCGCACCACCTGCTCTACGATGCGGTCCAGCTCGAGCGAGTCGGACAGCACGTACGAGAGCTCCTGCAGCGAGAACAGCTCCGACAGCCGCCGATTCAGCTCCTCGGCGGCGCGACGGCGCTCGCGCTCCGTCTTGATCAGCCGGGCGCGCAGGATCCAGATGACGGTGCCCGCCGCAATCAGCACCAGGGCGAGGACCGCTAGAACGGGCCACTGCATCAGGGAATTCACGATCCGCCAGTTTAACATCTACTTGCCCGGTTAAATCCGACAAATATATTCGTATATCCTGCTGGGCTTCATTCCCCATTCATCAGAGGAGGCAACAAGATGCTGCGTCGCAGTTTGTACGTGTGCGCTCTGTTCGGTGCGACCGCCGTCCCCGCGCTCGCACAGGAGTCGACCACCCTTGGAGGTTATGGCGAGCTCCACTACACCAACCGGTCTGGACGCAACACGCCAGCTGAGATAAACCTCCGCCGCTTCGTCGTTTACGTAGCTCACACGTTCAACGACCGCATCTCATTTCACTCCGAGCTCGAGTTGGAGGACGCCAAGGTCGAAGGCGGCTCCCCGGGTGGTGAGGTCGCGCTGGAGCAGGCCTTCCTGGACTACCGGCTGTCCGATCGCGTGACGCTCCGAACCGGCCTCGTCCTTCCGCCCGTCGGCATCGTCAACGAGACGCACGAGCCGCCCACGTTCAACGGCGTCGATCGTCCCGCGTTCGACCACGACGTGATCCCGACGACATGGCGTGAGCTCGGCGTGGGCATCGTCGGCACGCTGCCGCTCGCCGAGGGGCTCGGCTATCGGTTGTACCTGGTGAACGGCCTGCGTGCGGACGGCTTTTCCGATGAAGAGGGCATCCGCGGCGGCCGGCAGGAGGGCCGTGAGGCCTCGCTCGCCAACCCGTCGATCACGGGCCGGCTCGAGTGGGTCCACCCGGGCCTGCGCGTGGGCGGCTCGTTTTGGTATGGTGGTACCACGGCCGGCGATACGCTGCTCGGCACCGGTTCGTTCGACGCGCCGGTGACAGTGCTGTCGGCCGATGCGCGGTATGAGCTGCGCGGCCTTTCTCTGCGCGGCGTGATCGCGAACGTGAGCGTCGGCGACGCGCAGCAGATCAACGCCCTGTATGGCACGGCGGTTGGGAGCCGGATTGCGGGTGGGTACGTCGAGGTCGCGTACAACTTGCTGCATCAGCTCGCGCCCAGGAGCACGCAGCGCTTGAACGCCTTCATCCGCCACGAGCGGTTCAATACACATGCCGCCGTGCCCACCGGGACGACGCGCAACGACGAATTCGCGCGGCGGATTACCACGCTCGGATTGGCCTACAAGCCGACATGGAATACGGTATTCAAGGGCGACTACGAGATTCGACGGACGGTGGCGGGAACGGCGGAAGCTGAAACGATGCGGCTCGGGATGGGCTACCAATTTTAAGCCTTCTGATCGCGCTGGTGCTCGCGCAGGGAGTTGCGACAGTGCCGCCGAAGGTGGCGGCATCGGTGCAGCGCGTCTTCGGCCGGGGGGCGCGGGCCACGGCCGTCGGTGTCAACGGCGACAGCGCGTATCGCGTCACGCGCGGCGACACGCTGCTCGGGTTTGCCCTGGTGCGGGAAGTAAAGGGGAAGGATCAGCCGATCACGTTCCTCGTCGCCACCGACACGGCGGACCGGCTCAAGGATATCGACATCCTGGTGTATCGCGAGCCCTACGGGGGCGAGGTGGCCTACGAAGCGTGGCGGCGGCAATTTCGCGGCAAGGCGGCGAGTGATCCGCTGCAGGTGGGTCGTGACATTCGCAGCATCTCGGGAGCCACGATCAGCGTGAATGCCGTGACGCTAGGGGTGCGACGGGCGCTACAGGATCTCACCACGTGGCACCGCTCGGGGACGCTCGAGTGAG
>DASSUS010000081.1:0-24898 GCA_035706765.1 Gemmatimonadales bacterium
CTGCCGGGCTCGGGTGGCGCGGCCGAAATCGCGATTCACGCGCAGCGGATCCTCATCGTCGCCAAGTTGTCGCCGCGCGCGTTCCCGGAGCGAGTCGACTTTCTGACCAGTCCCGGGCGCCGGGTTGCGAAGGTGATCACGGACAAAGGGGTGCTCGAGCGCGACGGCGCGAGTGGGGAGCTCGTGCTCACGACGCTGTATCCCGGCATCGACATGAAGGAAGTGCAGGCCGGGGTCGGCTGGAAATTGCAGGCGCGTCCGGAGCTGGGCCGGCTCGACCCGCCGAGCGCCATCGAGCTGCAGCTGCTACGTGAAGTCCTGGACCCCCAGCGGCTCTATCTCAAAACATGATCGCGCTCCTCATGCTCGCGTTGCAGGCCGGAGCCGATTCGCCCGACTCCGTGGCGGCGCGTGTGCGCCGCCTGACCGACAGCTATCTGGTCGCCTACTTCGACCAGCATCCGGATGAGGCGACGGCGGCCGGGATGGCGGGAATCACCCATGACCGGTGGCCCGACAACTCGCCCGCCGCTCTCGCGCGCTGGCGCGAGCGCGAAAACAGCTGGCTCGAGGAGCTCGAGGACATCACTCCGAAGCGGATCGCGGGCCGGCCCGAATGGGTCGCATACGGGATCATGCGGGATGCCATCGAAGGCTCCATCGCGACCCGCGTGTGCCGGTTCGAGCTCTGGAGCGTGGCGCACACAGGTGGAGGCTGGCTCTCGACGGTGACGTCGCTCGCCGCACTCCAACCGGTCGGCGGCGACGACGCGCGCGCCCAGACGCTGGCGCGCTGGCGGACGATTCCCGCGTACATCGCGACCGAGCTCGCGAATCACCGGGAAGGACTGCGGCGCAACTACACGGCGCCGCGCGGCAACGTGGAGATCGCGTTGCGCGAGCTCGATACGCTGCTCGCCACCCCCACGCGCGATTCCCCGCTGTACGATCCCGCCCGGCGCGACTCGACCTCGGGGTTCGGCGCCGCGCTGGCCGAGCTGATCGACGCCGAAATCGCGCCCGCGATGCGGAGCTACCGCGAATTCCTCGCCACGGAGTACCTGGACCGCGCCCGAACGCGGATCGGCGTCTCGGCGAACCCGCGTGGCTTTGCGTGCTACAAGGCGGCGATCCGCGCCTCGACCGGGCTCGAGCTCTCGCCCGATACGATTCACGCAATCGGGATGCGCACCGTCGCCGAGCTCGAGATCGAGATGCGCGCCATCGCGCGGCGCGCCTTCCGCACCGGCGACGTTGCCGCGCTGCTCGAGCGGCTGCGGCGCGACACGGCCTACACGTTCCGCACGCGCGAGCAGATGCTGCAGAGCGCGCGTGACGCGCTGGAGCGCGCGCGGACGGCGATGCCGCGCTGGTTCGGGCGCCTGCCACGCGCGCCGATCGTCGTCGAGTCCTACCCCGCGTTCCGCGAGCGCCAGAGCGTGGGTGAGTGGAACCCGCCGGCGGAAGACGGAAGCCGGCCCGGCATCTACTTCCTGTCGACGTACGATCCACTGCACAAATCGCGCGCCGATCTGGAGCCGCTGTCGTTCCACGAAACGATTCCGGGCCATCATCTCCAGGGCGCGATCGCGCTCGAGCGCGGCGATACGATCCCGCCGATCGCGCGCTACTTCTGGTCGCCCGGCATGGGCGAGGGCTGGGCGGAGTACGCCGAGCAGCTGGCCGACGAGATGGGACTGTACTCCTCGGACACGGCGCGCTTCGGCATGCTCGCCGACATCACCCTCTCGGCCACGTTTCTGGTGGTGGACACGGGAATTCACGCGTTCGGCTGGACGCGCGCCCAGGCCATCGACTACATCCGCGAGCATACGCACGTGCCGCTGCTGCGCGCCGAAGTCTCCGCCGATCGCTACCCGGTCTGGCCGGGGCAGGGCCTGGCGTACGGGCTCGGCCGGCTCGAGATCCGCCGGTTGCGAGAGCTCGCCGTGCAGAAGCTCAAGAGCCGGTTCGACATTCGCGTCTTTCACGACCGCGTGCTGGAGAACGGGGCGGTGCCGCTACCGGTGCTGCGCGCCGCAATCGAGCGATGGCTCGACGAATCGCGCTAGCGCTGGCGCTCGTCCCCGCCGTGCTCGCCGCGCAGCGCGAGCCGGTGCTCAAACAGGTCGATGTGCCGCACCCCTATTACTGGCGCGAGATGTACGTCCCGCAGGTCACGAGCGGGCCGTGTGCGGCCGCCTGGTCGCCGGACGGCGAGGAGCTGATCTACTCGATGCAGGGAAGCCTGTGGCGCCAGCGCGTCGGCTCGCGCGTGGCGACACAGCTGACCTCGGGGCCGTTCTACGATTATCAGCCTGACTGGTCGCCGGATGGGCGCCACGTGGTGTTCGCGCGCTACGCGCGCGACGCGATCGAGCTGCAGCTGCTCGACCTTGCATCCGGCGACGTCACCCCGCTCACCACGAACGGCGCCGTCAACGTGGAGCCGCGCTGGTCTCCGGACGGCGGCCGCATCGCGTTCGTGTCTACGTCGTACAACCGTCGCTGGCACATCTTCTTGATCTCATCCTCCGGTGGTGAGCCCGTCCGCCTGACCGAGGACAACGACAGCCGGCTGCCGCGCTACTACTACAGCCGGTGGGATCACTTCATTTCGCCCGCGTGGTCGCCCGACGGCGACGAGCTGGTGCTCGTGTCGAATCGCGGGCACATCCATGGCGCGGGGGGCGTGTGGCGCATGCGCGCGACCCCCGGCGCGCCGTTGATCGAGCTGCGCTCTGAAGAGACGACGTGGAAAGCGCGCCCCGACTGGTCGCCAGATGGCACGCGAATCGTGTACAGCTCATACCTGGGCCGGCAATCCAATCAGCTCTGGCTGATGACCAGCGAGGGCGGCGACCCGTTTCCGCTCACCTACGGCGATTTCGACGCGACGGCGCCGCGCTGGTCACGGGACGGCACCCGCATCGCCTACATCTCGAATGAGGGCGGTAACACCGCGCTGTGGGTGATCGAAATTCCGGGCGGAAAGAAGACGCGCATCAACGCGCCGGAACGGCGCTATAAAGGCGCCGTGGGCACGCTGCGCCTGAGCATCGTCGATGAGCGGGGGAGAGCGGCGCCGGCGCGGGTGTCGGTCACGACGCCGGAAGGTCGCGGATATGCGCCCGACGATGCATGGCGTCACGCCGATGAGGCGTTCGACCGCACCGAGCGGCAGTTCGAGTATCCGTACTTCCACGCGAACGGCTCGGCGAGTCTGACGGTGCCGTCAGGCGTTGTGCACGTCGAAGTCTGGCATGGTCCGGAGTTCGCCGTATTTCGGCGCGACGTCACGGTGCCGCCGTCGGGGAGCGTCACCCAGCGCGTGGTGCTTCAGCGCCTGGCGAACCTCCCCGCGCGCGGATGGTGGAGCGGGGATGTGCACGTGCACATGAATTACGGCGGCGCCTACCGCAACACGCCGCGCAATCTCGCGTTTCAGGCGCGCGCCGAGGATCTGCACGTCGTCGAGAATCTGATCGTGAACAAGGAACAGCGGATTCCGGATATCGCCTATTTCCGGACGACGGCGGATCCGGTGTCGACCGCGACGTTCCTGCTCATGCACGGCCAGGAATTCCACACGAGTGTGTGGGGCCACATGGGCCTGCTCGGCCTCGAGTCGCACTACCTGCTGCCGGACTACGCCGGGTATCCCAACACGGCGGCCGCGAGTCTGGCGCCAACCAACACGGCAGTGGCCGACCTGGCGCACGATCAGCAGGCGCTCGTCGGGTACGTGCATCCATTCGATACCAGGCCGGATCCGTTTGATACGCTAACGGCTATCAGCTATCAGCTACCGGTAGATGTGGCGCTTGGTAGGGTCGATTATCTGGAGGTGATGGGATACTCCGACCATCTCGTCACGTCCGACATCTGGTATCGGCTCCTGAACTGCGGATTCCGTATCGCGGCCGCGGCCGGCACCGACGCATTCCCGAACTTTGCGAGCCTGCGCGGGCCGCCGGGGCTCGTCCGAACGTTTGCGCGCTCAGGCGCGACGCTCGACCATCGCCGCTGGCTTGCCGCCATCAAGGCCGGACGGACGTTCGTGACGAATGCGCCGCTGCTCGAGTTCACCCTGAACGGGCGAGGCGTGGGCGAGGAGATCCGGCTGGGACCCGCGGGTGGCCGTCTGTCGGCGCGCGTACGGCTGCGATCCAATGTCCCAATCGATCATCTCGAAATTATCGGGAACGGGAGAGTGGTCGCGTCGATTTCACTGCCGGCCGATCGCTTGTCAGCGATCGACACGATCGCGATTCCGGTGACCGAGAGCGGCTGGTTCGTGCTGCGCGCCTACAGCGAGCGCGCCACGATGCCGGTGCTCGACCTCTATCCCTTCGGCTCGACGAGCCCGATCTACGTGCAGGTCGGTGCTCAGCCCGTTCGCTCCGAAACCGATGCGGACTTTTTTGTTCGCTGGATCGATCGTGTGGCCGAGACCACACGCGCGAGCACGGCGTGGAATTCGCCCGCCGAGCAGGCCGGCGCCTTGAAGGCGCTGGCCGATGCCCGGGCGGTGTTCAATTCCCGGAAGTAATCGCCTCCGGCGCAGGCGCGGCGGCTGCGCGGGTGGCCGTCTTGATCAGGCGCTGGTTCTTCTCCCCGAGGCGCTGCGCCGCGTCATCGCGATCTCTTTCTTTCTTATAGACCGCCGCGATGGCGCTCCCCGAGCCGCTCATGCGAACCCACAACGGCGCCGTCTGGGCCACTTTTTCGTATAACGCCCGCAGCTCCGGATGTTTGCCGAAGACCGTCGCCTCGAAATCGTTGCCACCCAGCCGGCCGATACTCCCCCAGCTGCTCAACGACTCGGTGTCGAGCGTGACGGGACCGCGTTGCGCGGGGGTGGGATTCTGTTCGTCCCACCACCGATAGGCTTCCGGAGTCGAGATCGCGATTGGCGGGACGGCGATCAATGCCGGCAGGGACGGCGGGGCGGGCAGCCGGAACTGGCGTTCGCCCCGCCCCCACGCGAGCGCGAGTGGCGCGCCGCCCGCGAAGAACGCCACATCGGCCCCGAGTCGGGTCGCGAAGTGCAGCAGCTCCTGGCGCGGCACCGCATTCCCCGTCAGGGCGTTCACGGCGTGGAGGGCCGCGGCCGCATCGCTCGAACCGCCGCCCAGTCCCGCGCGCACCGGAATGCGCTTGGTCAGCGTGATCGTCACGCCGAAGCGATTGCCGGTCGCGTCCAGCACCGCGCGGGCGGCGCGCACCGCCAGATTCTCCTCGGCGGGGCCGAGATCGGGGCCATCGACTTCGAGGGCGACGCCGTGCTCGCTGCGCCGCACGACGAGCTCGTCGGCCAGCTCGAGCAGCGCGAACGCCGTCTCGACCTGATGAAAGCCGGACGATTCCCGCGCGAGGATGCGGATAAACAGATTGACCTTGGCGTGCGCCAGGACGCGCAAAGCGGTCATGGAGCCTGCGTCTCCGCGGCCCGGCCCACTTCACGCAGCCGCAGGTGCAGTCGCGAAAGCGACCAGAAGCCCAGCAGCGTGATCGGGATGAAGGTCGTGACGTGGTAGGTCAGCGCGTAACTCGCCGCGAGGCTCGAGCTCACGCCGTAGAAGCCGAGCGTTACGAGTGTCGCGGCTTCGAAGACGCCGATGTAACCAGGCGTCGACGGCACCGCGACGCCGAACCCGATGATCGCCTGCAGGACGAGCGCCGCCTCCAGCGGAACCGCCAGCCCGAACGCCCGAAAACAGATCGCGAACGCGGCGGCGTTCTTGAGCCAGAGCACCAGCGACCACAGCACGACGCCGGCGAATCGTCCCGGGTTCTTGAGAACGGTCAGTCCTTCGATGATGCCGTCGGACGCGTGCACGATCCGGTCGGCGAAGCGGGCGGGGAGCAGGTGGCGCGCGATCCGCGCCACGAACGCGAGCCAGAAGCTCGGCCGGTTGGCGACCAGGAGCGCGACCGCCAGCAGCACAACGAACAGCACCGCGGTCGAGGCCGCGATCGCCGCAAGCGAGCGGCCGCCCACCAGGGCATGAGCGGGGAACGATGGGGCCGCGATCGCGAGCGCCATGAGCCCGAGCATCATGAGGCCGTCGAAGACGCGCTCCACGACGATCGACGCCAGCGCGGTCGAGAATCGCACCGGGAGCTGTCGTGACGCGACGTAGGCGCGCGCCACTTCTCCCGCGCGCGCCGGCAGCAGGTTGTTGGCCATGAACCCGATCGTGGTCGCGTGCCACAGCGGCACGAAGGGCAGGCGCCGGCCGTCGCGATCGCGGAGGATCAGCTGCCAGCGAATCGTGCGGACCGGGAACGTGATGGTAGCGACCGTGACCGTGAGCAGCAGCAGCCATCCGTCGGCGTGCTGCGCATGATCCCACACCTCGCGCAGGTTGATGCGTTGCAGCACCCACGCGAGCAGTGCCACGCTGACGATCAAGCCGATCAGCGGGGCCCAGTGAAAGCGGTTTCGAGGGGGACTACTCGGGTTCGATGGCGAGGACAACGAGGTCGCAGACTTCGTCGATGATCGCGCGCAGCGAGTCGCCGCTCGCGCGCTTGGCGAGCTCGCGCAGCTCCTGGGCGCGCTGGCGCGCGCGTTCGCCCTTGTACAGGAGAGTACGGATATCGACTGCGTCCGCCCCATTGCCGCGCGGCGTGGCCGCCGGAGTCGCTGCATGCCCGCCCGGAGTTCCCGAGATCAGTTCGTCCAACGATGCCGGGCCGATACCACCTGCCACCATGCGCTGGTACACCGCCCACGAGCCGGCGATGTCGGGCGAGGACTCGGCGCCAATCGGCGGCGCGGCTGGAGTCAGCGCGACTGGAGTCGGCGCGACTGGAGTCGGCGCGGGCGGAGCCGGAGCGGCCGGAGCCCGCGCGACCGGTGCCGGCTCGGGCGGCCGCACGGGACCGGAGGGGCGCGCCCGATCGGCAGGAGTCGTCGGTGGCGCGGCAGGGGCACTCGCGTCGGCAGTTCCGAGGCGGCGCACGGCCGCCGTTACCGCCGCCAGCGCGGCCGCGGTCGCCGTTTCATCGCCGGAGCCGGACGCCGCGAGAATCTCTCCCGCTCTGCGGAGCTCGGCCGCGAATAAGATGGGCTGGGTGACGGCGATGCCGCTCGTCACCGCTTCACGCGCCGCCAGCGCGAACTCGGCAACACGCTCCGCAACCGGTCCGCCACCCGCCGAGCTCAGCGCGCGGAACGTGCCGCCCAGCGTGTGCGCACGCAGCTCGCGCTGTGTGGCGCTCGGGGCGCGCTCCAGCGAGTCGGCCGCCTGGCGCAGATGCTCGCCGTGACTCACCAGCTCGAGCCGTCCGAGCGGGGCGGGGCGCTGCGCGTTCGCCGGCGCGGTGCCGCGCTGCACGATCGTCGCGACCTGCTCGATCGGCACGACCTCCGGCTCGCTGTCCATGAACTGCACCAGCAGTGAGGCGAACCGGCGGAATTCCGCGCTCTCGGGGTCGGGCCGGCCACGCTCGGCGACTTCGCGGGCGGCATGCGCGATCGATGTCGCCGCCATCTGGAACAGCTCGGCGATCTGGTCGCCCGCGCCGGGCCGCGGAGTTCCGCTCGATCGGCCGAGCTCACCGATCGCTTCCTCGATTCCTTCCAGCAGGTCGGGCAGCGGCGGCAAGTCGTTCAGCGCCGCGAGACCGCGCAGCGGCTGAATGGCCTTGAGCACTCCCTGCAACGGGTCGTGGGCGATGGGATTGGTCCGTAACACTCGGGCCGCGCGATCGAGCGCGCTCCCAATCGCCGCGCCTTCGCGCGCGACGAACGCCCGCGCGCCCGCATCCAGTCCCGTCACTTCCGCCGGCGCCGCGCGCACCGGCGTCGACGGCCGGCCGCCGAGCTGCTCGAGCTGAGCGGCGAGGGCCTCGGCGAGCGCGGTATCCTGCTCGTTCCAGGTCGCGGTCTTGCGGATGAACACCTTGAGGTCGTCCACCGCGCGAGTCGCAAGCTGCTTCGTGGCCACGTCCCACTGGCGCCGCCCTTCGCGCAGCCCGCGCGCGAGCGCCTCGAGCCCCATCGCGGCGCGCGCGATCGGCTGCTGGCTGGCCATCAGCGCGCTGCCGCGTAACGCACGCGCCAGCCGTACCATCTCCTCGAACGCCGGCGCGGGCGTCTGGAGGAGCCCGTCGAGTCGGTCGAGATATTCCCCCGCTTCGAGCGCGAAGAAGTCCGACATGCCGAGCGGCGCCGGAGCGGGCGGGGTCGGAGGGGTCATGGCGCCTCCAAGCTAGGGAGTTCGAGCGCCGATCACCAGCGTTTTCATACGGCGCACCGCCTCCTCGAGCCCCCAAAATACGGCGTTGCTGATAATTGAGTGGCCGATGTTCAATTCCTCGATCTCGGGAATGGCGGCGACCGGCGCAACGTTGTGATAGGTGAGTCCGTGTCCCGCGTGCACCGCCAGCCCGAGCTGCTTGGCGTGCGTCGCCGCGCGGCGCAGCTCCTGGAGCGGCCCGGGCCGCTTCCAGTTGTGCGCGTAGCGGCCGGTGTGCAGCTCGATCGCCGGCACGCCCAACGCTCGGGCCTGATCGATGACCTCGATGACCGGATCGATGAACAGGCTCACGCGAATGCCCGCGTTCTGGAGCATCTCGATCGCGAGCCGCAGCCGGCGATCGCCGCGGCGCAGCGCGAGCCCGCCTTCGGTTGTGATCTCGCGGCGTCGCTCGGGCACGAGCGTCGCCTGAAACGGCTTCACGCGCGCGGCGATCCGCACGATCTCGGGCGCGGCGCCCAGCTCGAGGTTGAGCACCGTCGTGACGTGCTTCGACAACGCGACCACGTCCGCGTCCTGGATGTGGCGCCGGTCTTCACGCAGATGCACCGTGATGCCGTCCGCGCCCGCACGCTCTGCCGCCGCGGCCGCCTGCACGGGATCCGGCTCATCGGTCTTGCGCGCCTCGCGCAAGGTTGCAACGTGATCGATGTTGACGTAGAGACGCATGATTATTTACCTTGGCTTCTTCTCGACTCCGGGTACACTCTCGTGATGCGATGGCTCGCCTTGTTCCTGCTCCTGACGGCCGGTGTGACGGCCTGCGGAAGCAATCCCGGTACCGGAAAGCCCCTCCCGCAGTCGATGAATGAATCTCTCGCCCAGTTTCTCGCTGCCGTGAAAGCCAACGATCAAAAGCGCATGGGGGAGCTGTGGGGTACCGAGCGCGGACCCGCGGCCGGCTCCATGAACGCGAATGTGCTGCGGCAGCGGCTCACCGTGATCCAGAAGTATCTCGATCACACCGGGTACCGGGTCATAGAAGGACCGCTGCCGATCTCCGGTCGCGACGATCTGCGGAGCTACCGGGTCGAGCTGCAGCGCAGCAACTGCAGCCAGGTCCTGCCCATCGACGTGGTCCGTACCCGCAGCGGCGGGTGGCTCGTTTACGACGTGCATCTGGAGAGTGCCGGGAGTCCGGTGGGCCGTTGCCAGCCGGGAACCGGCGCATAGCACGGAACGTTCACGGGGCTACTCGGTTAGCTCCAGTAGGATACCGTTCGTCGATTTCGGATGGAGAAAGGCAATACGCCGGCCGCCGGCGCCTTGCCGCGGCGTTTCGTCGATCAGGCGGTACCCGGCGGCCTTGCAGCGCTCCAGCGCCGCGGCGAGATCGGGCACGCGGTAGCAGACGTGATGGATGCCAGGCCCGCGTTTTGCCAGAAACTTGGCGATGGGGCCGGCTGGATCGCTCGGTTCGAGTAATTCGACGTCTACAGGACCGAAATGCAGGCTGACGATGCGGGCGCCATCGGCGGCCTCGGAGCTGCCCGGCGAGAGGCCCAGGACGTCCCGGTAAAACGGCAACGCTTCCGAGATGCTGGTGACCGCGATGCCGATGTGAGCCACAGACGCGTTCATAGAAAGTCAAACTAACGTTTATCGAGGGAGCGTGAAGGGTATGGAAGGAGTGAAGCATCCTGCCGCTATTACCGACGCCACATTTCAGGCGGAGGTGGAGCTGCACAAGGGGCTGGTGATGGTCGATTTCTGGGCGACATGGTGCGGTCCGTGCCACATGGTGGCGCCCATCATGGATCAGCTCGCAGGAAAATACGACGGCAAGGTGAAGATCCTGAAGATGGACGTGGACGCCAATCAGGCGACCGCCATGCGCTTTAACGTCCGTTCGATTCCGAGTATTCTATTCTTCAAGGACGGCCGGCAGGTGGACGCGCTGGTTGGCGCGTATCCGTCCGCGACGTTCGAGCAAAAGATCGAGCAACATCTCCGGTAGCTTCCTCCTCGGAGGCCGATGCGCGCGAGCACTGCTCGCCTGACGAATTCGCCGGTTCGCCTCGCGGATATCCAGTTTCCGCAGGTGAATCGGCTTATTCATCGTACCCGCCTCGCGTTCATCCATCTCGACAACCTCCTCGCCTTCGCCAAGCGCGATCGCGACGGCCGCATCGACGGCTACCTGGCCGCCCATCTTCCCGACGAATGCGTGCTGCTGTTCTTCCGCAAAGGGGAAGCGGTGAACGCCGCGTCGCTTCACACCGCCGGCCGTCACGTCATCACGATCACCGAAGCGTTGAAGCGGATGCGCGCCGAGGTGGAGCGCGGCGATCTCACCTATTGCGCCGCTCCCATGGAGCAGCTCGCCTGGATGTACGCCTCGTGCGCGGGCGCCTATGAGCCGCGCGCGATCGACGTGAATCAGCCGGAAAAATTCTTTCCGGCGCTGCAGCAGGAGAAGATCAGCGGCGTGCTCGAGTTGATCTCGAACGGACGCGTGTCGTACCTGAGATTCGATCAGGGCAGATACCTGAGCGGGCATTTCTGCGACAAGCCCGACAACCTTCCTCCCGCCCGCTACCTCGAAACGCTGTTTCATCCCGAGAGCGGAAATGCGCCCGCGATGTCGGCGGGAACGTTTCCGGCCGTCGACGACCTGCCGCAGCAGGCCGCCACCGCGCTCGTGAATACTTATCGCGAGCTCTACTGGCGGATCGTCGATGCCGTGGAGCGCGAGTTTCCGGGCGAGGCGAAGCGCAGGGCGCAAAAAGTAACGGCGGCGATCGTGGACACGCATCAGGCGCTGGCGCTGCTCTCGGTCCCCCGGGGTACAGACACACCGGACGCGGTGGTGCGGCCTGAAGAGCTGTCGACGGCGCTCACCGATTGGGCGCTGCAGCTGCTGGAGGGCGCGGAGGTGATGATGCCGGGGACGGCTCCCAAGGTGCTGAAGGACGCGACGCGCGAGCACCGCTACGTGCTGCAGGCGGCCGGGTTCTACGGTAAGCTCCCCTGGCAGGTAACGTGGTGACGTGGCCGGCACTCTCTACGTCGTCGCGACGCCCCTCGGAAACCTCGGCGACCTCTCGCCGCGCGCCGCCGAGACGCTGAAGCGCGTGGCGGCCGTTGCCGCCGAGGACACGCGCCACTCCAAACCGCTGCTGAACCACGCCGGCTCCCAGGCGGAGCTGATCAGCTTCCACGCCCATTCGTCCGAGCGCGCCCTGGAGCGCATCCTGCGCATCCTATCAGATGGAAGGGACGTCGCCCTGATCACGGACGCGGGTACGCCCGCGATCAGCGACCCGGGAGTGGAGCTGGTGGCGGCGGCCCAGGAGCGCGGGATCCAGGTCGTCACGATTCCGGGGCCGAATGCCGTCGCGGCGAGTCTGTCAGTCTCCGGGATCCCCGCGGACCGCTATCTGTTTCTTGGTTTCATCCCACGAAAGGGAAGCGACCGCCGCCGTTTTCTCTTGACCGCCGCCGCGAGCGAGTGGACCGTGGTGCTCTTCGAGGCCCCGAATCGCGTCGCGCAGCTCCTGACCGATCTGGCCGAGGTGTGTGGGCCCGATCGGCAAGCCAGCGTCTCTCGGGAATTGACCAAGATCTTCGAGGAGACACGTTCAGGGACGTTGCAGGAACTGTCAGACCACTATGCAGAGGCTCCCGCCCGGGGCGAGGTTACGGTAGTAATCGCTGGTACGGGCAAGCCGCGTCCCGAAGAACCGCGCCCGGATCCCAGCGACCGCGCGAAGGCGTTGCTGGCGGAGGGTCTGTCGCGCAAAGACGTCGCGGATCGCTTGGCGGAGGAAACAGGAATCTCCCGGAACACTGCCTATAGGTTGGTGAATGAGCTATGAAAAAGCTGGCGTTGCTCTCTGTATTGCTGTTACCGGCCGCCTGGCCGCCCGGCCGCCCGGCCGCTTCTCTCACAATCGGCCGGCTCCATTACGACGGCGGCGGGGATTGGTACGCCAACCCCTCGAGCATTCCGAATCTTCTGAAGGCGCTCCGGGACCGGACCACGCTCCCGGTCGGCGATCGCGAGCGGGTCGTCACGTTGACGGGCCCCGAGCTGTGGGACGTCCCTTACCTCTATATGACCGGTCACGGGAACGTGAACTTCTCCGATGTCGAGATTCGCAACCTGCGCCGTTACCTCGAGCAGGGAGGGTTTCTCCACGCGGACGACAATTATGGAATGAACAGTTCATTCCGGCGCGAGATCGCCCGCGTTTTCCCGGACCATCCGCTCGTTGAAGTGCCGTTGACGCACCCGGTGTACAACCTGGTCTACGCGTTCCCCAAGGGCATTCCCAAGATCCACGAGCACGACGGCCTCCCGGCCCAGGGGTTCGGAATTTTTTTGGGAGACCGGCTCGTCGTATACTATTCCTATCAGTCCGACCTGGGGGACGGTTGGGAGGACCCCGACGTCCACAAAGATCCTCCTGAGCTGCATGAGGCGGCATTGCGGATGGGCGTGAACCTCTTCACCTACGCGGTGAGCGGATCGCAATGACGGAGACGGCGCGGAGACTGCGTCGCCTCGGCGCGCCCCACGCGCGTGCGCGGGCCTTGGCGCTGATGCTCGCCGGCGTCGGCGCTGCGCTTGCCGCGGCCGCGGTCGGTCTGGCGCTCGCGCCCGCCATTCCCGGCGTCACCCTCGGTTGGGTGCTCGTTCTGCTGAGCGCCGCCGCGGCCACCTGGGCCATTCTCCGTACGCGCCGCGAGTCCACGCCTCCAGCCCTCGGCCGGCTGGTCGAGTCGGCTGCCGGCGGTCGCGCCGGCAGCATTGTCGGCGTCATCAGCCCGACGGCGGGCCAGGGCAGTGGCTCGAGCGCGGCGCTGTTGTCCGCCGCCGATACCCGCGCGGCTGCGATCGTCTCGTTTGCCGCACCCGGCGTCGATCAGACAATGCGTCGCACCACGCGGCGTCACGTTTTTGCCGGCGCGGGAGCCGCGCTCGCCGGCGCGCTCCTGTTCATCGCGAGCGCCCCAGGTTCCGGGAGTGCCGCCGCCTTCTGGCATCCCGTGCGCGCCTGGCGCGACGCGCGCGCGCCGGTGCGGCTCAGCGTCGACCGCGAAACTGTGCGCCGCGGCGGCAACGTCGTCGCAACCGTGACCGTGCCCGGCGCCGAACGCGTGACCCTCTGGACGCGGGGCCCGGGTGAGCCGTGGAAACCCACGCTCTTGACGCTCGATCGCGAAGGTCGCGCGACGCATCAGCTCGGACCGGTCGAAGCCGACCTGTTCTTGCGCGCGACGAGCGGCGGCCGGCGCAGCGGAGAGATCAAGGTCCTCGTCGCGCTGCCCGCCTTCCTTGCCGACATCGGCTTGACCGCGCGCTTTCCTTCTTATTTGGAGCGCGCGGACGAGCCGCTGCTCGTGGGTCCCGAAGTCATCTCGCTCCCGGCGGGCACCACGATTTTGACGTCCGCATCCGCGAGCGTGCCCCTCGCGGTCGCGCGCTGGACCCTCGGCGAGCGCGTGGAGCAGCTGCGTGTCGAGGACACGCGCATCGAAGGACGCTTCGTCCCGGCGGCGAGCGGCACCTGGCGGCTCGAAGCCAGCGCGGCCGACGGCGCACCGCTCGAGGGCGCCCCACCCGAGCTCCGGCTCCTCATCGTTCCCGACTCCGCGCCGGTCGTGGCGCTTCCGGTTCCGGGGCGCGACACCACCCTGCCGATTTCGATGCGGCAGCAGCTCGTGGCGGACGTGCGCGACGATCACGGCATCGCGCGCGTGGAAGTCGTGAGCTGGCGCGTGAGTCGTACCGGACGAGTCGGCGAACCGGTGCGGGATTCGCTGAACGTCAGCGGCGTCGACGATCGGGCGATTCTGCAGGGTGAGCTCGACGCCGAGCGGCGCGGTCTGCTGCCTGGCGACACACTCCGGTTGTACGTCGAAGCGTGGGACAACGCGCCGACCCCTCATCACGGGCGCAGTCCTGAGATCGCTCTGCGGCTGCCGAGTATGGAAGAGCTGCGCGCGCAGGCGCGTGAAGCGGCGCGAGCCGTGGCGACGGCGGCCGATTCCGTGTCGGCCGCACAGCGCGAGCTGGCCGATCGCACGCGTGATCTCGCCCAGGAGCGAAGCCGTGATGCCGAGGGCCGGGCGGCGGGCCGCCCCGACGGCCGCAATCAGCAGGGCGGGACGATGTCGTTCCAGTCCACCCAGCGCGCGGAAGAAATCGCCCGTGATCAGGCGGCGATGTCACAGCGCGTGCAGGAGCTGGCGCAGGCCGTCGAGGAGATCGCCCGGGCCGCTCATGCCGCCGGCGTGGACGACAGCGCGTTCCAGGATCGGCTGCGCGAGGTGCAGGAGCTGTTGCAGCGGGCCCTGACGCCCGAGCTCGAGCAGCGGCTGCGCGAGCTGCAGCAGGCCCTCGCGAGCCTCGATCCCGAAGCCACGCGCCAGGCGTTGCAGCGGCTGGCCGAAGCGCAGCAGCAGCTCAAGCGCGAGCTCCAGCGCAGTGAAGAGCTGTTCCGGCGCGCCGCCATGGAGGGTGAGCTCGCTTCTCTGGCCAAGGACGCCGAGGATCTGCAGCGGCGTCAGGAGGAGTGGACCCGCGACGATGCGCAGCGCGCCGACTCCGCCGCGGCCGCGGCGGAGCGCGATCTGGCGGCGTCCGCCGATTCGCTCGCGAAGGGTGTGGAGCGCGCGGGTGAGAACACGCCGCTCGAGGGTCCCCAGAACGCGGCTCGCGGCGCGCAGCGCGCGATGCAGCAGGCGGCGCAATCGGCTGAGCAGCGCGACGCGCGCGGCGCGCGCCGGGCCGGCCAGGAAGCGTCCGACTCGCTCTCGCAGCTTCCCGAGCAGCTGCGGCAGCGGCGCGATTCGCTCGCCGCGGCGTGGCGGCAGGAAACGCTCGATGCGCTGAATCGCGCGCTGTCGGAGACGGCCGAGCTGGCTCGGCGCCAGGAAGAAGTCGCCGAGGCGCTGCGTGACGGCGAAGCGGGCGCGAACACCCGCGCGCGGCAGGCTTCCATTGAAGAAGGCACGCGCGCCATCGAGCAGCAGATCAGCGAGGCCGCCGGCCGGCACGCGCTGGTCTCACCGCAGCTCGAAGCCGCGCTCGGGTTCGCGCAGAACCAGATGAAGCAGGCACGCGAGCAGCTCGAGCAGGGCGATCCCAACGCGGCCACGGCCGCCCCATTCGCCGAGCAGGCGCTCGACGCACTGAACGCCACGGCCCACGCCCTGGTCCGCTCGGCGCAACAGGTGTCCGGCGCCCAATCGGGTTCCGGATTCCAGGAAGCCCTCGAGCAGCTCGCGCGCATGGCGCAGCAGCAGCAGGGAATGGCCGGCGACGCGCAGGGCCTCTTGCCGATGATGGGCCCGGGTGGCGACGCGGTCATGCAGCGTCTGCGCGACCTGGCCAACCGCCAGCGCCAGCTCGCCGAGCAGCTCGAGCGGTTGCAGGCGGGTGGTGACGCGAGCGCCGCCGGCGCGCTGGCGCAGGAAGCGCGCGAGCTCGCGCGACAGATGGAAGCCGGCCGGCTCGACCGCCGCACGGTGCAACGCCAGGAGCAGCTCTACCGCAAGCTGCTCGACGCCGGCCGCAGCCTCACCGGTCAGGAGCCCGATCAGGAAAAGGAACGGACCAGCCGCTCCGCCAGGGGCGACAGCGTCCACATTCCCGGCGCGCTGCTCCCGGGCGCGACCGGCACAGGACCCAAAGTCCGCTATCCGACGTGGGACGAGCTGACGGGGCTCACGCCGGAGCAGCGACGCATGGTGCTCGAGTACTTCCGCCGACTCAATGACACGAAGCGTTAAGCTCGCGTTCCTGCTCCTCGCGGCGATTCCCGCGTGGACGGCGGCGCAAGCCATCAGCCCCGGCTTCGAGCTGGAGCGGTCGGGTCGTTACGCGGACGCGGCGACGGTCTATCTCACGACCGTGCGCAGCGATCCCGTCAATGTCCCGGCGCTGCTCGGGCTCGAGCGCACCCTGTTCGTGTTGAATCGCATGCCCGAGCTGCTGCCGCTGGTGCAGCGCGCCCGCGCCCGCTCGCCGGAGAACGCCGCCCTGCGCAGTCTCGAGCTGCGCGTGTATGCCGCGCTCAACGAGCCCGATTCCCTCGAAGCGGTCGCTCGGCGCTGGGCCGCGGCGCAGCCTCAGAGTGAGATGCCCTACCGCGAGTGGGGGCTCGCGCTCGCCGATCACCGGCGCTGGGACGAGGCGCGCGAGGCGTACCTCGCCGGGCGCGAAGCTCTTGGCGGGGAGGGGACGCTGGCGATCGAGCTCGCCGAGCTCGAGCAGCGCGCGGGCAACTGGGAGACCGCCGCGGGCGAATGGGCTCGCGCCGTCTCCAAGTCGCCTGATGTCGCGGCCAACGCTGCGAGCCAGCTGTCCGACGCGCCCACGCTGCAGCGTCAGGCGATCATCAGCGCGCTGACGGGGCCCGACGTGTCACCGCGGGCCAGGCGGGTCGGCGCGGAAGTGATGCTCCAATGGGGCCAGCCGCTCGAAGCGTGGGCTGTGATGGAAGCCACGCTCACCGATAACGACGCGCAGACCGCGCTGCGTCGCTTCGCCGACCTCGCCGGCTCGCTCACGACGCCCGAAGGACATCGCGTGCGCGGGCTCGCGCTGAACCGCTGGGCCGATCTCGTGCCCCAGCCGCTCGCCGAGCGGGCGCGCGCCGAAGCCGTGCGCGAGCTGCTCCAGGGTGGTGACCGCGCGACGGCGCGCAAAGTTCTGGAAGGACTCGCCACCGACCGTACGGCGCCGACCGAGGCGAATGCCGTCGCCCAGGCCGCCCTGCTGCAGGTGTTGATCGCCGATGGCCAGCTCGATGCCGTCGAGCAGCGGCTGGCGCAGAACGACGGACTCACCGCCGACGATCGGACCGCGCTGCGACTCGCGCTGTCCAGGGCGCGGGTTGCGCGCGGCGAGCTCGACCGTGCCGCCGCCGCCCTCGGCACGGACTCCAGCGTGGCCGTGGTCGCGCAACATGGCTGGATCGATTTGTATCGCGGGGACCTGAAGGGGGCGATGGAAGCGTTCCGGGTCGCGGGTCCCTACGCCACCGATCGCGCGGCGGCCACGGAGCGCACCGCGATGATGGCAATGCTGCAGCGTATTCAGGTCGAATCGAGCCCGGAGCTCGGCGCGGCGCTGCTCACGCTGGCGCGCGGCGATACCGCGACCGCGGTCGCGGCGCTCCGCCGGGCCGCCTACAAGCTTCCGGTGCAGGCCGGCCGGCTCGAAGTGTTGCTGCTGGCGGGCCAGGCGGCGGCGCGCGCCGGCGGCGAGCAGGAGTCAGTCGCCATCGCGCTGTTCGACGAGATCGCGCGCGGCGGCAAGGGCGTCGAAAGCGCCGCGCTTCCGGGTGCCGAGCTCGAGTGGAGCCGGCTGCTCATGCGCAACGGCCGCCCGTCGGAAGCGATTCCGCATCTCGAGCACCTGATTCTGACCTATCCCAACAGCGCATTCGTGCCTGAAGCCCGGCGCGTGCTCGAGCGGGCTCGGGGAGCGATTCCGAAGTCATGAGGCGCCGGCAGTTCGTCAAAACGGTTGGATCGTTGGGAGTGGCAGCACTCCTGCCGCCCCTTACCGCCTTCTACCGCACCGTGCCGTCGTTGCTGATTCCCATGGACGATGCCCAGACCGATCACCTGAAGGCCTACGGTCTGACCTACAGGGCCATCGAGGCCGGTCTCAAAGCCGAGTGGTTCCTCAACTATCGCGGCGGCTCGTTCCTCATTCCCGATCTGGACGCGCTGCGACGGGACGCGGCGCTCAACGGAATCCGGTTCGAGCAGGTGGACTCGGGCGTGACCGGGATTCGCGGTGAGATCGAAGCGAACAACATGGACGCCGTGCCGCTCGAGAAAGCGCCCAAAGTCGCCGTGTACGCGCCGCCCAACGCCGCGCCGTGGGACGACGCCGTGACGATGGCGCTGCAGTACGCCGGGATTCCGTTCACCAAAATCTGGGACGCCGAGGTCATGAACGGCGGGCTGCGCGACTACGACTGGCTGCACCTGCACCATGAAGACTTCACCGGCCAGTACTCCAAGTTTTTCCTGATCTATTCCGGCTTGTCGTGGCTCGCCGAGATGGTGCAGCGCAACAGCGACATGGCGCGCCGGCTCGGTTTCGGGACGGTTCCGGACCTCAAGAAAGCGGTCGCCCGCAGTATTCGCGGCTACGTCGAAAACGGCGGCTTCCTGTTCGCGATGTGCACGGCGACCGAAACGATCGATCTCGCGCTCGCCGCGCAGAACGTCGATATCGCCGCCACGTTCGCGGACGGCTCGCCGCTCGATCCCAACGCCGACGCGAAGCTCGATTGGTCGCAGACGTTCGCATTTACCGGCGCCCACCTCGAGCCCAATCCGCTCGTCGCGAGCTTCTCCGATATCGACGGCCACCAGGTCAATGGCGGCTCGCGCCGCCAGCCGCTGGGCGCGTTCAAGCTGTTCAACTTCAGCGCCAAGATCGATCCGGTGCCCACGATGCTGGTGCAGAACCATCGGCAGACGATCCCCGACTTCTACGGCCTGACGACGTCGTTCACGCGCAACCGGCTGAAGCCGGGCGTGACCGTCCTGGCCGAGGAAGAGGGCGCGCCCTGGGTGAAATACATTCATGGCGACATGGGGAAGGGAACCTGGACCTTCTTCGGCGGGCACGATCCCGAAGATCCGCAGCACCAGATCGGTGATCCTCCTACCGATCTCTCGTTGCATCCGCATTCCCCGGGGTACCGGCTGATTCTGAACAACGTGCTGTTCCCCGCCGCCAAGAAGAAAGAACTCAAGACGTGAGCGTCGAGCGCCTGACGGCGGCCGCGCTCGCTCTGATACAGGAGGAGATCGCGGCGGCGCACGGGCGCGAAGTGTCGTTCGTGGTGCGCGCCGATCCGAACGGCACGCTCGCCGATGCGCGCGTCATCGCGCGCGGCACGATCGATTCGGTGCTCGCGCTTCCCGGCGTCGCCCAGCGCGGCGAGATGCTGATTCACAACCACCCCAGCGGATTCCTCGAG
The DNA here is from genome assembly GCA_035706765.1 of Gemmatimonadales bacterium. Lineage (GTDB taxonomy): Bacteria > Gemmatimonadota > Gemmatimonadetes > Gemmatimonadales > GWC2-71-9 > 20CM-2-65-7. Next base: position 19,229 of record DASSUS010000081.1, read on the forward strand.
CCCTCGGGCGCGGATCTGCACGTCGCCGCCCGGTTGCACGACGACGGGATCGGCTTCGGCATCGTCAACAACGACGTCTCGACGCTCTACATCGTCGTAGAGATTCCGCGGGCCCGAACCGTGCAGCGGCTCGACGCCCTCGAAGTCGCGGATCTGCTCAGCGAGTCCGGACCGGTGGCGCGCGTGCTGGGATCGGCGTCGTTCGAAGATCGCCCGGGCCAGCGCGACATGGCGGCCTACATCGCCGACGCGTACAACGACGGCGGCATCGCGCTGCTCGAGGCCGGCACCGGCGTCGGCAAGTCGTTCGCGTATCTCGTGCCGGCGATCGAATGGGCGCGCGCCAACGGCGAGCGCACCGTCGTCTCCACGAACACGATCAACCTGCAGGAGCAGCTCGTCGGGAAAGACCTCCCGATTCTCGCGCGCGCATTTTCGACCGGCGAGCGCGGCGTCACGTTCGCGCTGCTCAAAGGGTGGCGGAACTATCTGTGCCTGTCGCGGCTGGAGCAGGCGCGCGCGGGGCAGGAGTCGCTGTTCGACGACGGGCGCGCGGCCGAGCTCGAGTCGATCGCGGGATGGGCTTCGCGCACCCCCGACGGCAGCCTCGCCGATCTGGTCGAAGAGCCCTCGAGCGAAGTCTGGGACGCCGTTGCGGCCGAGTCGGACCTCTGCACGCGGCTCAAATGCCCGCATTTCGATCGCTGTTTCGTGTTCGCCGCGCGCCGTCGCGCCGCGGAAGCCGACGTGGTCGTCGTCAATCATCACCTGCTCGCGTCCGATCTCGCGGTGCGGCTCGCGTCCGACAACTGGCAGGAGGCCGCCGTCCTCCCGCCGTACCGGCGCCTCGTTCTCGACGAAGCGCACCATCTCGAAGACGTCGCCGCGCAGCACCTCGGCACGCAGGTCAGCATGCTCGGCGTGCAGCGGCTGCTCGGCCGGTTGGAGCGCAACGGCCGCGGCCTGCTGCCGACGCTCGCCGCCGAGCTGAGCACGCACACCGACCTGCTCGGCGCCGCGAGCCGCGACCTGCTCGGCCGGACGGTGCTCGACGCGCTCGTCGCGGCGCGGCGCGGGGCGGAGGAGCTGTTCGGCCGGCTGAATCGGCGCCTCGACGCCGAGCCGGTGCTGCGGCTCACCGATTCGTTCGCCGAGGACGGCGTGTGGCGCGAGGGGCTCGAGGTCGCGCTCGACAATCTGCTGATCGCGTTCAGCAAGCTGCGCGACGGCGTGGAGACGATCGCCGACCGATTGTCGATCGACGACCCGGCGGAGATGCGCACGCGCCTGATCGGCGAGCTGCGCGGCGTCGTCCGACGCCTCGACGCGGCGGCCGATGGTCTCAAGGCGACGCTGCAGCCGCGTAGCCCGTCCGCCCGTCAGCACGCCGGTCCGTCGGTCCGCTGGATGGAGCGGCGCGGCCGGCGCACGCCCAACCTCACGCTCTCCGCCGTCCCGCTCGACATGGCGCCCATCCTGAAGGAGGCGTTGTTCGATCGCGTCGAGACGGTGGTGCTGACCAGCGCCACGCTGGCGGCCGGTGGAGAGTTCACCTTCCTCGAGGAGCGGCTCGGGTTGTCGCTGCCGCCCTCGCGCGTCACCGTGCGCGAGGTGCTGCCGTCGCCGTTCGATTTCGGCGCGCAGTGCGTGTTCGGAATCCCGACCGACATTCCCGAGCCGAAGGGCGACGAGTCGGGACACGGCGACGCGGTCGCGCGCGTGCTGCTCGAGCTCGCGCATGCGTCCGACGGCGGGATCTTCGGGCTGTTCACGAGTCACACGGCATTGCGGCGCACCGCCGAGGCGATCCGCGGGCACGTGGGCGGCCGCTGGCCGCTGCTCATCCAGGGGGAAGGGCAGCGCGATCAGCTGCTGCGGCGCTTCCGCGAAGCCGGCTCGGCGATCCTGCTCGGCACCGACTCGTTCTGGGAAGGCGTCGACGTGCCGGGACGCGCGTTGCGCGTGCTGATTCTCGCAAAGCTGCCGTTCAAGGTGCCCACCGAGCCGCTCACCGCCGCGCGGCTCGAGCGCCTCACGGCGGCGGGCGTGGACGGGTTCACGAATTACCTGGTCCCGCTCGCGGCGCTCAAGCTGAAACAGGGGTTTGGCCGGCTGATCCGCACCAAGTCCGACGTGGGGGCCGTGGTTCTGCTCGACCGGCGCGTGGTTACGAAGCGGTACGGCGCGATGCTGCTCGAGGGACTGCCGCCCGCGTCGAAAGCGATCGGAAACTGGCCCGACATTCGCCGCGAGCTGGAGGAATTCTTCGCGATGCACAGCATCGGGGCGCCAGGCTAGATTCCAGCCGTGTACTGGGTCGTGTGGTCGTACGACGTCAAACCGGAGCAGGTCCGCGCGTTCGAGCGGGCCTATGGCCCCGATGGCGACTGGGTGCGATTGTTTCGGCGCGCGCCGGGATACGCCGGGACCGAGCTGCGGCGCGAGACCGATCGCGCGGCTCACTATTTGACGATCGATCGCTGGAACACGCGCGCGGACTACCGGCGCTTCAGGGACGCGTTCCGCTCCGAGTACGCGCTGCTCGATGCGCGCTGCGGGGCACTCACCGACTCGGAAAAGAGAGTCGGCGATTTCGAGACGACGGCGTCGGAGATCGCGGGAGGGAAGTCGTAGTGTCGGGATTCAGCAGGCGCGTCGCACAGTTGCCCACCTACCCGATGGCCGAGCTGCCGGCGATCAAGCGCCGGCTGATCGAGCAGGGTGTGGATGTGATCGACGTCGGCGCCGGCGACGCCGACTTCGCGCCGCCCGAGGTCGCGGTGAGCGCCGTGGCGCGCGCGCTGAAGGATCCGGCGATGAGCCGCTACGCCTTCCAGCTCGGCCTGCCCGCGTTCCGCGAGGCGGCCGCGGGCTACATGAAGCGTCGCTTCGGCTTGAGCGTCGATCCGTTCAAGGAGCTGCACCCGCTGCTCGGCTCCAAGGAAGGCATCGCCCATCTCGCCGCCGCGCTGCTCGATCCGGGAGACGTCGCGATCGTTCCGGTGCCGGGATACGCGGTCTATCACGGCGGAACGGTGCTCGCCGACGGCGAGCCGTATCTGTACGACCTCACCCCGCGCACCGATTTCCTGCTCGAGCTCGACGAAATTCCGGCCGACGTGCTGAAGCGCGCGAAGCTCGTGTACTTGAACTATCCGAACAACCCGACCGCCGCCATCGCGCCGCGCGACTATCTCGAGCGTACGATCGCGGCGTGTCGCAAGCACGACATCGTGCTCGCGTACGACAATCCCTACTGCGAGATCACCTTCGACGGCTACGTCGCGCCGTCGATCTTCGAGATCCCCGGCGCGATGGACGTGGCAGTCGAGTTCCATTCGCTGTCGAAGAGCTTCTGCATGACGGGCTGGCGGCTCGGCTGGGCCGTGGGCCGTCCCGATCGCATCGCCGCGCTCGCGCGCGTGAAGAACTACATCGACACGGGCGCGTTTCTGGCGGTGCAGGCGGCCGGCGCCGAAGTGCTGAAGCAGGCGGAGTCCATTGCGGCGGGTTACGCGGCGCAATTCAAGGAGCGGCGCGACGCGGTGCTGCCGGCGCTGCGCGCGAATGGATTCGAGGTCGAAGCGCCGCGCGCGACGATGTATCTGTGGATTCCGCTGCCCGAGGGACTCGCGTCGGCGGCATTCCAGAAGCGCGCGCTCGAGGACGTCGGCGTCGTCACCCTGCCGGGGAGCGCGTTCGGAAAGAGCGCCGACGGGTTCTTCCGGATCGCGCTCACCGTCCCGGCGCCGCGGCTGATCGAGGCGTCGGAGCGGTTGGGGAGAGTCCTTGCGACTGTTTGAGCGGCAGGAGCGACGCCAGCCGGCGGGCCGCGCCTGGCTCATCACGGCGGCAATCCACGTGCTCGCCGTCGTGTTGTTCTTCACGGTGCAGTGGCAGGCTCCGTGGTGGAAGGGACGGTTCTCGCCCAAGCGGTCCGAGCAGGTGGGCGACACGCTCGTGTTCTTCCTGGGCACGCGCGAGCTGCGCGCGCGGGGGCCGACGATTCAAACCAGCCGGCGCGACACTTCGCCGCCTCCGGCCGCCCCGGCGCCGCCGCCGGAATCGCCGCCCGACACCGGATCGACCCTCCCCGCCTACGATCCCAACGCGAGCCGCGTCGCGCCGGCGCCGCAGGTCGGCGACGGGCGACTGTGGGTGAGCCCCCGGCCCGGATTGCCGGCGCCGGTGGCCGACGCGTTGTACGGCGACACGACGGGAAGGAACACGCAGGCGATCGCGCGCCTCAAGGCGATGGTCGATTCGCTCAATCAGGTGCTCGATCAGATCCAGCGCGAGAACCGGCGGCCGGCCTGGGTAGTCGGCGGCACGCCCGACAAGCCGATGTGGGGGATCGACTCCGCCTACATCCACGTCGCCGGGATCAAGATCCCCACGATGGCGCTGGCGCTGCTGGGCAATCTGTTCCCGAGGGACCAGCAGATGGGCAACTTCGACGAGTCGATGCGCGCGCGCCAGCTGCAGTACATGCGTGAGGACATCATGCAGGCCGCGGCGCGCGCGCAGTCGTTCGCGCAATTCCGCCGCTACGTGCGCGAGCTGCGGGAGCGTAAACAAGCAGAGCGCGACGCCGAACAGCGGCGCCGCGCTCAGGACACGGTCACAGCCGTACCGTAGCTACTGCCGTCTCAGCTGTCCCCGGATTTCCCCGGCCGGATAATCTCCGGCAGGCCCCACAGGATCGGCTGCTCCATCGCTCGTATGAATGTTGACGTACGTGCGTCCGTTCCGCATGTGGGTCAGCACCGTGTCGTTCACGACGAGCGAGCCCAGCGCAACCGTCGTCGTGGTGGCGAAGGTGCCGTTGGTGGGAGAAAGATTGACCATGACGCCGCCCGCGGAATCGGCGACGCCGAAGTGAATGTGACCGAGCACGACGTTGCTGATGTTCGTTACGTCCACTTTCCAGCTCACCAGGTTGTCCATCACCGTGATGATGGCCGTGCCGGTGGCGGGCGTCGTGACGGGATCGGGCCGCTCGTTGGCGCCGTTGAGCTCAGCGGTGAAAACCTCCAACCCCGAGGGAATACCGGTTGCATCGTCGTCGTCGCACGCGACGCCCAGCAGGGCGACCGCGGCGAGGACGGTGATCACGCGCGTTGCGCGCATAACAGTCCTCCTTGAGCTACTGTGGTACCACACAAAGCTTCGGAACCGGGTTCGGCCCTCCTTTCGGCGGCCAGGCGTTATTCGACGACCACCTTCGCGGTCATGAATGGGTGCGGCGTGCAGTGATACGGGAATGATCCCTGAGCCGGGAAGGTATGAGAGAACCGCTGCCCGGGATTGAGCTCGGGAGAATTCCAGGCGCCGCCGTCCGCGGTCGTGGTGTGCGGCTCCTGCGGCGGCGTCTCGCAGTTGACCCACGTGACCGTCGCTCCGGGCGGGACGCTGATCGAATCGGGCTGGAACGAGAAGTCGCGCAGCGCGACGATGTAGTGCATCGAGTCGATCACCGTGATCGGCACCGAGCACTCGGCGGCGCCGCTCGTGCCGGGACCGGAGCTGCGCTCGGAGATGCACGCGATCGCGATCATTCCGCCGAGCGCGGCGGTGACCGTCGCGAGGCGCGCCCTCATGGCTGCCCCACGACGATCGTGGCCTTCATGAACGGATGCGGCGTGCAGTGCACGGCCACTTCACCGGCTG
>DASSUS010000082.1:0-2990 GCA_035706765.1 Gemmatimonadales bacterium
TGGAGCGGGGGCGGAGCACGTCGCCCGGCGTCCACCGCGCGCCGATGGGTTTACGCCCGTCGCCACGCTCGCGGATCTCCCGCCCGGGGCCTCGAAGCGCGTGTATGCCGCGAACGAGGCGGTCGCGCTGTTCAACGTCGAGGGCACCGTCTACGCGATCGCCAACCGCTGCACCCACGCGCGCGCGAGCCTCTCGGAGGGCACCGTCGACGCGCGGCGCTGCGCGGTGACCTGCCCGTGGCATGAAGGGGTGTTCTCGCTCGAAACCGGCCGCGTGATCAGCGGGCCGCCGGTCCACGCCGTCGCGACGTATCAGGTGAAGCTCGACGGCGACACGATTCTCATCGCTCACGCCGAGGCGCAAGGTCTCACGGTTTCTTAAAGCGTGCCGTCGAGAGCGCACCGATGTCACGCCCGTCTGGTTCATGCGGCAGGCGGGACGCTACATGTCCCAGTACCGCAAGCTGCGCAAGCATCACTCGATTCTCGACCTCTGTCATAGCCCCGAGCTCTCCGCGGAGGTCACGCTGCAGCCGGTGGAACGGCTCGGCGTCGATGCCGCGATCATTTTTGCCGATATCCTTCTGCCGTTCGAGCCGCTCCGCCTCGGCCTGCGCTTCGAGACCGGCGAAGGACCGATCATCGACCGGCCGATTCGCGATGCCGGCGACGTCGAGCGCCTGCCCGCGATCAACGTCCAGGCCGAGCTGGGCTACGTGTGCGACGCGATCCGGCTCGCGCGCCGCGCGTTGCCGAAGGACGTGCCGCTGATCGGGTTTGCCGGGGCGCCCTTCACGCTCGCGAGCTACGCCATCGAAGGCGGCGCCAGCCGCACCTTCACCAAGACCAAACGGTTCATGTACCAGACGCCGGACGCCTGGCATCTCCTGCTCGACAAGCTCGCCGAGCTCGTGGGGAATTACCTCGCTGCCCAGGCCCGCGCGGGCGCGCAGGCGCTGCAGCTGTTCGACAGCTGGGTGGGATGTCTGTCGCCGGGCGATTACCGGACCTACGTCGCGCCTCATAGCCGCCGCGCCCTGACGCTGGCGAGCGCCGGCGGCGCGGTTCCGCTCATTCATTTCGGCACGGGGACTGCCACGTTCCTCGAAGATTTCGCCGAAGCGGGCGGGGACGTGATCAGCATCGATTGGCGCCTGCCGCTCGACGCCGCGTGGCCCCGGATCGGGGAGCGCGCGATCCAGGGGAATCTCGAGCCTGCCGCGCTCCTCGCCCCCCCGGCCGAGCGCGACCGCCAGGTGCGGGACGTGCTCGCACGCGCGGACCGTCGCCCGGGCCACATCTTCAATCTCGGTCACGGAATCCTGCCGGAGACGGACGTCGATGCCGTGCGGGCCGTGGTGGATCTGGTGCATGACCGCTGAGCCGATCGGCGTTCTGGTGATGGCGTACGGCGGACCCGGCAATATCGCCGAGGTCGAGCCGTACCTGATGGACGTGCGCGGAGGCCGTGCGACCAAACCCCAGCTCGTCGAGGAGATCCGCGCGCGCTACGCGCGCATCGGCGGGCGCTCACCCATTCTCGAGCTGACCCGCGCCCAGGCGGCCGCGATCGGGCGCGAGCTCGGCGCGCGCTTCACAGCGCGCGTCGGAATGCGGCACTGGCACCCCTACATCCAGGAAACGGTGGACGACATGGCGGCCCAGGGCCTGCGCCGCGTCGTGGGCGTCGCGATGGCGCCGCACTATTCCAACATGTCAGTGGGCGCGTACGAGAAGAAACTGCTCCAGGCGGCGGATGGGCGGTTGGACGTCTCGCTGGTGCGTACCTGGTGGAAGCAGCCGCAATTTCTCGACGCGACCGCGCAGCGGATCACTGAAGCGCTGCAGCGCTTCCCCAAGCCCGCGGACGTGCAGGTGATTTTCACCGCTCACAGCTTGCCCGAGAAGATACTCGCGTCCGCCGACCCGTATCCCGACGAGCTGAAAGCAAGCGCCGAAGCCGTCGCCAAACGGCTGGGGGGAGGCCTCGCCGAATGGCGATTCGCCTACCAAAGCGCCGGCGCGACCGCCGACCCCTGGCTCGGCCCGGACGCGGAGGAAGTGATCACCGAGCTCGCCAAGGCGGGCCATGGCTCGGTGCTGCTCGTGCCGATCGGGTTCGTGTGCGATCACGTGGAAATTCTCTACGACATCGACGTCGAGTACCAGGCGCTCGCCAAACGGCTTGGCATCCAGCTCGAGCGGACGAGATCGTTGAACGACGACCCGGGCCTCGTCCGCGCCGTGGCCGACGTCGTCCGCGCGGCGGCCGCGCAGCGAGGCTGGCTCTGAAAATCATCGTGGCGGGCGCCGGGATCGCCGGGCTCGCCGCCGCATGGGAGCTCACCCGCGCCGGTGGTCATGACGTCGTCGTACTCGAAAGCGAGCGTCGCGCGGGTGGCGCGATCGTCACCGAGCAGGTGCAGGGCTTCATCGTGGAAGGCGGCCCCGACGGCTTTCTCGCCGGAGAGCCCGAGCTGCCCACCCTGGCGGCGGAGCTCGGAATTTCGGATCGGGTCGTGGACCAGGTATCGCGCGGGACGGCGCTTTGGAACGGCACCGAGCTGGCTCCGCTCGACGAGGGGCGGGCCGCGGTGTTGCTCGGCATCGATGCGAGCACGTCGGAGGTGGCGACCGGGTTTCGCAGCTTCGCCGCGGGCATGGCCGAGCCCGTCGCGGCGCTCATGAGCCGTCTTGGCGGGAAGGTGAAATTCGCGCAGGGCATCGCGGGACTCGTTCCCACTCCGCGGGGCTGGCACGTCGCGATCACCGGCGGCTCGGCGCACGATGCCGATGCGATCATTCTCGCATTGCCGGCATATGCTGCGGGCCGGCTGCTCGAAGCCGCCGGAGCGAGTCACGCCCGCGATCTGGCGGAGACGCCGTACTTGTCGAGCGTCACCGTTTCCCTGGCCTATCGGGACGCCCAGCTCACACGGCCGCTGCGCGGGGCCGGGTTTGTGGCTGAATCATCTCACCACATCCGCGCC
>DASSUS010000083.1:0-22781 GCA_035706765.1 Gemmatimonadales bacterium
GGACCGCCGTTTCGCGGACTTCCGCGCCGCGCGCGAGCTCGCTCCCCGCCCAGCGCAGCGCCTCCTGCGCGATCTGCGCGATTGCTTCGGCCGCGCGTCGATGGCCCCCCAGCTCCTCGGGCGACCACCGCGCCGCGAATCGCGTCACGAGCGTGCCGGAGGAAATCACGCGCGCGCCGAAATCTTCGATCAGCTGGATGACGCCATGCGGAACGCGGTCGAGATACGGCACCGCGTCGGCCGGAGAAACCTCCATGGCGAGCGTCTTCCCCGCCACCAGCGCGCGCAGCCGCTCGTGCAGCTCGCGCCACGCGGCATACGGGCGCACCTCGCCCGGGAAGCCGTCGAATGACGCGAGCTCGATGCGGTGCGCGACGGCGATCGGTTGCCCCTCGCGCGGCAGGAGGACGAAGAACCGTCGCGTCCCCATGCCCTGGATGCCGAGCACGCGCGTCGCGGTGGGATTGAGCCCGTGAAAGTCGTACAGCAGCCAGCCGTCGGCGCCGAGCTCGCCGAGCAGGCGGCGCAGCGCGGAGAAATCGAATCCCGCGAGCAGACTCATTGGTGGCGCGGATCCGGCGCGGAGGCACGCCACTCGCACGTGGATCCGCCGCGCGCCCGGCAGTCGACGTGCACCATCGCGCCCTCGTACCCGACGAGCAGCCGGAGCAGCTCGACGAGACCCGCGCCGTAAAAGCCGCACGCCGATCCGTCGGGCGTCGCCTGAATCGCGATCGGATCCTTGACCCGCGCGACGGGCAGGCGCTGTTCCCAGGCGAGCTCGGCGCCGAGCACCGTGCGGGCGGCGCGCCGCGCGGCGAGACGGCGAAACATCTTCACCGGACCGAACGTGCGTTTCACCGCTTTGCGCGCGGCCCGCCGGCCCGCGTCGGCGAACACGAGGTCGGCATCGGGACGCCGGCCCACGAGCCGCCACAGCGCCTCGACATGAGACGGCTCGACGCGCGCGTCTTTGCGCACGAGCAGCTCGAATTCGGTGAGCTGCATTTGAACGGTGGTGGAAAGACCGAGACGCTTGACGAGCAATTCGTCAGCGAACTCCGTGAGCCCGTCTTCGACGGGCGTATCGAGATTCTTGACCGCCTCGAGGACGGCGAGCGGGACGATGCTGTGCACCACGGAGCGCGAAACGTAGCACGGCCTTACCCATTGCGGAACTCGCCTTGGCGCACGAGCCTTCTGGAACAGCCATGGCACAGCCTCCCTCTCCCGCCCCCACCGACCAGAAGCGCGAGAGCTTCCGCAAGGAAGCACTGGTGCACCTGGACGTGCTGTACCGGGTCGCGTTGCGCCTGACGGCCAACCCGTCCGACGCCGACGACCTCGTACAGGAGACGATGCTCAAGGCGTATCGGGCCTGGGATCAGTACGAGCAGGGAACCAACGCGAAGGCCTGGCTGCTCACCATTCTGAGGCACGCCTTCATTAATGAGTACCGGCGCCGGATCCGGCATCCCGAGACGGTGGATATCGACGCGATCGAGCCGTTCGCCGTGTTCTCCGAGGTCCAGGATGAAGACCCGCAGGGCGCGTTTTTCGATCGCATCGTGGACGACGAAGTGCTGCGCGCGATCGACCAGCTGCCCGAGGCGTTCCGCGAAACGCTGGTGCTGAGCGACGTGGAAGGAATGTCGTACCAGGAGATCGCCGGCATCCTCGGCGTGCCGATCGGGACGGTCAAGTCGCGGCTGTTTCGGGCCCGGCAGCTGTTGCAAGGGAAACTGTACGATTACGCGGTCGAGATGGGATACATCAAGGGAACACCTGCATGAACTGTCGTGAGTGCGTCGATCATCTATACGAGTTTCTGGACCGCGAGCTGACGCCCGAGCTCGAGCGGGAGATTCGAGAGCACCTGGAGGACTGCCCGCCCTGCAGCGAGCAGTACGATTTCGAGGAATTGTTCAAGAAATTCCTGCGCGCCCGCTGCCGCACGCAGGGCGCGCCGGAGGAGTTGAAGAAGCGGGTGCTGCGCGAGTTGTTCGGCGAGTGACCTGGCTGACGCGGAGCGGCGCGGTTGCGGCGCTCGCGGTCGGCCTGGCGACGATCTACGGATTTGGATGGCGAGGAGTGCTGCTGCTCCTCGCCTTTTTTATTTCGGCGAGCCTGCTGACCAGAGGCGCGGGAAAGCGCAGAAATGCGCGTCAGGTGGTCGCGAATGGCGGCGTGGCCGCGTTCGCGGCGCTCACCGGCAGCTGGCTCGGCTTCGCGGGCGCCCTGGCGGCCGCGAACGCCGACACGTGGGCGAGCGAAATCGGCAGTCGTTCCCCCTCCCCGCCCCGCCTGATCACCACGGGCACTCACGTCCCCGCCGGGACCGACGGGGGTATCACGCTGCTGGGAACGGCCGGCGGCATCGCCGGCGCTCTGTCCATAGCCGGTGTGGCGTACACGCTGGTCCGGAACGGGTCCCTGACGGCGGTAGCGGTGGCCGGAATTGCGGGCATGTTACTCGACTCCCTGCTCGGCGCGACTCTCCAAGGAAGGCTCAGGTGGTTCGACAACGACGCGGTGAATCTGGCGGCGACGGCCGCGGGCGCCGGCATCGCCGCCCTCATTGGGATGTGGTCGTAGTCGGCGCCGGACCCGCGGGCTCGGCCACGGCACTGCACCTGGCGCAGGCCGGCGCCAAGGTCCTGCTGCTCGATCGCGCCCGCTTCCCGCGTGAAAAGCCGTGCTCGGAGTACTTGAGTCCCGAGTCGACCCGCGTGCTCCAGCGATTGGGTCCCGATGTGCTCGCGGCGGTCGCGGGCGCGGCGCCGGCGCATCTGACCGGGATGAAAGTCGTCGCGCCCAGCGGCCGAAGCGTCGTCGGCCGATTCGAGACCTTCAGTTATGCCCTGCCCCGGACCCGATTCGACACGATTCTGCTCGATGCGGCGCGCGCGCGCGGCGTCGAGGTGCGCGAGGGAGTGAAGGTGCGGGATCTTCTGTACGATCGCGGTGCAGTCGGCGGCGTCGTCGCCGCGGACACCTATCGCGCCTCCGTGGTCGTCGGGGCCGATGGACTGCGCTCGATCGTCGCCCGGCGGCTCGGCAACGTATTTCGCACGCCGCCGAACCGGATCGCGTTCACGACGCACGTCGCCGGGGCGCATGACGTCAGCGAGCTCGGAGAAATGCACGTCGGTCCCCGCGGGTACGTGGGGCTCGGGCCGATCGGCGACGGCTTGACGACCGTCGCGCTCGTCGTTCCGTTCGCGGAAGCGCGGCGCGGCAGGCGGTTTTTCGACGAGCTCGAGCGTTTCCCCGGTCTCAAGGGGCGCTTCGATCCGCGCCGGATGGTGCGACGCGTGCTGGCGACGGGTCCCTTCGCGCGCTGGTCGCGGCGGGCTGTCGCAAAGGGCGGCGGCGCGCTGCTCGTCGGCGACGCCGCGGACTTCTTCGATCCGTTCACCGGCCAGGGCATCTACAGCGCCCTGCGCGGAGCCGAGCTCGCGGCCCGCTCGATCATCGGATCGCTGGTGCACGGTGAGAGTCTCGACGGGTACGCGCGCGCGCGGCGCCGCGAGTTCATGGGGAAATGGCTGCTCGAGCGCCTGATCGGCGTCGCTGTGGGGTGGCCGGCGCTGATCGAGCGCGTGGTGGGTCGGATGGCGCGCCGGCCGCATCTCGCCGATCTGCTCGTGCGCGCGACCGGGAACTGCATTCCCGCGCGCGCCGTGTTGACCCCGCGCGTGATCGCCGGGCTCGTGGTATGACGAAACACGGAGTAGAGCCGGCGCTCTTTCGCCAGCTGCTCGGCCGGTTCGCGACCGGCGTCACCGTGATCACCGCGCGCACCGCCAAGGGCGAGCCGATCGGCATGACGGCGAACTCGCTCGCTTCGGTATCGCTCCAGCCGCCGCTCGTGCTCGTGTCGGTCGAAAAGATCCACGAGATGCACAACGCGATGACGAACGCGACGCACTGGGTGTTCAACATCCTTTCGTCCGAGCAGGAAGCGCTGTCGCGCCGGTTTGCCGGCGCCGAACCGAACCGCTTCCTCGGCGTGAGTTATCGCGAGAACGACCGCGGGATCGCGGTCATCGACGGGACGGTGGCGCACATCGAGTGTGAGAAGCACGCCGCCGTGCCGGGCGGGGATCATACGGTGTTCATCGGCCTGGTCGTGGGCGGCGACGCCACCGACCGGCGTCCGCTCCTGTACTATAGAGGAGGGTACGCCGGGCTCAGTCGCTGATGCGCACCGTAGACCGCATTCACATCACCGCGCCGTTCGACCGCGTGTTCGATGCCGCGAGCACCGTGACACGCTGGCCCGAGATCCTGCCGCACTACCGCTGGGTACGCCCGCTCGAGGATGGACTGGTGGAAATGGCCGCATGGCGGCCGTTCGGCGTGTTCAACTATCCGACCTGGTGGGTTTCCCGGATGACGGTCGATCGGCCCGCGGGCGAAATCCGTTACGTGCACGTGCGGGGAATAACCGCGGGGATGGATGTGGTGTGGAGGTTGGTGGAGGGTGGCGGAGCCAGCGGGGTAGTAGATGTCGAGATCGTCCATACCTGGAATGGACCGCGCTGGCCGCTGATCGGCCGCGTGGCCGCCGATCTCGTGATCGGTCCGGTGTTCATTCACGGCATTGCCTCGCGCACACTCGCCGGCATCAAACGGGCAACGGAGCAGGCATGAGAGATTTTCGTCGGGTCGTGGTCACCGGAGTCGGGGCCGTCACGCCGATCGGCACGGCGGCGCAAGGGTTGTGGGCCGGGCTCGAATCCCGCGCGTCGGCCGTCCGCACCATCACCCGGTTCGATCCCACCCCGTTCCGCAGCCACATGGCCGCTGAAATTCCGGATTTCCGTCCCCGGGACCATCTCGACGCGAAGCGCGCCAAGCGGCTCGATCGTTTCTCCCAGCTCGCGGTCACGAGCGCGCGGCTCGCGCTCGAGGATTCCGGCATTGCGCCCGAGCGCGAAGATCGCGATCGCATCGGCACGATGATGGGGTCGGCGCTGGGCGGCGTGGCCTTCGGTGAATCGCAGGTGCCGCGCTACCTCGCCGAGGGTCCGCGCGGGCTCGATCCGTCGCTAGCGCTCGCGGTGTTCTGCGGCGCGGCGAGCTGCAATATCGCGATCGAATTCGGCTTCACCGGGCCCAATGCGACGAACGCGATGAGCTGCGCGTCGGGGACGATCGCGGTAGGCGAAGCGTTTCACGTCGTGCGCGACGGCCGCGCCGACATCATGCTCGCGGGCGGCGCGGAGGCTCCGCTGGCGCCGCTCACCTTCGCCGCGTTCAGCGTCATTCGCGCGATGAGCACGCGCAACGACGACCCGGCCACCGCGTCGCGGCCGTTCGATGCGAATCGCGATGGCTTCGTGATGGGTGAGGGTGCGGCGGTGCTGGTGCTCGAGGAGCGCGGCCGCGCCCTGGCGCGCGGCGCGCACATCTACGCGGAGGTCGTCGGACACGCATACACCAACGATGCGTATCACATGACGGCGCCCCGCCCCGACGGTCGCCAGGCCGCGCGCGCCATGGCGCTCGCGCTCGCCGACGGCGACGTCCCCCCATCGGACGTCGGCTACATCAACGCGCACGGGTCGTCGACGCCGCTGAACGATCCGACCGAGACCACGGCGATCAAGCAGGTCTTCGGCGATCACGCCTACCGGCTGACGGTCAGCGGCACCAAGGGATATTACGGCCACGCCCTGGGCGCGAGCGGCGCCATCGAAGCCGCCATCTGCGCGCTGGCGCTGTCGCGCGGCTGGCTGCCCCCTACCGTGAACCTCCAGAGCCCCGATCCCCGGTGCGATCTGGACTGCCTGCCTGGCGGCGGCGGCGGCAGGACCGCGGCGCCCGCCGCCGTCGTTTCGAACTCGTTTGGTTTTGGGGGAATCAACGCCGCGTTGGTGTTGCGGCCCGATAGCGGCGCTCGGTAGATTGGCCCGGCTTTCACACCGAGGAAACACGTGAACTACCGGATGCTCCGGGCTCCCGCAGCTGAATTCATCGGCACCATGCTCTTCGTCCTCGTCGGCGCCGGCAGCATCGTCGCCAACGTCAACGGCCCCAACGGGGCGCTGGGAATCGCGCTGGCGCACGGTGTCGGGCTGGCGGTCGTGGTGACGATCTTCATGCCGATCTCCGGCGGCCACATCAATCCGGCGGTGAGCGTCGCGCTCTGGATCGGCAACGTGATCGATGCCCGGACGCTGGGACGATACGTTCTCGCGCAGCTGCTCGGCGCCATCGTCGGCGCGCTCCTGATCAAGCTGCTGTTCCCTACCTCGCTGGCTCGGCTCGCGTCGCTCGGCACGCCGCAGATGTCGGGAGCGATGGGAATGTGGGCCGGAATCGCGCTCGAGGCGGTGTTCACGTTCTTTCTGGTGAGCGCGGTGTTCGGCACGTGCGTCAACCCGCAGGCGCAGCGTGTGGGTGGCTTCGCGATCGGGCTGACCGTGCTGACGGTGGCGGTGGGAGGAGGCAACCTCACCGGCGCGGTGATGAATCCGGCGCGCGCGTTCGGGCCCGCGCTGGTGTCCGGTGACTGGCACACCCAGGGCCTGTACTGGGTCGGCCCGCTCATCGGCGCCGCCCTCGCGGGACTGGCGTGGAAGTATTTGCTGTTGCCGCGGAATGCGACGGACCTGACGTGAGCTATCAGCTATCAGCTATCGGCTATCGGGTCCTGATAGCCGATAGCTGATAGCCGATAGCTGATAGCCGATAGCCGTTACCTAGAGCTCCGAAGCTAGAACAGGGGCAAAATAGGTCAGGACGATATCGGCGCCCGCCCTCCTGATCGCCAACACCGACTCCCACATCGCTTTCGCCTCATCCAGCATGCCGCGTTCCGACGCCGCTTTAATCATCGCGTACTCACCGCTCACCTGATACGCGGCCAGCGGCGCGCCGAAGCGCTCCTTCGCCCTCCGAATGAGATCGAGACACGGGCCGGCCGGCTTCACCATGACCATGTCGGCGCCTTCGTCCAGGTCGAGCTGAATCTCTCTCATCGCTTCGTCGCCGTTCGGCACGGCCACCTGATAGCTCTGCCGGTCCCCGAACCGCGGCGTCGAGCCCGCGGCTTCGCGGAACGGTCCGTAAAAAGCGGACACGAACTTCGCCGCATACGACAGGATCGGGACGTGTGAATAGCCGCCGGCATCCAGCGCTTTCCGGATGCCCGCGACGCGCCCGTCCATCATGTCGCTCGGCGCGACGATATCGGCACCGGCGCGCGCCTGCATCACCGCCGTCTTGCCCAGCAGGTACACCGATGAGTCGTTGTCCACGTCGCCGTCGCGGATGACGCCGCAGTGGCCGTGGTCGGTGTACTCGCACAGACACACGTCGCCCATGACGAGCAGATCGGGAACCGCGCGCTTCACCGCGCGAATCGCCTGCTGCACGATGCCGTTGTCATCGTAGGCTTCGGAGCCGGTCGCGTCTTTGGACGCGGGGATTCCGAACAGAATGATTCCGCCGAGTCCGAGCTCGTTGGCCCGCTCGGCGTCCTTCACGAGCTCGTCGACCGAGAGCTGCGACACCCCGGGGAGCGCGGCGACGGGGCGGCGCACCCCTTCGCCGTGCACGACGAACAACGGCCACACGAGTTGGGACGGCGCGAGATGGGTTTCCTGCACCAGGCGGCGCAGCGCGGCGGTCCGGCGCAGCCGCCGCATGCGGCGAATCGGAAATTGCGCGTTCATCGGGCGAGTAAGGTCGCCGCGCCTTCCCGCTCCAGCAAGCGGGCCACGCTCTCCCCCGCGGCCTCGGGCCGTTTCGGATCGAGATCATCCGAAGCGGTGAGCTGCACGGCACCGTCGCGCTCCGTCACGCGACCATACAGGCGGCCACTTTCGACCCATGCCGCGACGGGCGCCTGGCAACCACCGCCGAGCGCGGCGAGCAGGGCGCGCTCGGCGCCGACCGCCGCGGCGCTCGCAGCGTCGTGCAGCGGTGCGAGGGCCTTCCTGGTCTTCGCATCCTTGGCGCGAATCTCGATTCCCAAAGCGCCCTGTCCGGGTGCGGGCATCACGTCGAGCGGATCGACGATCGAGCCCTTGCCGCCGAGCTCGAGGCGCTCGAGCCCGGCGACCGCGAGCAGCGCGGCGTCGAGACCATCGCCCGTTTCTACCTTGCGCACGCGGGTCGGCACGTTGCCGCGCAGCGGCACGACCTGCAGATCGGGCCGCATGAATCGCACTTGCGCGATCCGCCGCAGGCTGGAGGTCCCGATCCGCGTTCCCGCGGGCAAAGCGGCGAGCGACTTCCCTCCGACCAGCGACTCACGCGGGTCGTGGCGGCGCGGAATCGCCGCGAGCGCGAGGCCTCGAGGAAGCGATGTGGGAAGATCCTTGAGCGAGTGCACCGCCACATCGATGCGCTCGTCGAGCAGCGCTGCTTCGATTTCCTTGGTGAAGAAGCCCGTACCCTCGAGCTCGTGCAGGGGGCGGTCGATTTCGGCGTCCCCCTGCGTCTTGATCACCACGATCTCCGCGCTCAGGCCCTGCTCGGCGAGACGGGCACGCACCCAGTCTGCCTGCCAGCGCGCGAGCTGGCTGCCGCGTGTCCCGATCTTCATGCGAACCGCCGCACGAGCGATTCGACCAGTCCGGGCACGGTGTGCGGCTCGGCCTCGATAACGTCGCGCAGCCCGAGCTCGCGGGCCGTGCCGGCGGTGATCGGCCCGATCGTGGCGGTCACGAACCGGCCCGACGTCGCGGTCTCTGGTCCGACGAGGTTCACGAAGCTCTTGACCGTGGACGACGATGTGAAGGTCACCGCGTCGATCCGGCGCGCGATGATTTCCGAGATGAGATCACCGAAGTCATCGTGAACCGCGACAGTCCGGTAGACGGGGATGTTCTCGACGATCGCGCCGTGCCGGCGCAGTCCCTCTCCCAGCGCTTCGCGGGCGTCCTCGGCGCTCGGGACCAGCACCCGCGCCCCGACCAGCGTTCCGCTGCTCGCGTTGATGAGCGCTTCGACCAGCGATTCCGCGACGAATTCGTCCGGCACGAGTGCCGGATGCAGTCCGCGCTTGCGCAGCGCCTCAGCCGTCGCGCTCCCAATCGCCGCCATCGACGTCGACGAAAACACGCGTGTCGTGAGACCCCAGGCGACGAGCCGATCGAGCACGATCTGCACGGCATTCTGACTCGTGAACACCACCCAGCGATAGCCGGACAGGCCGGAGAGGGCGGCGCGCAGCGGTCCCAGGTTTTCGAGGGGGTGAATGCGGATGACCGGCGCCACGATCGCCTGGGCGCCGTGTGCTTCGAGCTCGCGCACCAGGTCCGCCGCCTGCTCGCGCGCGCGCGTCACCACGATGCGGCGGCCCTGCAATCCCCGTGTCATGAGGCGTTGCAATCTCACCGTGGCTTATCCCATTATCAAGCAATGTTCCGCTCATTCCGCTCCGCGCTCGGACGCTTCTGCCTGCGTCGCGCGGCGGCCGCGCAGCGCGAGGCGCCACGGCAGGCCCTGTTCTGGCTGCGGCTCGCGTGCCGCTTCTCTCCCGGTTTTGCCGACGCGTTCCCCGCCCTCGTGCACCTCTCACGCGCGCTGGAGGATCGCTGGGGCGCGGTGGAGGCCGCACGCGCCGCAACCGTGCGATTCCCGGATCACGCCGATGCCTGGATGCTGCTGGGCGACGCGCTCCAGATGGTGTTCCGGCAGGACGACGCGCTGGGCGCGTTCGAGCAGGCGCTGGCGCTGGAGGAGCGCGCCGACGCCGCGATGGCGGCCGGGACTCTATATCACCGGATGGGGCGATTTCCCGAAGCGGCGGCGCGATTCGCGCGCGCGTACGCGGCCGGCGGGGGCGCGACCGCGCTCTGGAACAACGCGCAGGCACTCTATGACGCGGGCGATCACGGTGCGGCGGATGAAGCGCTCAATCTGTGGGCGACGCAGGTGCCCGACGGGCACGATCGCCTGCCTGAGGCGCGGGCCGAGCTACGGTCGAAGGCTGCGGCGCGCGCGCAGATACAATGACAACGCGTAGCCGAGCAGGATCGCGCCCGTAATGATGTAGGCGGCGATCATGAAGCCGCCGTTCTGCGGAACGGTTTCCATTTACCCCTCTCCCCTCCCCCGTCCCCCATCCCCCGCGAGTTCCAACTGCTCCCGCAGATAGCTCAAGCCGTAGCGCTGCATCACGAACCCGACGTACAGCAGCGTGAACACGCCGAGCGACATCAACCAGGTGGCGAGCATCGCGGGCGGGAGCGACGGCGAGCTTGGCTTCAGCACGATCGGCATCGGGTGCAGCGTGCGGAACATGTAGACGCTGAAGTGGATGAACGGCACGAGGACCATCCCGCAAATGCCCAGCACCGCCGAGAACCGCGCGCGCTCACCGGGATCGCTCACCGCGTTGCGCAGCAGGAGGTATCCCATATAAAGAAGAAAGAGGAACAGGGTCAGCGTGAGGCGCGCGTCCCACGACCACCAGGTGCCCCAGATCGGCTTGCCCCAGATCGGCCCCGTGGTCAGGATGATGACCGCGAAGACCGCTCCGACTTCCGCCGATGCCGCCGCGAACCGGTCCAGCCGTGGGTCCTTCAGGAACAGATAGAAAACGCTCGCGATCCCGACCAGGATCATCGCCGTCTCGGCCCAGATCGCGGCGGGGACGTGCAGATAGAAGATCTTCTGGGCGAGCCCCTGCATGCGCTCGACGGGTGTAAACGCGAGCGCGCGCACGTACACGCCGGCGAGCAACAGCAACGCCAGTCCGGTGATCCACTGACCCGCGCGCAGCAGCTTCATTCGTTCACCGTGGCGGGGAACAGAAACAGAGCGAGAGCGAGGAAGACGATGTCATACGCCGCGAGCATCTTAAGCCAGCCTGCGATCTCGCTCAAGGGACGCCCCGCGAGCAGCGGGCCCGTGGCGCGCGCCGCCCACATCAGCGGCGGAATCATGAAGGGGAGCACGAGCACCGCCAGCAGGAGATCGGAGACGCGCGTCCGTACGGTCATCGCGCTGAACAAGGTGCCGACCGACACGAAGCCGAGCGTAGCCAGGGCGATCACGAGCGCGAGCGGCCCCGCGTACGGCCACACCGCCACATTGAAGAACAGCGCGAGCAGCGGCACGCCGATCAGCTCCACCGTGCCGACGAATACCAGATTCGCGATCAGTTTGCCGAGGTAGATGCTGCTGCGCGAGATCGGCGCCAGCAGCAATCCATCGAGCGCCTGATTTTCGAGCTCGAGCTGAAACGCGCGATTCAACGCCAGGACCGCGGCAAATGTGAGCGTCACCCACAGAATCGAGGGCGCGAGATCGATCGCCGCCACCGCGGTAGGATCGCGCGCGAAGGTGAACACGAGCAACACCAGGATCACGAACATCGCGGCGGAAACGATCGCCGTGCGCGAGCGGAACTCGATCAACAGATCCTTGGACGCTACCGCCCACGCCTGCCGCAGGAGCTCAGGCGATCGCACGGCGATACTCCTCGCCAACCTGCTCCGGTCCCCGCCCCGCCCGCGGCGCGAAATGCACGAAGCGCCCCGCGCGCATGAAGGCGACGTCGGTCGCGAGTTCCGTTCCTTCCTCGACGTTGTGGGTCACGAGGACGGTCGCACGCCCCGCCGCCGCGTGCTGGCCCAGCAGCCGGCCGAACGTTTCGGCGGCGGTACGGTCGAGGCCGGTGAACGGCTCATCGAGCAGCAGCACCGCCGGATTGTGCACGAGCGCGCGCGCGATCGCCACGCGCTGCACCAGACCGCGCGAGAGCGCGCCGACGGGGCGGCTGGCATGCTCCTCGAGACCGAGCCGCGCGAGCACGTCCTCCGGCACTCGCACGTCATACAGCGAGGCCCAGAAGCGAAGGTTCTCGGTGACCGTCAGCTGATTGTAGAGCTGCGCCTGATGCCCGATCCAGCCGATCGCGCGGCGCCCGCCCTCGACGTGCGCGCGACCGTGCTGCGGGCGAATCAATCCCGCGAGCACCTTGAGGAGCGTGGTTTTTCCCGCGCCGTTGGGACCGAAGATTGCGAGCGTCTGACCCGGTTGCAGGCGAAACGAGATGCCGTCCAGGGCCTTCACCGATCCGAAGCTGTGGCGCAACTCCTCAGCCAGCAGCATCGATCGCGGCGGCGAGCTCGCTCAACTCGTACGGCTTGACCAGATAACGGCTGTGACCGAGATCCAGCACATCCATCAGCGGCTCCATGCTGACGTAGGCGGTGGTCACCACGACGGGGAGTGTGGGGCGGGTCTCGCGAATGCGCTGGAGCAGAGCTATGCCGTCAGTATCGGGGAGCCGCATGTCGAGGACGAGGACATCGGGCTCGAACGCGGACAGCTGACGTATCGCCTCGGCCCCGTTCGGCGCATACGCCATGGAATACTTTCCTTCAAAAAACCGCTCGTACGAATACTGGAGCGCGGCTTCATCCTCTACGAACAGAACCTTCCTCGGCGGCATGGGGCCAATTTATGTCACGACACGCCGGTCTCCAATTCGAACAGATCGTCGAGCTTGGTCAAGACGAGCAGGAAGCGGAGCTCTTCGTTCGCCCCTCGCAGGCAGACGGTGAGGCGGCGCTCCGAGGCCTTGCGCTGGATCAGCATCAGCGCGCCGAGGCCCGCGCTATCGACCGTACGGGTCCCCGAGAGATCGATGACCAGCCTCCCCGCGCCTTCGGCCAGGCCGTCCAGGACCTCCCCGGCGGCGCGGCGGAACGCGGTGCGGGACTCGAGGTCGAGCCGCTCCGGTGCAGCGATCGTTTTCTCGACAGGGCGTGTAGACATTAGAGTGTTCTCCATGCCCTCGTCTTATGCGACTCCAATGCCATACTCTCTAAGACGCGCAGCATCAACCATTTGCCACAGGCTGGTGAGCACGCTCACGCTCCCAGGTTGCCGCATACCGAGCGGCGCGGTGCAACTTGCTAGAGTCACCCTCTTCCTTAATATCCCGACCCATGGCGACTGAACGGATCGAGACCCTCCTCAACGAGCAACGCCGCTTCACCACCGGAGAGCACTTCAAGGCCCAGGCGCACGTGGCCGACACCGCCGTGTACGAGCGGGCGCGCCGGGAGCCGGAAGCATATTGGGCGGAATGGGCGAAGCAACTCGAATGGATCAAGCCCTGGTCCCGCGTGCTCGAATGGAAGCCTCCGCACGCCAAGTGGTTCCTGGGCGGCAAGCTGAACGCGTCGGTCAATTGCCTGGACCGGCACGTGCGCGCCGGCCGGGGCGGCCGCGTGGCGCTGATCTGGGAAGGCGAGCCGGCCGGCGAAGTGCGGCGCATCACCTACGCCGAGCTGCACGCCGACGTCAACAAGTTCGCGAATGTTCTGAAGGACCTCGGCGTCCGCAAAGGCGATCGGGTCGCGATCTACCTGCCGATGGTCCCCGAAGTCGCCGTGGCGATGCTGGCCTGCGCGCGCATCGGCGCGGTGCACACCGTCGTGTTCGGCGGCTTTTCCGCCGAATCGCTGCGCGATCGGATCAACGATGCCGGCGCCAAGGTGCTCGTCACGGCCGACGGCGGGTATCGCCGGGGCGCGATCGTCCCGCTCAAGCAGAATGCCGACGACGCCATCGCCGAAACCCCCAGCATCGAGCACGTGATCGTGCTCCGCCGCACCGGCCAGACCGTCACGTTCCGAACGGGGCGCGACAAGTGGTGGTCCGAATTGATGGCGCGCGCCGCGGCCGACTGCCCGCCCGAACCGATGGATGCCGAAGATCCGCTCTACATCCTGTACACGTCCGGCACGACCGGAAAACCGAAGGGGATCCTGCACACGACCGGCGGCTATCTGACGCACGTGTACGCCACCACGAAATGGGTGTTCGATCTCAAGGACTCCGACGTCTTCTGGTGCACGGCGGACGTGGGCTGGGTCACCGGTCACTCGTACGTAGTGTACGGGCCGCTGGCACTGGGCGTTACGGAAGTGATGTACGAAGGCGCGCCGGATCACCCCGGCAAGGATCGGTTCTGGGCCATTTGCGAGAAGCACGGCGTCACCGTGTTCTACACCGCGCCCACGGCGATTCGCGCTTTCATGAAGTGGGGGACGGAGCTCCCCGCGCGCCATGATCTCTCCAAGCTGCGGCTGCTCGGGTCAGTGGGCGAGCCGATCAATCCGGAAGCGTGGATCTGGTATCACGAGACGATCGGCGGACGGCGCTGTCCCGTGGTCGACACGTGGTGGCAAACGGAGACCGGCGGGATCATGATCACGCCGCTGCCGGGCGTCACCGCCACCAAGCCCGGCTCGGCCACGATTCCATTCCCGGGCATCGAAGCGGCGCTGCTCGATGGGGAGGGAAAAGAGGTCAAGGTCGGCGGTGGCTATCTCGCGATCACGCGTCCCTGGCCCGGGATGTTGCGGACGATCTGGGGCGACGACGAGCGCTACCAGAAGGTGTACTGGAGCAAATGGAAAAAGGACATCTACTTCCCCGGCGACGGCGCGAAGCGCGACGAGGACGGCTACTTCTGGATTCTGGGCCGCGTCGACGATGTGCTCAACGTCGCGGGTCACCGTATCGGGACGATGGAAGTGGAGAGCGCGCTGGTCGATCACCAGGCGGTAGCTGAGGCGGCCGTCGTGGGTCGCGCGCACGACCTCAAAGGTCAGGCGCTGGCCGCGTTCGTCACCTTGAAGGAAGGCCGCCAGGGCAACGACGCGCTGCGCGAAGAGCTGAAGCAGCACGTCTCGAAAAAGATCGGGGCCCTGGCCAAACCCGACGACATTCTGTTTTCGGCCGATTTGCCCAAGACGCGCAGCGGAAAAATCATGCGACGCCTGCTGAAGGACATCGCCGAAGGACGCGCGCTCGGCGACACGACGACCCTCGCCGATCCGGCGGTCGTCGCTAAGCTACGGGATCAGTACGAGTCTCAGGAGACGTAGGGAGCGCAGGACGGCGGAGCGCGGAGAGAGCGACGATCCAGATCGCGGTAATGATGGCCGCGCTTCCCACACACCAGCGGCAGATCGCGTGGATGACGAACAGCTCGAGATAGGTGAGATACGCGCTGAACAGTACCCCGACGGTCGCCAGCAGCGCGAGCAGCAGCGTCCAGCGCCGATCGCCGAGCGCCGCGGGACGCAATCCGATGATCGCCACGATCAGAATGCCCAGATACCCGACGACGCCGTAGAACGCGACCGGGAACCCGAACAGCACCGCATACGGGCTCGCCTGAACGGTGTCGCAGTCACCGGTGCCGCACTTGATCGGCCCGCCGTAGCCAAGCGCATGCAGCCACAGATAGATAGCGACGAACAGGCCGACGAGCGCGAGCAGCGCGATCGCCTGGCGGTGACGCACTACTGGCGCGCGCCGGAAGCCCGCGGCTTGGGCGGCGAGACCCGGATGATGCTGTCGACCACCCGCTTGAAGTCGTCAGAGGTCGGCAGCCGCCGGAAATTGAGCTTGGTGCCGTTGGCGTAGAACGTGGGCGTCCCGTCCACGAGCTTCTGGTCGCCTTCCTGGCGGCTGAACTCGATGCGCTGGGCGAAGCGCCCTTCGCTCATGCACTTGTCGTACTCGTCCAGATTCACTCCCGCGCGCTGCGCGAGATCGCGGAACAGGCTCGACGGATCGCGGCCGGTCTGCGCCCACTGATGATTGGCGAACAACTGATCGTGCATTTCGAAGAAGCGACCCTGCGCGCCCGCGCACTGCGCCGCGTGCGACGCGAACCGGGCATAGCGGTGAATCGGCAGCGGGAAATCCCGATAGCGCCAGAGCACCTTCCCGGTGTTGATCAGCTGCTCCTTGATCGTCGGCATCTGGATGATGGCGAACGTGGCGCAGACGGGGCATTCGAAATCGAGATACTCCGTGATTTCGACCGGCGCGTCGGCCGAGCCCTGGGTGTAACCGCGGAATCCGTCGTCCGTCACCGTCGGCGGCGGCCCGGCCGCCGCGGCAGGCGCTCCACCACCAGACTTCAGCAGCCCGAATACCGCGGCGGCGAGCACAACCGCGACCGCCGCGAGCACGACGTAGAATCGATTCATTGCTGTGGGTCTCGCCTCCAGGGCTCGTCATCGTCCGGCTCGTCGAGCGACAACTCGCGCATCGCATCCTCCACGATGCGGCGGCTCTCGGCGACTTCCGGGGTGTCGTAGGTGCTGCGCACTTCGTAATGGAACAGCTCGCTGCGCGCGTTGCCCAGCAACTTCTGCAGATCCGGCGCGGCGTCGAGCAAGCGTCCGGTCCGATCCAACTCTCGTATCCGCTCGGCTAATGCGCGGAGCAGCGCGACCAGACGTTGCGCGCGCTCCGGCCCGTAGACTTCCTCGCTCATAGGTCCCTCCTGGAAACACGGGAACCCGTGCTCCCGCTGTGGCATTATACCACACAACCAATTATCTTGCGGCGCGTTTTTCACAGGTCTTGACCCGAAAGGAACTCTCCTGCATGGCCAAAAAGCGTGGTGAGCCCCGGAAGTACTCGATTCCCACGAGCTTCGAGCAGGCACGCGACGAGCTGTTCTCGCACATTCTCCGCTGCGGAGTGCTGGAGGCCGCGCCGGAGCATCAGAAGGAATGGTTTGACGATACGCTGCTGTATCTCGCGGACCGCTTCACGGACCTGACCGAGACCGAACTCAGCGACTTGCGCGTTCTGGGCGAGCGTTATTGCCGCCCCGTCGTGCCCCGCACCACGCCCGTCGGCGCCAACGTCTGACCGCGCGGGTTCAGTCTGCGGTAGGAGGGCGCCCCACTTCAAACGGGCGCCCTTTCGTTTTCTAGGACCCTCGCCACCAGGGAGGAAACCAGCGTGCGCGCCACCCGGCGGCGATCCGCACGCCGCCGCTGAATCCGGTTTCGACGTACCACCCTCCGCGCCGGCCCGGTTTCTCCTCGACTCCCAGCAGCAGCGCGACGAACCCCTGCCCCGGCGAGCCGCGGCGCGTTACGGCGGCCGCGCCCACGCCCGCGTACATCCCCACGCCGGCGCGCGACGACGCATTCATGAGCACCTGCAGCGTGAGCTGCGCGCGGGCCGCGGTCCGGCCGCCGGCCGCGCCACCCGCGAGCGCGAAGGCGATCCGGCTCTCTCCGCTGGGACGGTGGGCCAACCCCACTTCGGCGCCGAGGAACGTCCGGCGCGCGAGCGCGGCCGCCGCGCCGAGGCTCAGCTCGGTCGTGGTCAACTGGCGAGACTGCAGCGCCAGCAGCAGACCGAGCAGGTTATGCAATGGTGACGTCGTAGCTGACGGCTATGTCGGGCGCCAGCGAGGCGACGACGGAGCAGTACTTCTCCAGCGAGAGGTCGACGGCGCGTCGCACTTTCCCCTCATCGGCGCCGCCGCCCCGGACGGAGACGTGATAGGCGATGGCAGTGTAGCGCCGCGGGTGCTCGGCCCGGCGCGTGCCGCGGACCGCGATCGTCAACTCCTCGAGCGCCACGCGCTGTTTCTGCAGAATCATCACGATGTCGGTGGCGGTGCAGCTGGCAGCGGAAACCAGCAGCAGCTCGACCGGTGACGTGGCGACCTTCTTGTCTCCGTCGACGAGAATCGGCGGCTGACCCGCGGCGCCGCCCTCGAATCGCATCTCTCCAACCCAGCGCACCGAAATCTCGGCGACAGGTGCAGGGGCGGGGGCGGGGGCGGGGGCGGGGGCGGAGCCGGGGGCGGGGGCCATCTAGTTGCCGCGGCGGGTCGTCAGGCCCACGAACAGCCGGTGCTTGTTCAGCGCGTCCATGGCGCGGTACTCGAGCAGCCAGTTGAATGTGGAGCGATAGTGCAGCTCGAACCCGAACGTCAGGTTGAGCCAGACGTCGGGGCACTGCGGGTCCGCGCCGCAGCCTTCGCGCCCGGCGACCGAAAAGCCCAGCCCGACGTACGGCGTCGCCACCTCTTCGTCTTCCGTGAAGCGCCACATCGTGTCGAAGCTGCCGAGGTAGGTGTTCGCGCCGTTGAACACGCCGACTTCCGCCGACGGTCTGAGGCGCACGCGGCTCGTGAACAGGTCGCCGACGTCGAGGGTCGTGCCGAGGACGAACTGGCCGTCGCTCCTCAGATCGACGCCGCCGCGCACGCCGAACCCAAAGAGCCCGATGCGGGTGCCGCTGTGCCGCGTGTTCTTCGGCGGCACGAACTCCTGCGCTACCGTGATCCGCGCAACGAGCATCCAGCCCAGCAAGGCAACGACAATTCGCATTACGGTCTGCGCTCCTCTGATTTACGTGCGGCCGTGCGGCCGTAGTCCCAGATAGCGTACACTGCAATGGCCGCCGTGGCCCAGGCCAGTGGCCGGACGTGCGGCGATTCGGCGATCGCCGCGACCAGCGTGAGCAGCTGCATGATCGTCACCGCCTTGCCGCCGGCCCGGGCGGGCAGAGCCACGGGGCGACGGCCCAGCCAGGTTCCTACGAACCCCAGGACGGCGAGAAAGTCCCGCAGCAGCACGCCGGCCAGCTCGTACCACTCGAGCAGCCCGCGGCGCGCGATGGTGACGAACGCCGTCACCATGAACGCCTTGTCCGCGATCGGATCGAGAATCGCCCCGGCGCGCGAGGATCCGAACCGCCGAGCCAGAAATCCGTCGGCCACGTCCGTGATCGCGGCAACCGCTACGATCGCGAGCTGCGCGCCGGGCGAGCGCACGATCGGAAACAGCACGGCGAGCGGAAATCGCAGCGCCGTGAGGGCGTCCGCTACCGCGAAACGCGGTTTCACCGTACCTTAGCCCCCGTGGACGTCAAGCTGCTGAAGCAAGCGGCCATCTTCCAGGACCTGGACGACGGCGAGCTCGCGCGCATTACGGAAGTCTGCCGCGAGCAGAAGTTCACCGTCGGACAGTATGTCTTCAAGGAAGGCGAACCCGGCAACCGCCTGTTCCTGATCTCCGAGGGCGAGGTCCGGATTTCGCGCACGATCCCGGGATCGGGCGAAGAGGCGCTCGCGGTCCTCAAGCCGGGCGCGTGCTTCGGGGAGATGTCGATCTTCGACCGTTCCGAGCGCTCCACCGACGCCATCGCCAACACCGGCTGCACCCTGATTACGATCTCTCGCTCCGACTTCGAGCTGCTCCTCGACTTCAACCGCGACATCGCGTACAAGGTCCTCTGGTCGGTCGTGCGGCTGCTGTCCGCGCGGCTGCGCGTGACGAACGACAATCTGCGCTCGTTCCTCGCGATGTCCATGTTCTAACGGAGAACTCCGTGAACGCATTGACGCCGTACGCGGCATTCATCATGCGGCTGGCGGTGGGCGGGGTGTTCCTGATTCACGGCATCGCCAAGTTCGAGCGCGGTATCGGCGCCACCGCCGGCTTCCTGTCCGCGCACGGTATCCCCTTCGCCGCGATCTTCGCCGTCATCCTCATCACCATCGAAACGGTCGGCGCGGTATGCGTGCTGCTCGGGATCCTGACGCGCGCCTGGGCCGCGACGATGGCAGTCGTGATGCTGGTCGCGATCGTCGCGGTGAAGCTGCCGGGACATCAGAATTTCGAGTTGGAGGCGCTGCTGCTGGCGGGCGCCGTGACGCTCGTCGCGCTCGGCGACGGCCCCCTCTCCGTCGCCGTGCGCTTCAAGCAGAGTCCGACCTAGTGCAGGATCCTGAGGACGCCGGCATCGGCGCCGGCCCTCAGGAAAGTCTCCGGGTCCGAGGCGGGAATCGCGACGCCCGTCTGCTTGCGCCAGCGTTTGGCGCTCGCTTCCATGTACTCCTCGAGCGAGCCGGTCGCCCATTCGGCGGCGTCGTCTTTCATCTGCCGCACGATGTCTTCCCACGTCCCGACGTAGGTCGATCCCGAGTTCGTGCTGACCCGGTGCACGTCCCCGCCCTTGTTCTTCATCCCCTGCAACTCGGTCAGCAGCGTGCCGAAGAGCTCGAGCTGGCGTGGGTCGCGGATCTGGCCGTCGGGCCCCATCGCTTCGATTTCCGAGAGCAAGAGATCCTCCGGGGCGGCGTCGCCCGCGAGCTCGTTCAGACGCTCGTTCCAGGGCACCAGCTCGGGATCGTCGTCGGCAAGGCGGTACACGCTCTTCTTCAGCTCCACGAGGCGCCAGATCGCCAAGGCGTCGTAATGCTCCTCGGGACCGGTGCGCTCGAGATGGAACAGCGCCGCTTCGTATTCGCCGCGATCGTACAACAGGTTGGCGAGATAGATGCGCGCTTCGCCCAGCGCGGGATCCAGCTCGAGCGCGCGGCGCAGCCAGTGCAGGCTGCCGCCTTCGTCGGCGAGCCGATGCGCGGCGTAGCCCACGCACGCGGCCGCGTCCGCCGAATCGGGATGCGCGCGCAGCGCCCCCTCGAAGAAGCGCCGCGCCTGATCGAGCACGCCTTCACGAAACAGCGCGCGGCCGATCTGCAGCATCAGATCGTGATCGTCCTGGAAGCCGAGCGCGAGCACGCGATCGAAGCACGCGAGCGCGCCGTTGCGCTCGCCGAATTTGAGCAGCACCTCGCCCAGCCCGGCAAGGGTGTCTTCGTGATCTGGATCGAGACCGCGCGCTTCTTCGAACGATGCCCTGGCCCACGCGTATTCTTCACGCGCGAGTCTGGCGTAGCCCAGACCGACATGCAGCTCGACGGCGTGGGGGTACAACCCCAAACCCTCGCGCAATGTCTCTATGGCCTCGTCGTACTGTCCTTCGTTGTAGAGCTGATGCGCACGTTCGTCGTATTCGTCGGAACTGAGGAACGGATCCGACATCGAACGAGTCTCCCCGGGAAGGTTGTGCTATGATACGAAACGGGACACTGTTACACAAGCGATCATGGCTTCGTCTTTTTCCCCGATAGAAGGCGGCTCGGCGACGTCTCCCGGCGGGTTCACCGCCGCGGCGGCGCACGCCGGTCTCAAGTCCGACGGCGCGCTCGACGTCGCGTTGCTCGTGAGCGCGTCGAGCTGCGCGACGGCCGGCGTGTTCACGAAGAACGCGCTGCGTGCCGCGCCCGTGATCTACGACGCCGAGATGCTCGCCGACCGGCCCGGACGAATTCGCGCCGTGGCGATGAACGCGCGCGTCGCGAACGCGTGCACCGGAACGCCCGGTCTCGAAGCGGCGCGTGCCATGGCGCGTTCAGCCGAAGAGGCAGCCGGCCTGCCACCACGGACGGCGCTCGTGCTCTCGACCGGCGTCATCGGCGTGCCGCTCCCTGTGGATAAAGTCGCGCGCGGACTGCGCGAAGCCGCCGGCAAGCTGTCGACCGCGGGCGGGAACGATGCGGCGCGCGCCATCATGACCACCGACACCCGCCCCAAACACTGCGCGGTTCGGCTCGAAACGCCGAGCGGGCCCATCACCATCGGCGGCATGGCGAAGGGCGCCGGGATGATCCATCCCGACATGGCCACGCTGCTGGGCGTGCTCACGACCGACGCGGTGTCGGAGGCAGGCACGCTGCGCCCGTTCTGGAAGCGCGTCGTCGATCGCACCTTCAACGCGATCTCGGTCGACGGCGATACGAGCACCAACGATACGGTCCTGTTGCTCGCCAACGGCCATGCCGGGATCGATCCTTCCCGGGACGGCTCGACCTGGAAGCTGTTCGAGGAAGCGGTCACCGATGTCGCGCGCACGCTCGCGCTGGCGGTGGTCGAAGACGGCGAGGGCGCCACGAAACAGCTCCAGATCCAGATCGTCGGCGCTCAGACGGAAGCGCACGCCCGCGAGGTCGGCCGCGCCATCGCGCGTTCGATGCTCGTGAAGACGGCGATCTACGGCGGCGATCCCAACTGGGGCCGGGTGCTCGCCGCAGCGGGTGTGGCGGGCGTGGCGCTCGTCGCCGACCGCATCACGCTCGAGGCGGCCTCGGCGGACGGCTGGCTCACGCTGGCGTCCGGCGGAGCGACCGCGCTGGCCGACGTCGCCAAGGCGCGCGCGATCTTCGAGCAGAAAACGATCCACCTCCGGCTCGACCTCGGTCTCGGTCGATCGGAGGCGGTAGTGTGGACCTGCGATCTTTCTCCCGACTACGTTCGCATCAACTCCGACTATACGTCGTGAAGCTGGACGTCAGGGGGTAAGGGTTTCACGCGCCGCGGCAAGGAACGTCGTCGCGCGAATGCCGGCGCCAGGCACGCTCCCGGCGAACGCTTCGAGCGCGGCCTGCGCCCGGCGGCGGTAGGCGGGATCTCCGGTGATCTGGGATAGGCGCGCGAGCACACGCGCGGCGGAGGAATTGGATTCGGCCTGCTTGGTCCGATCGGCGAGTACCGTTGCGGCGATCGGCGCGCCTGCCGGGGGTGCTTCCACGGCGTCGTAATAGCCGCCGAGCGGATCGGCATAACGGCGTTCAAGGGTCGCCGCGAGATCGAGCGCGATGTCGAGATAGCGTTTGTCACCGCTCAGCTGATGCGCCGCGAGACACGCGCCGGCAACCTGCACCTGATCCTGCAAGAGACCGGCGGGAGTCGCTCCTCCCCCTCCCCCTCCCCCTCCCCCTCCGCCTCCACCGACGGCGTGTCGGACGCCCCAGCCCCGCGCGTAGGCCCGCTGCAGCAGCACATCGAGCGCGGCGCGCGCGCGCGCTTCGACCCCGGGCTCGCCCAGGGTGGCCGCCGCGAGCATCGCATGCTCCAGGATGAACGACTGCTGGTCCGCGAAGACGGCCTCCCCCGCAAGGGAGGCGACGTCGGGAAGCTCACGCGAAACGGCGCGCACCAGGTCGCGACCGGCCTCCCGGTAGCGCGCCTCGCCGGTCACGACCCACGCCTTGGCGAGCGCGCCGATCTGCGCGGCGCGCACCAGCCGCGGGGAGTCGTCGCCCGCCGTCGCGTTCGCCGAGTCGAGCATCAGGTCGAGCGCCCGCCGCGCGACGGTGAGCGCCGTGCTGTCGCGCCTACGCG